>NC_007426.1:0-324402 GCF_000026045.1 Natronomonas pharaonis DSM 2160 | reverse complement strand
ACACAGCCGACGGTAACGGTCACGCCCTCGCCGCCGTGCTCGGTGGCGTTTCCCAGCAGGTTCTGCAGCAGGAGTTCGAGCGCACTCTCATCAGCGGCCACCTCCAGCGGTTCGTCGTCGGCAACGACAAGCGTCGCCTCGTCCGCGTCGAGTCGCTGCCAGACGCGCCGGGTGACGGCGGCGAGGTTCTGCGGTTCCGTCGCCGATATCTCCCAGCCTTGCTGGGCAAGCGTTAGCGCGTCCTCGACGAGCACGTCGATGTCTTCGAGCAACCTCGCGGCGCGGTCGACGTGCTCGCTGTCACCCGCGAGGTCGAGGCGGCCGCGGGCGGCAGACAGCGGCGACTGGATGTCGTGTGAGAGGACATCGATGATGTCTTCGAGCGCCTCGTTCCGCCGTCGGAGCTCCCGGCGCTTTTCCCGTTCGCTCAGTTCCTGGCCGAGCCACTCCGCGACGAGTTCGACGAGCCGCCGTTCGGTGCTTGAAAACGGCGTCGGCCGCGGCTCCGGGGCGGTCAAGCAGAGGACGCCCCACAGCGAGCCGTCGGCGTAAACCGGCGTGCCGAGATGGCAGCCGGCCGTCTCCGCTTTGCCCCCCGCTCCGGCGAGGTCATCAGTCGCCAGCGGCTCCTCGTCAGCGACGACGCGGCCACAGAGTGTCTCCTCGAACGGCACGTCAGCATGGACCACCGTAGCAGCCGTTCCGGCCGCGACCACAGCCTCGTTGCACGGCTCGTTTTCTTGGACGCGTATAAGTCGACCGCCGGAAAGTCCAAGCGCCTCCCGGAGTGTGTCGATAAGCTCGGTTGCGCGTTCGTCGAACGGGCGGTCGGTGTCGGTGGCTACGGCATGGACAGCCGCAAGGACCGTTTCGGTCCGCTTTCTGTCTGTGACATCGCGGCTGATGCCGACCAGTCCCCGAAGGTTACCGTACTCGTCGTAATGCGGCCGCCGCTCACTGAGGAAGACGTATTCCTCGCCGTCGATACGATAGGTCTGTTCTTCCGCAACCGGCTCTTCGCTCGACAATACCTCACGGTCGGCCTCCAAGAGCCGCCGGTCGTCGTCGAGGTCGAAGAGGTCGCCGTCGTGCGTGCCGACGATATCCGAGGGGTCGGCGTCGAAGTAGTCCGCCCCCGCCTCGTTGATGAACTCATAGCGGCCCTCAGTGTCTTTGATGAAGACAGCCTCGTTCGTGTTCTCGACCAGCGCCCGGAACTGCCGGCTCTGTTCGCGCTCTTCGGTCACGTCCCGGACCAACGAGAGCACACCAACGACTTCGCCGTCATCCGTTATCGGGCGGTTGTGCCACTCGCAGACGACCGTCCCACCGTCTTTCCTGCTGTTTTCGTTGACTCGGGAACGGTTTTCACCTTCGTCGAGTAGCGTCTCCCAGTGGGCCTGCACCTCCGGCTCGATGCCGCCCGGAATAATGAACGAGGCGTGCCGGCCGACCGCTTCGGCGGTCGTGTAGCCGAAAAGCTCCTCGGCGCGGCTGTTCCAGCGGTCGACACAGAAATCGCGTGTCCACTCGATGACCGCCAGCGGGGACTGCTCGAAGAGGTGGCGGAGCCGCTCGTCTTTCCGCGTCAGTTCGTCTCCGCTTTCCGCATCGTTCAACAGCGCCTGCCGCACCCGGTCTGCGAGTTCGGCGACGAACCGCACCTCGTCGTCACGCCAGTCGCGCTGCTCTGTGGTCGACTCACAGCTGACGATGCCGACGACCTCTCCGCGGGAGCGGATAGTCCCATCGAGCAGCGATTCGACGCCGTTCGGCTGTAGATACTGGTCACGAAGACTCGATAGCCGTTCGTCGGCGTCGACATCCTCGATTGCCAGCGACCGTCTCGCCTCGATGGCCTCGACGTACGCCCCGTGGCAATCAGCGTCCAGCCGCCGACCGCTCGTATGCGCATCGTCAGGCCGACGATAACAGTCCCGGCAGACGAGTTCGTCGCCGTCCAGCAACCAGACGCTCGCCCGCTCAACACCGAGGACGGCAGCCGCCCGTTCGGTGATTTGTCGACAGGCGGCCTCGAACTCCCCGTCGACGACCGATGGGGCCGTCGAAAGGTCGACAACCGTCTCCCGCTGTCGCTCTTTTCGCCGTTGGGCCTCATACTCGTCTGTTACGTCGCGAAAGACGAGAACGACGCCGCGTATCTCGTCGCCGTTGTCGGTTATCGGCGCAGCGCTGTCGGCGATATAGCGTTCCTCGCCCGTCTTCGAGATGAGCACCGTGCCGTTAGCTAGGTCGACAGACTCACCGCTGTCGAGGACCTGCTCGACGGGATTTTCGGCGGGCTGTCGGGTCTCCTCGGAGATAATATCGAAGACTTCCTCCAGGGGCCGACCGGCGGCATCCGCGCGGTCCCAGCCGGTCAGCGATTCCGCAACGTCGTTGAGCCGCTCAACGCGACCGTCGGCGTCAGTTGCGATGACCGCATCGCCTATCGATTCGAGCGTGATGTCGAGTCGGCGGTTCTGCTCTTCGAGGCGCTCGCTGGCCTGTCGGTGGGCAACGGCCTGTTCGATTGCCCGTGCGAGAACGCCGTACTGGGCTGTCGGGTCGCCACCCTTCTGGAGATAGCGGTCGGCACCGAGGTTCAGCGCCTCCATGGCGACTTCCTCACGTCCCTGTCCGGTAAAAATGATAAACGGGACGTCGTTGCCACGGTCCTCCCGCAATGTTTCGAGAAACTCCAGCCCGTCCATTTCGGGCATCTGATAGTCGGAGACGACGACATCGTACTCGGTGTCGTCTATCCTATCGAGCGCCTCGGACGCACTCGATACCGTTTCGACAGTAATCGTCTCTCGTTCTCGCTCCAAGAACTCCTGTGTCAGTTCGGCGAGTGCGGCGTCGTCGTCGACGTAGAGACACGCTATCTCGGTCGGCGGGCCAGTTCCATCCATCGCTCCTGCGTTGTGTTTCAGTACCACGCTCCGGCTGTAAAAAACCCGCACACGCGTCCCAATCACCACCTACTTTGGAGACCGCGAGTTGGCGCACACCCTCAGCAGGCACGCAACCAGCAAGTTAATCAAGGGGGACACCAATTACCAATGTACAGCCATGCCGAACCCCAACACGGCAGAGGATAGAGTAAGTCGCCGCAAGGCGGCTGGTCGAGAAATTCGACCGCTCGTCTAATACAGGAGTTTCTACCGTGACGACACTATTCGGGGACCACCCAGCGACTGCTCCCCTCGAAGACCAAGACGTACAGTTCCTAGATACGACGCTCCGTGACGGCGAGCAGGCACCCGGTATTTCTCTGACACCGGAGGAGAAGGCCGACATTGCCCGTGAGCTCGACGCGGCGAACGTCTCCGTCATCGAGGCCGGCAGCGCCTGTACGGGCCCCGGCGAACGGGAGACGATTGCCCGCGTGGCCGACCTCGGGCTTGACGCACGGGTAACGAGCTTCGCCCGCGGTGTCAAAAACGACATCGACCTCGCGGTCGACTGCGGTGTCGACGGTGTCAATCTCGTGGTACCAGCCAGCGACCGCCACGTCGAACAGAAGGTCGATACGACCCACGACGCCGTCGTCGAGAAGACGGTGGAACTCGTCGAGTACGCCACGGACCACGGCCTGTGGGTCGAAGTACTCGGCGAGGATGGCTCCCGCGCTGACCTCGACTTCCTCGAGGAGCTGATGGGCGCGGCTATCGATGCCGGCGCGGACCGCATCTGTGCGCCCGATACCGTCGGCCACGCTACGCCGGACCGGATGCTCGATATCTACGCACGGCTCTCGGAGCTCGGGCCGACCTCGACGCACACCCACGATGACCTCGGATTGGCGGTCACAAACGCCCTCGTCGGCGTCGCCGCCGGTGCCGACCTCGTCCACGGCACCATCAACGGCATCGGCGAACGGGCCGGCAACGTCGCCATCGAGGAGGTCGCTATCGCGTTGGACCACGGCTACGGCGTCGAAACGCTGGAGACCGAGCGGCTGTACGACCTCGGCCAGCTGGTTTCGACCAAGACCGGCGTCCCGCTGGCCCCGAACAAGGCCGTCGTCGGTGAAAACGCGTTCACCCACGAATCTGGCATTCACACCGATGGAACACTCAAAGACGATGCGATGTACGAGCCGTACCCGCCGGAGAAGGTCGGCCGAGAGCGCCGGCTCGTCCTCGGCAAGCACGCCGGTCGCGCGGGCGTCGAAGCGGCGCTGGCCGAACACGACATCGAAGTTACCGACGATGAACTCAGCGAAGTCGTCGACCGCGTCAAGCGGCTCGGCGACCGCGGCAAGCGCGTCACCGACGCCGACCTTCTCACCATTGCCGAGGAAGTACAGGGCCGCGAGCACGACCGCCGGGTCGAACTCGTCGACCTGACCGCTGCCTCCGGCAGTGGAACACCGACTGCGTCGGTACGACTGGAAGTCGACGGCACCGAACGCGTCGCATCCGGAACCGGCAGCGGCCCCGTCGACGCCGCCATCGCCGCCGTTCGGTCGGCGCTTGGCTCCGCCGCCGACGCACAGCTTGAGTCCTACCACGTCGACGCCATCACCGGCGGCACCGACGCCGTCGTCACCGTCGAAGTCGAGATGTCCCGCAACGACCGGACGGTCACCGTTGCGGCCTCCGACTCCGACATCACGACGGCGTCCGTTCGGGCGATGGTCGACGCCCTCGACCGGCTACTCGCCGACGAGAGCGAACCGGTCTTGGCCGACGACTAACTGTTGTCGTCTTTCACAACGCATCGGAGCGGCTCACCGCTCGAATCGCCTCTAGAAACGGCCAGCGGAATTATTGGTCGGTCAATGTTACATCTGGTAAATGACCGACCCGGTTCGCGTGCTGCACGTCGACGACGAGCCCGGGTTCGCGCCGCTTACGGCCGAGTTTCTCGAACGGGAACACGCTGCTATCGAGGCCGAGACGACAACCGACCCCGCCGTCGCTCTCGACCGACTCGCCGAATCGACGTTCGACTGCGTCATCGCGGATTATGCGATGGGCGGATGGGACGGCATCGAACTTCTCCGCGCTGTCCGAAACCGCTATCCGGACCTGCCGTTCGTGCTGTTTACCGGAGAGGGAAGCGAGGACATCGCGAGCCGTGCCGTCGCGGCCGGGGTCACAGAATACATTCCGAAACGTGAGAGTGCAGACCGCTACGAGCTGCTGGCAAACCGCGTGCTCAAGGCGGCACGAGAGTACCAGCCTGACGACGAGCATGAGCCACAACGCGAAGGCCACACCCGCCGCCGTGACGACCTGCTGCAGAAGACACAGGAGATAGCCGGCATTGGCGCATGGGAGTACGACGTTCGGCGTGACGTGTTGTACTGGACAGACCAGACAGCGGTCCTACACGGTGTCTCTCCCGAATACGACCCGACGCTGTCCGATGCTATCGAGCTGTACCATCCCGACGACCGGGCGAAGCTCCGGGACGTCATGCGGTCGGCCATCGACGAGGGGCGACCGTACGATATCGAGCTGCGGCTCACCGGAGAGTCCGACGACGGCGGGACCGTCTGGCTACGCGCCCGCGGTGAGCCACAATGGGGCGAAAGCGGTGTCGTCAGAATTCACGGCACGGTCCGGGACATCACGAGTCAAAAGCGCCGTGAAGTCCGCCTTGCGGGCGAAAACAACCGGCTCCAGTCTGTTATCGAGAACGTTCCGGTCGCACTCTTCTTGAAGGACGCGGATGGCCGATATCTGCTGATGAATCAGTATTTCAGAGAGACGTTCGATGTCGATGCTGAGTCGGTTGTCGGGCTGACAGATTACGATATCTTCCCGGCCGAAGTGGCGACCGAACTTCGGGGCGACGACCGGCAGGTTCTGGAGACAGACGAACCGGTTCAACTCGAAGAACAGGTGCCGACCGAGGATGGTCCTCGAGTCTTTTTGACGCACAAAGTGCCGATTGCCGGCGATGACGGCACGCCGCAGGCTGTCTGTGCCGTCGCGGCCGACATCACTGACCACAAGACACGCCAGCAACGGCTCGAACGGAAAAACGAGCGGCTCGAAGAGTTCGCCAGCGTCGTGAGCCACGACCTCCGGAATCCGTTGCGGGTTGCTGCGGGGCGGCTGGAGCTACTCGCCGAGGATTGCGACAGCGACCACATCGATGATATCGAGAACGCCCACGACCGCATGGAGCGGCTCATCGACGACCTACTCAGTCTGGCGCGACAGGGAGAGCCAGCGACAGAGACCGAACAGCTGTCGCTGCAGACGGTCGCGAAAGCCGCCCGCGAGACCGTTGAGACGAACGGTGCGACCATCGAAATCGAGTCAGACACGGATATCGTCGCCGACGAATCGCGGCTCCGCCAACTCGTCGAGAATCTCTTTCACAACGCCGTCGAACACGGTGGCGACGGTGTGGCTGTCACCGTTGGCGACCTCAACGACGACGGGTTCTATATCGAAGACGACGGTCCCGGCATCGACCGTGAGGACCGCGAGCAGGTTTTCGAGACCGGCTACTCGACGAGCGACGAGGGGACCGGCTTCGGGCTGACTATCGTCCGCGAGATTATCGATGCCCACGGCTGGGAGCTTCGGCTCACCGAGAGCGACGACGGCGGCGCACGCTTCGAGATACGAACCTGAGACGCCGGCAGTTGCCAGCGACGGCCCCGGAACCGCACGCGTGGCCGTTTCAGACGCTTTTTAATCGTCGGGACGGTACAGACACCAAATGACCCGAATCGTCGTGGTGGACAACCACGGGCAGTTTACGCATCTGGAACATCGCGCGCTTCGTGACCTCGGAGTCGACACCGAACTCATCGACAACGACACGCCGCCGGAGGAAATCGACGCCGACGGCATCGTCCTCTCCGGTGGTCCCGACATGGACCGTATCGGCCACTCGCCGGCATACCTCGACCTCGACATACCCGTACTGGGCATCTGCCTCGGGATGCAGCTGATGGCGGCCGAACTCGGCGGCCGCGTCGGTGCTGGCGACTACGGCGGCTACGCGGACGTGACAGTCTCCATCGAAGACGAATCCGACCCGCTCATCGGCTCGCTGGCCCCTGAAACCCGCGTGTGGGCCAGCCACGCCGACGAGGTCAAGGAACTCCCCGACGGCTTCGAGCGGACCGCCACCAGCGAGGTCTGTAACATCGAAGCCATGAGCGACACCGACCGGAACCGCTACGGTGTCCAGTGGCACCCTGAAGTCGCCCACACCGAAGCCGGCGAGGAGGTCTTCGAGAACTTCCGGGACATCTGTGCCGGCGATTGACGGCTGTACCAGCCCGTCAGCCGCCCGCCGATGAGCAACAGCCAGCGTGACTTGGCCGCCCTCTCCCGGTTCGTCTTTCGCGCCCCGGACTGGTCGGCAAGCCTCTTTCTGACGCTTCTGGTGGCGGCTGTCGCCGGTGTCGCCGCCTTCGATTCGGGCTTTGTCCTCGACGACGCCTATCTCGGGATGGTCTATGTCGGCGTTCCGACGGTCATCGCCGCGTTTCTCACGCCGTGGGTCGACCGCCCGCTCGGTGGGCGGCTCACGTACAACCGCTCGGCGTTGCTCGCCTTTCTCTGTGAACTGCTCGTCGTCGTCGCCATCGTCGTTGCCGCCGCTGCTGTCGCCGTCACCGGTCTCGGCGCGGGCGCAATCGTCGGCGCGCTCGTCGTCTCGCTGGCGTCGATGTTCGCCGTTCGGCTGTTTGTCGTCCTCGCGGTCTCTCGGCAGTCGCTGCCGGTCGCCGCAATCCCGGCGAGTATCCAGCCGGTCGCCGCGGCCGTGCTGGTGTTCCTCCACAGCGACGCCGCGCGGCATCTGGGCTTTGCCCCCGCCGCCGACATCCCGTTTGTCGGGACCTTCGCCGCACCCGTTCTCGATGCGGTCCGCCCCGTCGATTTCGCGCTTTTGCTCGCGCTTTGTGCCGTCTATGCGGTTGCTGTCTATGGGTTTCTCATCGCTATCGACCGGCCGTGGCGGCGGAGCCTCGGCGTCTCCGTGCTGGATTTCGTGCGGGGGTTCATCGGCCACATCGCCGACGGCTCGACGGAGCTAGAGTCGTTCTTCGAGGAACTCGGCGAGACCGCTGTCGTCCCGGTGTCGGCGCTGGTCGTCCGGCAACCGGATGGCACAGAGAAGGCACGGTTCGTCGCGCCGATGGTCCACCCGGGACCGATGGGCGACATCGGCGGTGGGAATCTCCCCGCTCGTCTCGACGAGCGCGCGTCGGGGCTTTCGTTTCCGCTGCACGGCACTGCCGGCCACGATTTCAACCTCGTCACGGAGCGGGCGGTTGAGCCGGTTGTCGACGCTGTCGATGACGCAGTCGAAGCCGCCGGCGAACACGAAGCGGCGACGGGAGCCCGACGGACTACTGTGGGCGACTCGACGCTCGTGGGACAGGCCGTCGGCGACGGGGCGTTCGCCGTCATTACGCACGCCCCCGAGCCGGCCGACGATATCGCCTTCGGGGTCGGGCTGGCGGCGACCGGTGAACTCCGGGCGGCAGGGTTCGAGACGGCGCTTGTTGCCGACGCACACAACTGCAACGGGCAGGTCGGGGACGGCCCGGGGCAGGTTACCCCCGGCTCCCGGCGGGCGGGCGACATCCAGAGTGCTGCCGGGGAACTCGGCGCAGCGCTATCGGCGGCCGACAGTGGGCCGCTCTCGGTCGGTGTCGCTGCCAGCGAGACCGACTGGAAGCCGACCGACGGCATCGGCCCGCTGGGGGTCCGCGTGGCCGTCTTCGATACCGACGGCGACCGGACCGCCTACGTGCTGGTCGACGGAAACAACATGGTTCCCGGACTCCGCGAGCGAATACAGGACGCGCTTGCGGCCGACACCGTCGAAGTCGCGACGACCGACACCCACGTCGTCAACACCGTCGAAGCGACAAACCGGGTGGGCGACGCCCTCGACGGCGACGAACTGGTCGCGCTCGTGCAGTCGCTCGAAGCCGACGCCACGGCCGACCTCGAACCGGTCGTCGCAGGGGTCGGAAGCGCCGAGGCCGAGACGACCGTCTTCGGGACCGACCGAACCGAGACGCTCGCGTCGACGGCGAACGCGATGGTCCAGCTCGGCGGCGTACTGCTCTTGGTGGTCGTTGGTGCTGTGCTCACCGTGAGCCTGCTCGTCGTTCTTCTTGCCGGGTGACTCGCAGTCGACACTGGCGAAGTCGTCGTCGGTCAATCGACATCGTCAGCCGTCCGGACGCGACCGGCGGCGACTGCCGTCTCGATGCCGCGGAAAAGCCCGTAGACGCCAAGCGCGAATCCGAAGCCGATGACGAGGCCGAACGTCAAAAACGCGGGAACGAGTTCGTCGATATCGAGCCGCGACCACGTCGGTGCGAGGCGGTAGGCGGCGTAGGCGGCCAACCAGCCGACGACCACCGCTGTCGTCGACTTCGCGTATCTCGTAGTCGGCGGTGCTGTGTCCTGCTTCGCGTAGCTCATACATATACATTATTGCAAATATATGTGTAGGATAAATTATCTTCAGGGGAGATACAGCCAGAAGCGCCGAGGCTGTCGCGTTGCTACAGAGAGGCAGTAGCCGGCCGACAAGCGGCCGTTACTCGAAGAGTTCGTCGACGGCCGACTCGGCCGCTTCGACGGCTTCCTGTGCGACCGCCCCGGGGTCGGGGTCGTCGGGCGCGTTCAGGTAGATATCGACATCGAGGGTGCCGTCCTCGAATCGCACCGTCACGTCCATGTCAGTCACTTCGGACTGCTTGTACCGCGAGAGGATGAGCCCCTCGGCGGCGTCCGAGGCGACTTCGACTATCTCGTCGGCCGTCGGTTCGTCGCTGTCGTCGGCAGTCACGGCCGATTACGCGCCGCCTGCGCCGGGGCCGCCGGGACCCATCGGGCCGCCGCCTGCGCCGCCCTGCAGCATCTCCTGGAGCTCTTCCTGGAGACCCTCGAACTGGTCTTGGACACGCTCTTCTTGCTTTGTGAGCGTCTCGACGCGGACTTCGAGGCTGTCGACCTTCTCTTCGAGGTTCTCGTAGGCCTCGTCGTAGTCGGTCTCGATGAGCAGCTCGCCGACTTCCTGATACATCTGGGTGTCACCCTCGATGTCGTCGAGGGTCTCCAGTGCCGTCTCGGACTCCCGCAGTTGGGTTTCGGCCTGCTGTTTCTGCTGTGCGACCTGCTGTGCGGTCTCCTGAAGGTCCTGAAGCTCCTCGATTTTCTCTTGGGCTTCAGGCGGAAGGTTACCCTGCATACCTCCATCCTCGGTTTCGGGACGGAAAAACCCCGCACTTTCGCCGCGACCGCGGGTTTGGTCCTCGTCGGCCGTTCGTGCTGTCGACGACGGTACGTCCGCCTGTCGATACCGGTGTGTCCGTCTGTTGATACCGGTGTGTCCGTCTTGCCGTTCCCGCGCGCGGTACCGATTCCCATTTAACGGCGGGGCCGGATGTACTCCGTATGAGCAGGTTCGCCGAGGTCGACGACCAGTACGACCCCGACGCGGTCGAGGACCGCGTCTTCGACTACTGGGACGAGGTCGACGCCTACGAGAGGACGGTCGAGCACCGCGCCGACGGCGAGGACTTTTTCTTCGTCGACGGCCCGCCCTACACCTCCGGGTCGGCCCACATGGGGACGACGTGGAACAAGACGCTAAAGGACGCCTACATCCGCTATCACCGGATGCGTGGCTACAACGTTACCGACCGGCCCGGCTACGACATGCACGGGCTACCCATCGAGACGAAGGTCGAAGAACGGCTTGGCTTCGACAACAAAAAGGACATCGAGGAGTTCGGCGAGCAGAACTTCATCGACGAATGCAAATCCTTCGCCGAAGAGCAGCTCGAAGGCCTCCAAGAGGATTTCAAATCCTTCGGTGTCTGGATGGACTGGGACGACCCCTACAAGACGGTCGACCCCGAATACATGGAAGCGGCGTGGTGGGGATTCTCCAAGGCACACGACCGGGACCTCGTCGAGCAGGGACAGCGCTCGATCAGTCAGTGTCCCCGGTGTGAGACGGCTATCGCCAACAACGAAGTCGAGTACGACCACGTCGAGGACCCCTCGATTTACGTGAAGTTCCCGCTGGCAGAGCGCGAGGGGCACCTCGTCATCTGGACCACCACGCCGTGGACAGTCCCGGCCAACACCTTCGTCGCCGTCGACGAGGAGATGACCTATCAGGCCATCGAGGTCGACACCGGCGACGGAACCGAGACGCTCTACGTCGGCGAGCCCTGTGTCGAGGATGTCGTCGACCACGGCGGCTACGAGGACTACGAAGTCGTCGGCGAGCACGAGGGTAGCGACCTCGTCGGCTGGCGCTACGAACACCCGCTCCGAGAGGAGGTTCCCGAAGCGCCCGCCTTCGAGGGCGCACTCGAAGTCTACGGGGCCGACTACGTCGAAGCCGACCGCACCGGGCTGGTCCACTCCGCGCCCGGCCACGGTGAGGTCGACTTCGAGCGCGGACAGGAACTCGGACTTTCAGTCTTCTGTCCGGTCGGTCCTGACGGCGTCTACGAGGACGCAGCCGGCGACTACGCCGGTCAGTTCGTCAAGGACGCCGACGCGGCCATCATGGATGACCTCGAAGCGAAGGGGCTGCTCCTGTCGCGCGGCACCGTCAACCACGACTACGGCCACTGCTGGCGCTGTGACACGCCCATCATCCAGATGGTCACAGACCAGTGGTTCATCACGGTGACCGACATCAAAGACGAACTGCTCGCGAACATGGAGGAAAGCGAGTGGTTCCCACAGGAAGCCCGTGACAACCGCTTCCGGTCGTTCATCGAGGAATCGCCCGACTGGAACGTCTCCCGGCAGCGCTACTGGGGCATCCCCATCCCCATCTGGACGCCCGACGACTGGAGCGGCGACGTCGAGGAGGCCATCGTCGTCTCGACCCGCGAGGAACTCGCAGAACGCGTCGACCAGGACATCGACCCCGAGAGCGTCGACCTCCACAAGGACACCGTCGATGACCTGACCATCACCGCAGACGGCACCACCTACACCCGCGTGCCGGACGTCTTCGACGTGTGGCTCGATTCGTCGGTCGCCTCGTGGGGGACGCTCGGCTACCCCGGAAACGAAGACGACTTCGAGGAGCTGTGGCCGGCCGACCTCATCATGGAGGCCCACGACCAGACCCGTGGGTGGTTCTGGTCGCAACTCGGGATGGGAAGTGCCGCCCTCGGTGAAGCCCCCTATGAGACGGTGTTGATGCATGGCTGGGCGCTCGCAGAGGACGGCCGCAAGATGTCGAAATCCATCGGCAATATCGTCGCCCCACAGGAGGCCATCGACCGCCACGGCGCGGACCCGATGCGGCTGTTCCTGCTGACACAGAACCCGCAGGGCGACGACATGCGCTTTTCGTGGGACGAGATGGAGAACCGCCAGCGGGACCTCAACATCCTCTGGAACGTCTTCCGGTTCCCGCTGCCGTACATGCGGCTCGATGACTTCGACCCCGACGCCGTCGCCCTCGATGAGGCAGCGCTGGAGACGGTCGACGAGTGGGTCCTCTCGCGGCTGTCGACGGTCACCGCCGAGATGACCGACCACTGGGAGAACTTCCGACAGGACAAGGCCCTCGATGAACTGCTCGCGTTCATCGTTGAGGATGTCTCGCGGTTCTACATCCAAGTCGTCCGCGAGCGGATGTGGGAAGAAGAGACCTCCGAGAGCAAGCTGGCGGCCTACGCGACGCTGCATCACGTGCTCGTCGAGACGACGAAGCTGCTCGCGCCGTATGCGCCCTTCGTCGCCGAGGAGATATACGGCACGCTGACCGGCGACGGCGGCCACGAGACGGTCCACATGGCCGATTGGCCCGACCCCGACGAGCGGTTCCGCGACCCACAGCTCGAAACCGACGTCGACATCGTCGCCGCGGTCGAGGAAGCCGGCTCCAACGCTCGCCAGCAGGCCGAGCGAAAGCTCCGCTGGCCGGTTACCCGCGTCGTCGTCGCCGCCGACGACGACCGGGCCGCCGAGGCCGTCGACCGGCATCGGGACCTCCTCCGGGACCGGCTCAACGCCCGCGAAATCGAACTCGTCGAGCCCGGCTCCGACTGGGAGGAACTGTCCTACACCGCCCGCGCAGACATGTCGGTACTCGGGCCGACGTTCGGCGACGAAGCCGGTGAGGTGATGAACGCCATCAACGCCGTCTCGGTGACCGACACCGCCGTCGAAGCGCTCGAAGCCGCCGTCGAGACGGAGCTGGGCCGGGATATCGAGCTGACAGACGAGATGGTCTCGTTTAACACCGAGACGCCGGAGGGCGTCGAGGGGACAGCCTTCACCGTCGACGGCGACGACCGCGGTGTCGTCTACGTCGACACGGCACTGACCGAAGACATCGAAAGCGAGGGCTACGCCCGCGAGGTTATCCGGCGGGTCCAAGAGATGCGCAAAGACCTCGATTTGGACATCGAGGCCGAAATCCGCGTCGACCTCGACATCGCCGACGAGCGGGTGGCTACCCTCGTCGACGAACACGAGGGCCTCATCGCCGACGAGGTCCGGGCGGCCGAGTTCGCCGACCTCAACGCCGGCCACGAACGCGTATGGGACGTTGAGTCGACCGACATAACCATTACCATCGACCCAGTATCCGAGCGGTAATGGAACGTCGGCACGTCGTCGTGCCGCTGCTTTCGGCCGTGGTATTGCTGTTCGTCCTCGCAGCGTTCACCACACCCGCCGCAGCCGCGAGTATCGACGTTGAGAACACGCTCGCACAGGACGACCGCGACGATTATATCGCGGTCGAGACAGCGGTGTCGGTTCCTGAAAACACCGCCGAACTCGAAGTGACGCTACCGGAAGGGGCCGTTCCGGAGCGGGCTGTCGGCTTCAGCCAGACTGACGACCGGACCTTCGAGTGGACGGGCGAGACGACAGAGCCAACCGTCGAGTATGCCTACGAGGCGACCGTCAGAGAGCAGCGCGGCGGCCACGAGGGGCTCTTTTATGTCGATGCTGATGAGTGGGCCATCGTCAGAACGCCGCTTATCGGCCTCTCTTGGCGTGGCCCCGACGCTGAAGTTGTCAGAGAAAGCCGGGTCGACGGCCCCGGCGTCGCGAGCAGCCACATGGCGTATCTCGGCCCGTATGAACAGCATACCCGGACCGCTGCCGGCCAGCAGTTCAGCCTCGTCGTTCCGGCGGCCGCCGACCTCCGAGAATCGCCGGAGGCCATCCTCGACTCGCTGACCGCCGCGTCCGGGCGGCTCGATATCGGCTCCCGGAACGAGAACGTCTTCGCCATCGCCGCGCCGACCGAGTTCCACGAGTGGGGGCCGGCGGGACTACAGCGCGGGCCGGCCGGCGACATGTGGGTTCGGGACCGCGAGCCGCTCGATACGGCCCGCAGCGCGTGGGTGCATGAGTACGTCCACACCAGACAGGCGTTCAACGACGCGCCGGACCGCCACACCGACGCGACGCGATGGACGGTCGAGGGGATGGCCGACTACTATGCGGCCCTCCTGAGCTACGAGGCCGGCGACATCGACGCCGAGACGTTCCGCGACCGGCTCGAACACGGGGCGGGCGATGAGTACACCGATGTCCAGCTTGTCGACCCCGACACGTGGGAGGGCACGAACGCCGACTACGACCGCGGGGCGCTCGTATTCGGACACATCGACCGCCGGCTCCGAGCGGAGTCGGACACGACGCTGAACGCGGTCGTCGCGTCGATGAACGACGCCGACCCGCTCACACACGAGGCGTTCCTCGATGCCGTCGAAGAGGCAGGCGGGAGCGATATTCGCGCCGACGCTGAGCGGTACACCGAGACGACCGCAGCGCCATCGGTGTGGGACCGTGGTGAGCACGCTGCGGCGTTCAGTGATACGCCGGCGTACGTCTCGGCGGTTTCGGTCACGCCGGAGACGGCCGAAGTAGGCGAGCCGATAACCGTCTCGGCGACCGTCGAATCAACGGCGAACGGCGTCGAGCACACGGTTACGTTCACTGTCGACGGCGAGCCGGCCGGCACCGAAACGGTCACTGTCGACGGTGCAACGAACGCCACCGGCGTCATTGAGTTCGACGAACCGGGCGAGTACACGGTCGGTGCCGACGACATCTCGACGACCGTCACGGTCACCGACGAGCCAGCCAACGGCGAGGGCGCGGCTTCTGACGATGGGACCGTGACTCCCGAGACAACGGCAGCGCCCGACGAAGCGACACCTACGCCGGGCACAACCGACGACGGCAGCCTCCCGATGCCTGAGTCACAGTCCGGGTTTGGCGTCGTCGCGGCGGTGTTGGCGCTTCTCGCGGGAGTGGTTTCGGCACGACGGCGGTAGCCGGGGGCGCTACAGATGTTCGGCGATTGCGGGGGCGACGCTGACCGCCGAGACCGGGCGTTCGATGGTATCAGTTCCGTAGACGGCGTCGACACCGGCCCGTTCGAGTTTCGTTCGCGCGTTGGCAGCCAGCATCGGGTGGACGCAGGTAACAAACACCCGAGCCGGTGCTGTAAGCTGGGCGACGGCAGTGCTCATCGTCGAGCCGGTGGCGACGATATCGTCGACGAGGACGATATCGCGGCCGGTTGTCGTTGCGTCGCTCGGCTCGATTTCGACCTCGGTATCGGAGGTGCGGGTCTTCTCGAAGTAGTCGACCTCGCCGTCGCCGTAGGCGTCGCTGACGGTTTCGGCGAGTCCGATCGCTCCCGCGTCCGGCGAGAGGAAAAGCGGGTCCGAAAGCGATGGTAGCGGCTCCGCGAGCCGACCGGCCGCGTCGACCGGGGTGGCCGGCACGTCGAAGAAGTCACAGACCGCCGTCTCGTGCGGATTGACCGTCAGTACACGGTCAGTTCCCGTAGCGACAGCTCGGGCGATAGCCCGGGCCGAAACCGGTTGTCCGTCCTCGAAAGCGGCGTCCTGTCTGGCATAGCCCATATACGGCAGGACGGTGACGACCTCCTCGGCCTGCTGGCGGGCGGCATCCTGTAACTGGAGCAACTCGACGTGTGCGCTGTCGGAGACAGTCGAAGCCACGACGACGGCCCGGTCGTCCGTTTCCGGGACCTGAACGAGCCTCTCGCCGTCGGCAAAGCGGTCGTACTCGACGGCCGCAAGCGGCTCGTCGAGCGCGGCCGAAAGCGCGGCCGCGAGTTCCTGCGTGTCTGAGCCCGGCACTATCATACGCTCGCGTCCGAGCGCCGGGGCTAAACGCGTTTTCGTTCGTCGGCCGCGCGGCTACCGCTCCCGAACGACGACGAACTCGGCGAGGTCCTCAAGATAGCCGACAGCCTCCGAATCAACCGTGTCGGCGGCCGAAAGCGACGAGAGAGCGGCATCGGACTCGGTCCGAGCGCGCTCGTTGGCCTCGTCGGGCGACATGTCGGTTATTTGGACGACTGAGGGGCGTTCCATCTCGGCGTCCTGTCCAGTGGGCTTGCCGAGGTCGTCGGCATCGGCGGTCGCATCAAGGACATCGTCGCGTATCTGGAAGGCGATGCCGACCCGCTCGGCGTACTGGCCGAAGGCGTCGACAGCGTAGGTGTCAGCATCGGCGGCGATGGCTCCGAGTTCGGCGGCCGCGCGGAACAGCGCCCCCGTCTTCCGGCGCGCAAGCTCCATGTAGGCGGCCTCGGAGTCCGGGCGTTCGACAAGTTCGGTCGCCTCGCCTTCGCCGAGTTCGACCATCGCTTCGGCGACCGTCCGCATCGCGCGTGGGTCGGCGGAAAAAAGCGAGAACGCCTCCCCGAGTAAGCCATCGCTGGTGGTAATCGCGGGGCCGTACCCGAAGGCGGCCCACGCGCTGTCGACGCCGCGCCGGAGTTCGGACTCATCGATGATGTCGTCGACGACGAGCGAGGCGTTGTGGACGAGTTCGATGCCGACCGCGAAATCGATGGCGTTGCGGGACGGCTCGGAGCCGCGGCCGTCCTCGCCGACGAGCTCGCCGCCGGCCGCCTCGAACGCCAGCAACGCGACCATCGGCCGGACACGCTTGCCGCCCGAAAGCGAGACGTGTTCGAGCCGGTCGGTCATGGCATCCGGCTCGGTGGCGTCGAGAACGGCCTCCAGCCGCGATTCGACGAGCGCCCGTCGGCGCTCCAGATACTCCATACACGGAGTAGGAGCGGTGTGCGGAAGTACGTGACGGAACCGACTGTCGTGGCCGCAGGCGGTCACGACCGGTTTAACTAACCGCCACCCGTAGTTGGCCTATGGACGTACTCGGCGACATCATCGGCCGCGACCGGCGAACCGACGCCCCGGCGCTCGTCGCCCCGGCAGTCGGCCGGGACTACGACTACCGGCGGTTCTGTACGACCGCCTGGAAGACCGGCAATTTCCTGCGACATCTCGGCGTCAGGGGCGGTGCCGGCGTTGCTGTCGCCGACGACCCGCTTCCGGAGCCGGTGTTGACGCTGTACGGCGCGGCGCTGCTCGGCGGCGTCGTCTCCTTCGGGCCGCCCTCGGAGCTTGATTCGCCACGGGCCATCGTTGCCCCCGCAGCGGATATCGACGCCGAGGCGGTCGAGCCGGGCACGAAGCCGGTCGCCTACGGTGACGACCCGGGGGACCCGACGGTAGCGTACTTCGAGCGCGACGTGTGGAGCGAGAACCCGACGGAACCGCCGGACCACATCGCGGGGACGGACCCGCTACTTCGCGCGGGCGAAGAACGCTACAGCCACGGTGACGTGCTCACCGCAGCCCGAACGGCTATCGACGACCACGGTATCGACGACGGTACGACAGTCGCCGTCGGCGGCTCTTTCCGCTCGCCGGGGGTGGTCGCTGCCGGGCTCGTCGCCCCCATCGTTGCCGGCGGAACCGTCGCCGTTGGCCCCGCCCCCGAAGGCGACGTTCAGGTTGGCGGCGAGGGAAGCGATGTCGAGACGGACGCGCTGCTGTAGCTCGTGGCTCGGTGTCGGTACGCTCCTGTAGCGTACGGCGTTCGTCGGGCGGCGTTGCAGCATAGCCGTGATGGGACTGAATCCGGCCGCATTCGCAACCCTTGAACGGTGCGGTTGCAAATAGCGACTATGGACGACGCCTCGCACATCGTGGCCGTCGACGAGGTGCCGACGGACTCGACGCTGCTTGTGACGCTGCGGGAGGGGTTCGACGAGAAAGAAGTCGTGTTGGTCCGGCAGGACGACGATGTCGTGGCGTGGCGCAACTACTGTCCCCATTGGACTGATGTCCGGCTCGATAAAGGAAGTGGTGCGGAGTTCCGTGACGAGGAGCTTGTCTGTACCCGCCACGGGGCGATTTTCGAAGCCGACTCGGGGGAGTGTAGCCACGGCCCCTGCGAGGGTGCCTATCTCGAAGCCGTCGATGTTGCGGTTGAGGGGGGCGAGGTCTATCTCACCGACGACGACTACGAGTTCGACCACATCGGCCCCAAAAGCGACCGGGACCTTTCGTCAGGGCGTATCGGGTTCGGCGGGAACTGAGCCGGGACAGTTCGGGGACGTGTGCCCGGGGTCGGGGACGTATGCCCTGATACAGGGGCTGTCACGGTCGCGCGGCAGAATCAATCAGTGTCGAGTTCGGCGAATGTTTTTTCCGCCCAGCGGACGGCAAACGGCGCACCGTGGTCGGTGTATGCTTCGGTGTCGAGCGCGTCGAACGGCTTGGGAACCGCACTATCGTGCTTGAGGGCATTACAGGCCAGCTCCGCCGCGTCGGCGAAGTCGGTTCGGCCGGTCGCGACATCGGCCGAGAGGTCGGCGAGCCGTGGTTCGAGCCGCTCGCCAGCGTCGGCCCACGCGGCGTGGATGTCCGGGAACTGGTCGGCCCAACTGTCGAAGACGGGGCGGCTCCGGCGACCGATATGAGCGGTATGGAGCGCCGCCGCGAGCTGGTAGGTATCGACCGGCGACAACGGCACGGCGTCGTTGAGGTCCTCGTAGGCGTCACCAAAGAAGCCGAGGAAATGTTCCGCAGAGTCGAGATGGAGTTCGACGAGAGCTTCGGCGATGAGGAAGTCGATAAACGGTTCCGGCGAGCCCTCCAGCCGGGGTTTGACAATGACCGTCGGCGGCGACGTCTGCCGCGTCCACGTTACGCCGCCGTCACCGGGAGCGCCGACGGTGAACTCCGAGTCGGCAAGCCGATGGAGAATGTCGGGGGCATCCGGTGGAACGGTCGTTTCGTCGTAGGCCAACGGCTCAACGCCGTCGACGACCGCAAGCAGGTTTTCCGCGACAGATGGCGGAAGCGTCTCGAAGTCGTTCGCTGCGTCGACGACGAGCGCCGAAGGGGCATACTCGTCGCGGACGGCGGACAGTGCATCCGTGAGCGCTCGCCGCTCGAACATTACAGGACGGAGATGGCAGCGAGCAACAGCCCGCCGACGACCGCCGAGACCACGATTGTTCCGAGCACGATTTTGGTTGCCTGACTCATACGCGGGTCTTCTCCCGGCCCTCGTTTAAAGGTTCAATTTTCTCTCCCGGCGCGGCTGGCAGTAGTAGCGTACATTCCGCAAGGTGGCACAAGGCAGCGTCAGTTGTCGAACCGCGCCTGCACGAACGGCTGTGCGTCCTCTACCTCGCCGACGCGGGAGTCCGACAGTAGCACGGCCTCGGTTTCGTCCAACGGAACCGAGAGGCTGATTTCCTTGGTGCGGCCGTAGCGACCCTTCGAGACGACAACGGCGTTGACGATGCCGAGCATGTCGAGTTCGCTTATGAGGTCGGTCACCCGTCGCTGGGTGAGCACGTCGGCGTCGATCTCCTCACAGAGCCGCTTGTAGATGTTGAACACCTCGCCGGTGTTGATGTTGTGGACGCCGTTTTTCTCCAACAGGATGGTCGCATAGAGAACGAGCTTCGACTGTGTCGGCAGCGTCCTGACGACCTCGACGACGCGGTCCAGCTCGATTTTTTCCTGTGCTTTGCGGACATGCTTTTCAGTGATAGTCTCGGTGCGGTCCCGTTCGGCGAGTTCGCCGGCCGTCCGGAGCAAATCGAGCGCCCGCCGGGCATCACCGTGTTCCTGGGCGGCGAAGGCCGCACACAGCGGGATGACATCATCGGAGAGGGTGTCCGGCTTGAACGCGATTTCCGCGCGGTGTTGGAGGATATCGCGGAGCTGGGTCGCGTCGTACGGCGGGAAGACGATTTCCTCCTCGCCGAGGCTCGATTTGACTCGGGGGTCGAGGAAGTCGGTGAACTTGAGGTCGTTGGAGATGCCCATAATCGAGACCCGGGAGTTCGAAAGCTCGGAGTTCATCCGCGAGAGGTTATACAGCGTGTCGTCGCCGGATTTTTCGACGAGCTTGTCGATCTCGTCGAGCATGATGACGACGACCCGCTCGTGGTAGTCGACGGCGTCGAAGAACGTCGAGTAGACGCGGTCTGTCGGCCAGCCGGTCATCGGGACAGGGTCGAACTCCTCGAGGTCAGTTTCGAGAGTGTCGATTTCGGCTTCGACGGCGGCGACGCTATCGAACTCGGTGTCGTCGAGGGCAGCAGGGTCCTCTGCAGCCCGGTCTCTGAGGGCTTCGAGTTCATCGAGTCGGGACTCGATGTAGGCCTCGTTTTTTTCGATGAACTTGTTTGCGAGTTGGGCGAGCACGCGATACTGCGTATCTGTCACCTCGCAGTTGATGTACTGCACCTCACAGGGGACCTCGTACTTTTGTGAGGTCGTCTCCAGTTCCTCGCTGACGAACTTCGCGCTGGCGGTCTTTCCGGTCCCTGTCTTTCCGTAAATGAGGATGTTGGACGGCGTCTCCCCGCGAAGGGCAGTGACCAGAATCGTCGCCATGTTGTTTATCTGCTCTTCGCGGTGGGGGAGTTTGTGCGGCGTGTAGGACGGCCGGAGGACTTCTTTGTTCTCGAATATCGGCTCTCCTTCCAGAAGGTCGTCGAAGAGCCCTCTTGATGCTTCGTCGGCCTCGCCGTCTTCTTCGGTTTCATCGTCCGGAGCGAGGTCGAGGTCTTCGAGGTCGATGTCACCGGAGAAGCCATCAACGTTTCGGGCGTGTTCGGAGCCCGTCGGCACGGAGTCGGTCCGCTCCGAGTCGGATTCATCCTCGGAGAACCCCCCAGTTTCGACTGGAGAACCCGACGACTGCGACGGGGTAGCAACGTCATCGCTACCCTCGGTGTCTGTGTCGATGTCCACAGTGTCTTCGCTGTCTTCGTCCGTGTCGCCACTCCCTCGCTCGAGCCGATCTTGCGTCCTGGGTTCCGATGCCGTGTCGTCGTTTGTCATTCTGTGTTCCCCTGCGGCGTGTCTCCGCTGTACCCCACCGTTTCAATTGGAAAACCACCCCGCATCGAGCGAATGGAAAGAATACAGGGGGTAGAGGCCCTGATTCGGTGGAGGGCGTGCAAACGGATGTCCACTTGATGCAGTCGAACCGATGGTCGAGTTCGGTATTAAGTTTTTTGATGAGGTCGGCAAAGAGATTGGGAGCCCCGACTTCGAGCACCCGGACGCCGACGTGCCGACCGAAGCCCCCCACCGGGCGGGAGCTCCGCCATAATATCTGACGGACACTGAACTCTGACGGACACTGAACTCGGATATCGGCACTGGAATTGGACGCCGACGGAATTGGACGCCGAGAAACAAGTCGGATGCTGAGAGACCGGACGCCGAGACGCTGGGCCAGTGCCGAGGGGGCGGCGACGTGAAACACGGGGAACGAGAGAGTGGGGTCGAGAGAATCCAGCGGGCCAGGAAAGTCGGGAAAGTCACATCTCCAGTTGATGCAGACGAAACAAGGGTGGTTACCCCCACACCCCTTCGTTTCGACTGGAGCCGTTGAAAGGGGTGGGGAGGGGTAGACGAGAGGCGTTCTAGTTGAGAAACCTTTATTACCTGTAGGAAGTAACCAAATCCGTACGACAAAGAAATACGATTCTGTTTATATTTCTATGGTTGTTATAGGCTAGTAATCGCTGTGTTTCGCTGTGTTTCGCTATGTTGCTAGTAGTAGTAGAAAATTACTAGTGAGTACTAGATACAGCAGCATATCTAGTCTATCCCGGCTAGGTCTCCAATCTAAACTAGCTTACCGATACACTCTTCCTCGGTTATTCCAGAGAGTACAGTAGTAGCTACGTTAAACGCTATTTATTCTACTATGAGTTCACCCACTCCAGCGCTCCCCCTCCCCCTCCATTTCTCCGCTCCAGTTGAAACGAAGGGGTGGGGGGGTGCGGCAGGGATACGGTCCTGCTGTCCCAGAGGCCTGTCGGCAGACAAAGACAGGTGGGCCTGCCGACAGACGAAGACGAACGGAGTGGCCCGCCCCTCCTTGGTCCCATGCTTGGCTCCGCCCCATCTGGTCCGGCCCAGCTCGACCCAAAGCCGACCGGCTACGGAACCGGTAGGCTGATGTCTGACATATGTTTAAGTGAGTTCAGGATGGTAGTATCTGCAGAGCGACTCCGATTTCGACTCGAAATCGGGGGCGTGGGAGGATGATATGGGACTGTTAACAGACCTCAAATCGAGCATCTCGCGGGCGACATCGAGTCTGTTTGCGGGCGACGAAACCAAGCGTATCGGCATCTATGGACCGCCGAACGCCGGCAAAACGACTCTCGCAAACCGTATCACGCGTGACTGGACTGGCGACGCCGTCGGTCCAGAAAGCCACGTGCCACACGAGACACGGCGCGCGCGCAGGAAGGAAAACGTCGAAATCAAGCGCAACGGCAAGTCGGTCACCATCGATGTCGTCGACACACCAGGTGTGACGACCAAAGTCGACTACAAGGAGTTCCTTGACCACGACATCGACAAGGACGACGCCGTCCGCCGCTCCAGAGAGGCGACCGAAGGTGTCGCCGAGGCGATGCACTGGCTCCGAGAGGATGTCGACGGCGTTATTTACGTCCTCGATGCCACCGAAGACCCGTTCACGCAGGTCAACACGATGCTCATCGGTATCATCGAAAGTCAGGACCTGCCCGTGCTGATATTCGCCAACAAGATTGACCTCGAAGATGCGAACGTCCAGCGCATCAGCAACGCCTTCCCGCAGCACGAGACCGTCCCGCTTTCGGCGCTGGAAGGCGACAACATGGACGAGGTCTACGACAAGATCGCGGAGTACTTCGGGTGATACCATGCCTGAGATAACAGCCGACGACGGCGATGGGCCGGACGACGACGGCATTCAGATCGACATGATAAGCGCCGAGCGGATGGAGGGGATGCGCACCATGGAGAAGATACGGCTCATCCTCGACGGCGTCCACGACGGCAACATCGTCATCCTCGAACAGGGCCTCGAACCCGACGAGGAGTCGAAACTCATCGAGGTCACGATGTCGGAAATCAACCCCGACGGGTTCACCGGCATCGAGATAGAGACATACCCTGGCGAGGAAAGCGGCGGCAGCGGCCTTCTCGGCCGCATCATGGGCAAAGACGACTCGAACAAACTCACCGTCAT
Organism: Natronomonas pharaonis DSM 2160; assembly: GCF_000026045.1. Taxonomy (NCBI): domain Archaea; kingdom Methanobacteriati; phylum Methanobacteriota; class Halobacteria; order Halobacteriales; family Natronomonadaceae; genus Natronomonas; species Natronomonas pharaonis. The sequence continues at coordinate 301,036 of NC_007426.1, read as the reverse complement.
CGGTCCCGCAAACCGCATCGAGACGCTCCACAAGGACGAAACACTCATCAGCACGCTGATAACGCGGAAATAAGCCCGAAGGTACTCCCACAATGCCCCACCAGTGTACTGGCTGCGGTCACACGTTCGAAGACGGCTCCAAGGAGATGCTCTCGGGCTGTCCGGAGTGTGGCGGCAACAAGTTCCAGTTCCGCCCCAGCGAGGAGGCGCTTTCCGACCCCACCGACGGTGACTCCAGTCCTCCCGACGAGGAACCGCCGGAACCCCCGGCCGCTGATTCGACGACATCGTCAGTCGCCGAAACTGTCGGGCGCGCAACGACGCGAGTCCGCGATTTGGTTTCCTCTTCGGAACAGCCGGCTCCCGACGAGACAGCCGGAACGACAAACACTGCCTCCGACGCCGAGGCTCCTACCGGTGATGACCTCGAAACCCCTTCCTCTTCCAGCGCTTCGACAGAACCGGCCGCCGGAACAGCCGGGTCCGACACCGATTCTAATTCCGGTTCCGGTCCTGACCCGGAGGCGGAGTGGCCGGGCAACTGGTCGGGCAGCGATTCCGACGCTTCGGAGGCCGGCGAGTCGCCGCCCTCTGGGGCGTCTGACCCCTCCGCTTCCAGTGGAGACGATGCGCGCGACAGCGAGATTCTCGACGACAGCGCTGGCGAAAACAGCGCGCAGGCGACCGCCCGGAGCGACGTTGTCTCGCCCGATGAACTCAACGCGGTGGCCCGTTCTGACCCGTCGCCGACGGACACTGATACCACGGCATCTCCCCCCGAAGAACCTGTCTCCCACGACGAACCGTCTGCTTCCTCCGACACACCACCGGAGGCAGACGCCGATACAACGTCGGCCAGCTCTCCGGACGACGACCAACCCGACCTCGCGGCGCTCCGTGAGCAACTCAACGAGCAGTTCGAGTCGATAAAAATCGTCGAACCGGGCCAGTACGAACTGAATCTGATGGAGCTGTACGACCGCGAGGAGTATATCATTGCGCTCCAAGAGAACGGCCGGTACGTCATTCAGGTCCCCGAACAGTGGATGGGCGACGACCCGGACGAACGGTAGCCGAAATCCGGCTGCCGCCGCCGAGCGGCGACTTGCTCCCGCCCTACTCTTCTAACCGTTCCAGCACCGCGTCCGCGTCGTAGGCCAGCGACAGCTCCCGGGACCGGCCCCTCCCATCGACGTTCGTGTACTCGGCGTCGACGACGCCGACCTGTTCGAGTTTGTTGACAATCTCGGAGTATCGGGTGTAGCCGAGTTCCGTCTCTTCGCTGAAGGCCTCGTAGACCGCCCCCGCTCGCTCGCCATCGTGGTCTGTCAGCACTCGCACCAGCGCGGCCTCGGATTCCGAAAGGCCCTGCAGGCGGCGCGAGAGATGGATGTATTTCGCCTTCTCGTAGGCCGTATCCACATCCGCAACAGCGACCTCTGTCGACCCACGGAACTCGGCGTTCAGCCCGGCACGTCGCAGCAGGTCGATGCCGACCCGGAGGTCGCCGCCGCTGTCGGCGGTGTGCTCGGCGACACGGTCGAGGACGCGTGCGCTGACCGCCCCTTCCCGGAAGCCGCGCTCGACCCGCTCGGAGAGGATGTCGGCTATCGCTCGCTCGCCGTAGGCCGAAAAGTAGACGTCTTCCGGGCGGAAGACCGACTGTACGCGGCCGTCGAGTTCTTCGATGACGTTCAAATCGAGGTCCGAGGAGACGACGATGACGCCGATTTTCGCCCCCGAGTGACTCTCGTGGGCGCGAAGCAGCGAGTACAGCGTATCCGAGGCCTCGCTCTCGTAAAATAGGTAATTAACGTCGTCGAGCGCAACTACGAGCACGTCGTCGTCCTCAACGAGCCGGTTGGTAATCTGTCCGAACAGCTTGTTGAATGAGACGCCGGAAGCAGGTGGCTCGTACTCGAAGAGGCTCTCGAAGAGCCGTGAAAAGACGGCATACCGCGTCGAGTCGACCTGACAGTTCACGCGAACGGTTTCGACACCGCCGACGCCGGCCAGCTCGTCGAAGAGCTTCTGGACGGCGGTGGTTTTCCCGGTTCCGGGCGGTCCCCGTGCCATTACGTTTAGCGGACGGGAGCCCCGGACGGCCGGTCGGAGCGCGTACTTGAGCGTCTCCATCTGCTCGTCGCGGTGGAGAAACGCCTCCGGGAGGTAGTCGAGCTCGAGGACGCCCTCGTCGCGGAAGACGGACTCGTCCCACGAGAGCATGTCGTCGTCCGCCATCTTCACTTTCACCACGCTGCCGCGCGTGTTAAGGTTTCGGGCGAGCCGGAAAACCCACAAGCAACGGGTAGCGGGCTTCAATCCGCCTCGGCCGGCTTCTCCGCCTCGAACTTCTCCAGTAGCTCCCCGTAGAGCTCATCGCCGTCCTCCTCGGCGAGTTTCTCGACGATGAGTTCCGGCGTCGACCGCGCGAGGTGGTCTTTCACCGGCGACCGGTTGACCTGTAGCTCGCCGTTTTTCAGCCCAACCGCTTCGATGCCGTCGACAGTGACATCGACGGCCGTCGCCTCCCGTATCTCGCCGGCCAGATGTGAGACGAACACCGCCGTCGAGTCGCTTTCCTCAAGGGCTTCGAGGATACCGGCGATGATGACAGCGCTCGCCCCCGGTTCCGTTATCGACTCCAACTCGTCGACCAACACCAGTCGCGTCCGGTCGCCGGCAACGAGCGAGCCGAACTCCCGTAGCGTCGACTCGAAGGCCCCGGCGTCGAGCGTTCCCTGCGTTTTTGCCTGATAATGTAGCGCCTCGAACCGTTCTAGACGGGCGCTTTCGGCCGGCACCGGTAGGCCCATCTGGCCGAGAACGACGACGAGCCCGACTAAATCAAGCGTCGATGTCTTCCCGCCGCTGTTGACACCGGAGAGCAGCGCGACCCCCTCGACGCCGTAATCGACCGGCTCGACGGCCTCGAACTCGACATCGAGCAGCGGCGACCGCCCACCCGTTATCTCGAACCCCTTGCCGTCGAACTCGGGGAACGTGCAGTCGAAATCACGGGCGAATCGGGAAACGGCAAGCTCCACATCGAGTTCGAGTGCCGTCTCGACCAGCGCCGCCGCCGCCTCCCGCATCTCCCGGAGGTCGGCAGCCACCTCACGCTTGAGCCGCGCGGCCCGCCGGTCGCGGTCGGCGGTCAGTTCCTCACGAAGCCGCTCGACAACACGCTCGTCGTGTTCGACCGGAAACGTCGGCTCCTCCCCGAACGCCCGCCGGGCAAGCGACTCGTAGTCGTCGAGGCCGATCGTCCCGACAAATTCTTCGCGGGCGGCCTCGACAGCCGCGTCGAACTCGTCTGCTAGTTCCCGCTCCAGAAGCGAATCGACGCCGGCACCGCGTTCGACGAGCGAGAGCAGGTCGGTCCCCTCGATTGTCACATCCCGCTCCTCAATAGCGCTTCGCAGTCGGTCGTTCGCGACGCCTTCGGCCATCGAGACGGCGGCATCGAGGTCTTCGATGGCCGCATTCAGCGCTGCGACCCGCTTGTCACCGGAGACGGAGCCGTCGGCGTCGAGCCGTTCGAGCGCTGCATCGAGCGTTTCGACATCACAGTCCGGTTCCGTCCCCGCCAGCCGGTTGACCGCAGCCGCCGCCCGGAGTCGGTCTCTGTTTTCGGCGAAGAAGGCGAGCGTCCGCTCGGGGACGATTTCGGCCGGCGACTCCAGTGCCGTCGGCTCGACACGCACATCGCCCTCGACATCGATGCCGGAGAAGCTCTCGTCGAGCACGATGACGGTTGCGTACCCACGCGCGAGGTCAGCGACGCCACGGGCGTCCTCGACCAGTTCGACGCTCACCTCGGGGACGGCCTCTTGTGCCTCGGCGAAGGTTTCGGCGTCGCTCGTCGCTACACACCGGTCTCTGACCCGCACGTCGCGTGGCGGCGACAGCGGCTCGACGCCTTCCAGCGCGTCGAGCAGTTCCGGCGTCGGCTCCTGCTTGACGGCCTCCCGGGCGAACGACCGCACTTCCTCGATGCGGGACGCCGATGCGCTCGGATAGAACGTCTCCAGCCGCTTTTCGGCGTAGTCGGTGACTGCACGCTCCTGCAGCAGCGACAGCGCGGACGCATAGAGCTCCTGTGCCCGCTCGCTCGCCAGAAACGTCCCGTCGTCGTCGTGGCGATGGCGGATTGCCGCCCGAGCGATGCGGGCGGCGCGCCCGTCGCTAATGCCCGGCGCGCGTGCGATGGTGGCCACGTCGCCGGCCGAAAGCGCCGCCTCCGGGTCGTCGAGCTCGGCCAGCCGCTCGGCCGTTTTCTCGCCGACGCCCGGAATCGCTTCCAGCTCCTCGAACTCCATCTACGCGCTACTGTGCCGCCCTGTACCAAAAACCCCATCGCTCACGGGCCTCCGTTCGCATCCGTCGGACAGCCCCACTGGTCGCTACTGCCCGCGCCGCCGGAACACGCCCCTTATGATGGCTGATACACAAGGTGCGGTATGCACTTCGAAGACCTTCCGACGACGCCCCGGTCGGAGGAGCTGGTCGACAAGGCGTTCTCGCGGGCAGCGCGCGCGGGGCGAGCGAAACAGGGCAAGGAGGCCCAGGAGTCGATGCTCCAGACGGCGTCGAACATTCTCTCGGACAACCTCGAAAACGTCGTCACCTCCTGGCCCGACTTCGAACTCGTCGACACGTTCTACTATGAATTCGCCGATGCGACGCTCGCTGATACCGATGTCGGCGGCGTCGACCCGCTCCGACAGCATCTCTCGGAAGTGATGTGGGCTGGCCGACAGGCCGACAAAATCAAAGACGAATACCACGGCCGCATCCGCAATTCCGACACCGACACCGCCCGGAAGCTCCGGAAGCAGGCCTTCGCCAGGCTCGCCGATATCACCGAACAGGTCGAAGACGACCTACTCGCCATCGGAACGGCTCGAGAGGCGCTGAAAACGCTGCCCGACATCCGGGCCGACGAGCCGGCCATCGTCGTCGCCGGCTACCCGAACGTCGGGAAGTCGTCGTTTGTCAACACGGTCACGAACGCGCGAAACGAGACCGCCGCCTACCCGTTCACGACGACCGAAATCAACGTCGGCCACGTCGAAGACAACCACGTCCGGTATCAGCTCATCGACACCCCCGGGCTGCTCGACCGACCGTCAGAGGACCGAAACCCCATCGAGTCGCAGGCGGTTTCGGCGCTGACCCATCTGGCTGACGCCGTCCTCTTTGTCCTCGATGCGAGCGGCGAGTGCGGCTATCCGCTCGACAGCCAGCGCGACCTCCTCGATGACATCGAATCGACATTCGATGTCCCCGTTATCGTCGTCTGCAACAAGGCAGACCGCTCGACGGACACCGAGGCTGACCACTACATGAGCGTCGAGACCGGCGAAAACGTCGACGAGGTTCTCGACGCCGCTATCGACGCCGTCGATTACGAGCTCGAACTGCCCTTCGAGGACGACGAGTAGCGCCCAGTCCGTTTTTGCTCCGTTCGCCCGGCGCTCGTCCCGTCAGCCGACCCCCGGCAGCAACTTCTTGCCGAGCCGTGAGGCAGACCCCAGTGCCGAAAGCGAGTACGACACCGGTGCAAAGACCGGCGGCAGTCGGTCGCCGAACACCCATCGGTAGCCGTCCAGCGGTGTCAATGCGCCCATCGCGAGTAGCATCTGGGCCGGAATGTCCACCGCCGCGTGACTGACCGGCCGGTAGTGGGGGTTGTAACTATCGACCGAGACCTCCCAACAGGCCGGATACTCCCGTATCTGGAGGTGGTCGCCGCGCTCGGACTCCCGGTAGACGGCGACGGCCCCGCGGTGTATCGACCACGGAAAGTTCGAGTGTCGGAGTGACACCGACTCCGGAAGCGTCGGCTCGGCGGCTTTCGGTACTCTAACCCGCCCGTCGTGGCCGAGCGACCGTGCGAGCGTCACCGCCTCCCCCCAGTCGTCGACAGTCGGCGTCTCCATACGACGTCTCAGGTCGCCAAGAGTGATAAAACGGCCGCCTGGCCCAGCTTCTCCCGTCAGTTCGCCGTGGCGTTGTACGTGACCTCGACGTCGTATGTCACCGATACGTCGCCGGTATCGACATCCGTGGCAGCGTCGTCTTCGGGTGCCGGCGTCGCGGCGACTTCGTAGCTGACTGTGCTGAAGCTCCGCTGGGTTGCGTCGACGTGGGCGACGCCGGTCACCTGCAGGGCGCCGTTGTCGGCGATGCTGTCGGCCTGCACCCGAGCATCACCCATTGCGTTGTCGATGGCGTCCTCGCGGAGTTCGTCGCGAACGGTCTCCGATAGCGTGAACTCAATGTCGCCGACCTCGGCGTCGGCATCCGCGGCGGCATCGATGACCGTGCCGATTCTATCGGGGTCGTCGAGGTCGACCGTGAAGCTGTGGGTGCCACGGTAGTCGGGTTCGTCGGTGCCCTCCTCGCGTGGCGGTCGGCGGGGTTCGTTGATTCGGTACTCGGTCGTCTCGTAGTCGTCGTCGGTCAGCCCCGCTGCTTCGAGGTTTGTCCGGAGCGCGTCGGCGCGTTCGTTGAGTTCATCGCGGACCGCGGCAGGGTCGTCACCCTCAGCGACCGCCGCTGTGCTGACGACGCCGCGGTCGGGTTCGGTGTCGGCTCCGCCGCTCGCGTCGACGGTGATGGTTCGGTCGGCGTCGGACGCCGGGTCGTCGGCCCCGATTGGTGAGACGACAGCGGCTCCAACAAGCGCCATCGCCAACAGCGATGCGGTGACAATCAGTATCGAAAGCGTGTCTCGTTGCATACAGACGAGCCGACTCGCGAACAGGGCTTATAAACGGTGTAATGTCAAACCGCCGCTTGACTAACCGGCACCACGCTCGCGTTCGAGATAGAACACGTCGATATCGATGTCGACGCCGGCCTCAGCGGCCACCCGCGTCTCGATACCGGTCGCCAGCCCCGGCCTGCCGGCATCCGGCGGGACACCGACAGTAACTGTCGCCGCCGTCGGTCGCTGGAACAGCAGATTCTCCGCCGTCGTCTCGACTTCGAGTTCGACGAGCGTGTAGCCAGCGTACACCGGGTCCTCCAATTCAGTATCGATAGCATTCCGGATATCCTGCTCAGTCTGTGCGCTCTGGTAGGAATCGTATGTGACGCCGCCGAGGAACAGCGACAGCACCGCAATCGCGACAACGAGCACTGCAACCCGCTTTAGCGTCGCGATACGGGCCTTATCGCGCCGGAAGAAGTGCTCCGGGCGGTAGCCAGCATACCACAGGACGATGAGCGACGCGAGGTTTATCGAGAGCATGTTGACCGCCACGAGCACCGCCGACCCGACGGCAAGGGCAGGGTCGCTGTAGGCGATGCCGATACCGACGGTCGCTGCCGGCGGAATGAGCGCCACAGCTATCATGACGCCGACGAGCGCGGCCGAGATGCCGGTCATCAGGCTGACCGCGCCGGCGATACCGGCCCCGATAGCGACCGCAAGCGAGAGGAAGTTCGGCGAGAGCCGCTCTTCGACCTCCGCGAGCGAGAGTGGGTCCAAGCCGGGCGGAACGAGGTTCATCACCTGCACGAAGACGGCAAAGACCGTCGCCGCCGCGACCGCCAACACGATGCCGACGACCTGCAGGCTAACCCCACGCTGGAAGAGTTCGGCGTCGTCGATGACGCTGCCAACCGCCGTCGTCATCGCCGGGCCAATGAGCGGCGCGATGACCATCGAGCCGACAACCGTCGCCGGCGAGTCCAACAGGAGGCCGGCAGTAGCGATGACCGCCGAGACGATAGTCATCACGACGTACGTGGGAATCGAGGCGGCAAGCTCTTCGGCCCGGGCCTCGATTTCCTGTCGAGCGATTCGCTCTTCGCTTTCTTCTTTCTCGGCGTAGCTGTCCTTGAGGTCATCGAACCGCTTGGAGACGACCGTCTCGGCGCTTACAACGACGGTGTACGCTTCCCGCTCAAGCCCGACATCCCGGAGTTGTTCGAGAATCGGCTCGACAGCGCTTGTCGGCAGCGGGAAGTACGCGACCGCGGTGTATTCTCGGCCGCTCGTCTCGTCGGTGACGACGTAGTCGATGCCCTCTTCGTCAAGAACCCGCAACACCGCCTCGCGTTTGCCCGCCGGGATAGTCACCTGAACGAGTCGCACGTCGGCCAATCGATGCCCGAATGTATAACAGTAGCTGATACCGTCGCCCCCGACCGGTCGGCTTATCCCGCCGAACGGTCAACCGATAGTATGTTCGAGACACGCCCGAACCGGGCTGACGAAATCGTCCTCGTCGGGCGGTCCAACGTCGGCAAGTCGACCCTGATGCGTGAAATAACGGGCCACGATAGCTTTGCTACTGGCGGCAGCCCCGGCGTCACGACGAAGCCGAACCACTACGACTGGGCCGGCGACGACTTCGTCATCACCGACCTTCCCGGCTTCGGCTTCATGTCCGGCGTTCCCGAAGACGTTCGCGAATCCATCAAGCGTGATGTCGTCCAGTACATTGAGGCGCACGCTGACAACATCCTCGCCGGCATTTTGGTCGTCGATGGCAAGGCAGTCGTCGACATTATCGACCGCCACTCCGGCCCCGACGAGATTCCACACGACGTCGAGATGTTCGGGTTCCTCCAGGAGCTCGGGATTCCGACCGTCGTCGCCGTCAACAAGATGGACAAAGTCGACGACCGCGACGAGCGGCTCGACGAACTGGCCGAACGGCTCGGCCTGTATCCGCCGTGGCAACAGTTCGACGAGATGCTGGCCCCGATTTCGGCAAAGCGCGGCTCCATCGAGCCGCTCAACCAGGCGGTCAGACATCACCTCCACGAACAGAAGCGCGACGACCTCTTTAAGTTCTTCTAGCCGTCGACCCGGTCTTTCGAGACGAACTGTCCCCACAACCCCCGGCGGTCGGCGACCTCGCGGTAGGCCCGCTCCCGGAACCGCTCGTAGTCCTCAAATGTCCGCAGGAAGCCGAAGACCTCCTCCGACCCCGGCGGGATATCGGCCTCGGCCAGCGCCTGCTCGATTGCGGCTCCACAGGAGTACACCGCCGCATCGGTCAGCAGGTGTGAACAGTCCTCGTAGTCGTCGGGGAGCCGCTCCAGTTGTGCCTCCGATAACTCGTCGAAGCCGACCATCGCGAGGTCGGTCCGTTGGGCGAAGAAATCGGCCCACCACTTGCAGAAGCCGCAGTCGTCGTCGTAGACGAACGTGGCGTCGCTCATACGCTGGCTACGGGCTCCCGAGGCATATGTGCCCCGACACGTCTGCCGGTCACGAGAACCGACCGGTCTCGGTCCCGCAGTCGACACACCGGGTGATGAGCGCATCCCGGTCTGCTGTCGGCTCTATCTCCTGTTCTGTCCGCCCGTCACAGCTCTCACAGGCCCGCAGCAGCGTCAGCTCCTCGGTCTCGGCGGGTGCACCGACAGCGAGCGCCCGGACTCGCTCGTCGCTTTCGTTGACCCCGCGCTGGAACTCGCCGGCTTCGAAATAGATTGCCTCCCCGTCTTCGACGACGACCTCGCCGTCGTCGGTCTCGAACGTAACCGTCCCGTCGAGAACGTAGAACACCTCCTCCTGTTTCTCGTGGGCGTGATAGCCGAACGCGAAACTCTCTCCCGGCGCGAGTTCGTAGTAGTTCAGCGCCAGTTCCTCCGCACCGAGTGCCTTCCCGACCGGTCGCTTGACGCTTGCCGGTCCCATCCAGCTATCGATGTCGTCAATGTCAACGGTCTCCATACGGACCGCTATGGGCGATGCAGCCACAAAAAATAGGGGTGTGAGTGCGTCGTCGGAAACGAGCGTGTGAACGTCGAGGGGATGCGTATGACAGTACGTTGGCTGCGGCCGGGCTTACATCATGCCGCCCATGCCGCCGCCCATACCGCCCATGCCGCCCATGCCGCCGCCCATGCCGCCAGCACCGCCCTCGGGCTCGTCGCCCTCGGTGGACAGCTCGTCGGCGGCGATGATGTCGTCGATCTTGAGGACGAGGTTTGCGGCCTCAGTCGCGGACGACAGCGCCTGCTGTTTCGCGTGCGCCGACTCAACGACACCGGCGTCGAAGGTGTCGACGACGTCACCGCTGAAGACATCGAGGCCGGCGGCCTCGTCGCCGTCTTCGTGGGCTGCGCGCAGGTCGACAAGCGTGTCGATGGAGTCGAGACCGGCGTTTTCCGCAAGAACGCGCGGGACGAGCTCCAGCGCGTCGGCGAAGGCCTCGACGGCTAGCTGCTCGCGGCCGGAGACGCTGTCGGCGTAGTCGCGGACGCGGCGGGCGACCTCAACCTCGACGGCACCGCCGCCGGCGAGGACGCGGCCGTCGGAGACGGTCTGGGCGACAACGTCAAGCGCGTCGCCGATACCGCGTTCGAGCTCGTCGACGACGTGCCCGGTCGAGCCACGCAGCAGCATCGTGACACCGTGGGGCTGGTCGCCGGTTCCTTCGACGTAGAACAGCTCCTCGTCGCTGTCGAAGCGGACATCGGCGGAGCCGAGCGCCTCGGCGTCGAGCGTGTCGATGTCGGAGACGATGGTGGCTTCGGTGACCTCCTTGAGGAAGCTGAGGTCGCTCTTTTTCACTCGGGACGCAGCGATGATACCTTCCTTGGCGAGGAAATGCTCGGCGAGGTCGTCGATGCCGCGCTGACAGAAGACGACGTCAGCGCCGGTCGCAGCGATAGCGTCGACCTTCTCGCGGAGCTGCTCTTCTTCCTTGTCGATGAACTCCTGCAGTTGGTCGGGGCTGTCGAGCTGGAGGCTGGCGTCGGCGTCGGTGTCCTCGACCTCGATGGCCTCGTCGATGAGGAGCACGTCGGCGTCGTCGGCTTCGGTCGGCATGTCGGCGTGGACGGGCTCTTTGCTGATGACGGCCCCTTCCAGCAGCTCCGACTCGCCGGCCGAGCGGCCGGTTTGCGTCTCGGTGTTGATGAACTCGAGGTCGACGACGGTTTCGCCGTCGTCGGTGTCGACGGTGACAGCCTGTACGGCGTCGACGACGAGCTGGGCGAGAACGTCCTTTTCGAGTTCCGCGCCCTTGCCGGTCATCGACGTTTCGGCGACCTTCTTCAGGAGCTCGGTGTCTTTGGGGTCGACCTCAGTGGCGACGTTGTCAACTTCCTCGCGGGCTCGGTCGCTTGCGAGGTGGAAGCCCTTGATGATAGCCGTCGGGTGGATGTCCTGTTCGAGGAGGTCCTCGGCGTTCTTCAGAAGCTCGCCCGCGATGGAGACGGCCGTCGTCGTGCCGTCGCCGGCTTCGTCTTCCTGCGTCTCGGCGACCTCGACAATCATCGAGGCCGTCGGGTTGTCGATGTCCATCTCTTCGAGGATGGTGACGCCGTCGTTGGTGACGGTGATGTCGCCCATCGAGGAAACGAGCATCTTGTCCATGCCCTTCGGGCCGAGCGTCGAGCGTACCGACTCTGCGACCGCCTTCGCCGCCGCGATGTTGTGCGACTGGGCGTCGCGGTCCTTCATCCGTTGGGAGTCTTCGCCGAGAATGATCATCGGCTGACCTCCCATCTGCTGCTGTTGGCTCATAGTCGTCCGAATGATTGTCTACGGTTCTATATAAAAGTGACTGTTGGGGCTCAGCGACGGCTCCGGCGGTAGCCCCGGCAAGAACACCGAAAACCAGTGTAAAGCGCCGGTGTGTCAAACGATGGCGCGGACAGAGCCAACCGGTTGGAACAGTCGTCCGATGCGCCCCGACCGGCCAGTATATAAGCACGCAGTTGCCCGTCGGACCGCTCCCTTGCCGACGGACACGGGGCTGGTCGTCAATGCAACGGGAAGAAGCGCCAGGACTGGGATTTGAACCCAGAATCCCGGAAGGGAACACGCTTTCCAGGCGTGCGCCTTACCGTTCGGCCATCCTGGCTCAGTCTACAGTACCGGAGTCGGCCGTTTAAAGGCTTCGCGTTGCGGTCGGGTGCCATGGCCCAATCAGCGCCGCCAGCCGAACAGGCCGAACCGCCCTTCGGCGTAGTAGCTCACGGCCGCACCGCCGACGAAGACGGCGACCGTGACGGCCGCGACCGGCCCGACGCCGAGAAACGCCCCGCCGGCGAGCAGATAGCCCTGATGGAGCACCAGAAACGAAAGCGCCGCGACCGCACCCCACAGCAGCGCCGACTTCCGCCGCGGCTTCACGGCTTAGTTGCGACGGCCTCGATTTCGACGCCCATCCCGAGCGGCAGGTCGCCAGCCTCGACCGCCGACCGGGCCGGCGGCTCTCCGTCGAAGAAGTCGGCGTAGGTTCCGTTCATCGCCTCGAAGTCGTCGATGTCGGCCAAATAGACGGTTGTCTTGAGCACGTCGTCGAGCCCCGCTCCCGCCGCTTCGAGTACGGCTTCGAGGTTCTTGAGCGCCCGTTCCGTCTGGACCTCGATTGGCTCGTCGGCGAGCGAGTCGCCGTCCGGGGTCATCGCGATTTGCCCGGCAGTAAAAATCAGGTTGCCGTCGGTCGTGGCCTGACTGTACGCGCCCGCGGCGGCCGGTGCCTCGTCCGTAGAGACGATCTCTTTGCTCATGCCCGGCGGTTGGACGGGCGGGGCGGTGAAAGTTACGGGCCGCTCGGAACGGACACCGGCACGGAAACAATAAAAACTGACCGCGTCTGGGGTTCGGTATCCGCCACCGGACCACCGTTTCGGATGGAACCAACCGACTGACACTCTCCGCCGACCCCATTCGTGACACAATCACGTGCGGTCGATTACAGACAACTGAGGCGCTAAAAGGGGATTTCGAGGCGATTGCCGGTACTCCGGGAAACCCATAACCAGCGGTATTTGCCCCATATCCACACGAAACGAGGGGGTTCGAAATATCCGCCCGGACTCACGCAACGTCGACGGTCCGGCTGTCGACGACCGGCCGCAGCGGCAGGTTCGGAAACGCGACCTCGACTTCGTAGGTGAGCGTCTCCGCGTCGCCGCCGAAAACCCCGACCGGAACCGTCGCCTCGCCGAGGTAGCTGGTTTGCTGGGTCATCTCGACGCCGTTTACGGTCACGCGAATCCCGGCGGGCTCCCCGCCGCCGGCGTTTTTGATGGTCACCTCGCCCATCGTGTTCTCCCCGTGTCTGATACGGTCGGGGATATCTTTCCAGTCGAAATCGAGGGCCGGCAGGTCGCGGGCCTGCTCGTGTATCCGCTCGGCGACGCTTTCGCTGAGGCCCGCTTTTCGAAGCCCGTCGACGCCGGCGGCCCGAACCGCTGCCGGACTGTCGATGCCGGCCTCGGCGAGCGTCTGAGCCCGTCCCGTACCGACGCCCTCGATGGCGACCAGCCCGACGGTATCGTCGCTGACGCCGTGCTCGATGCGCGCCTCGATGCGGCGGACGAGGTTGGCGTCACGCGGGTCGGCAAAACGCTCACAGAAGGCCCGCAGCGCCGCGAGCAGCCGGCGGGCGTTCCGCCTGATGACCCACGCGTCGCTTTGCAGTTCGCCGGGCGTCGTCCCGTCCATCCCCGCTCGGAGAATCGCCAACACCTTTCGGTTGCCGTCGTCGAGGTCGTCGCCCTCGTGGCCGAGAACGGCCTCGAAGGCCTCGCGCTCGTCCCGCCGTGCGGAGACACTGTCGAAGGCCGCCGCGTCGGCGACAGCACGCAACACTGTCGACTCGTCGATGGGCGGGCTCTCGTTGCTTGCCGCACGCTGACACAGCGCGTCGAACGATTCTGCGGTGTTGAGTTGGAGGTAGAACTGCGAGGTGAGCCTGCCGAGCCCCGTCGGCTCGATATTCAATCCGGACTGGTCGACGAAGCCGCCGTCGACAAGCCGCTCGAGCGTCGCCGACACCCGGTCCCGAAGCGAGTCGCCCGCCTCGTACTTCCCGGGGGCGCTTTGAGCGCGTGCGTAGTAGAACGTCGTCTCCAACCACGAGAGCACGTCGTCGATGTCGTCGACAACCCCCAGCGCGATCTCGGCGTTCAGATGCGAATCCAGCGTCTCGGCCAGCCGCGACTCGATAGGTTTGCCGTCCCGGAGGAGCTGTCGGTATTTGTCGGCGTCGCTCCCGTCACAGACGATGTGGGCGTAGCCGGCGTCGTCGTATCCCGGCCGCCCGGCGCGACCGAGCATCTGGAGGATATCCAGCGGACTGATGTCGACTTCGCCTTCCAGCGGGTCGTGAAGCTTTGTATCACGGATGACCACACACCGAGCCGGGAGGTTGACGCCCCACGCCAGCGTCGACGTCGAGAACAGCAGCTGAATCTTGCCCTGCTTGAACCACTCCTCGACCCGGTCTTTGTCGGCCTTCGAGAGGCCGGCGTGGTGGAAGCCGACGCCGTCGACAACCGACTTCCGGAGCGTGTCGTTTTCCAGTTCGGCGGCGTCAGTATGGAAGTCGTAGTCGCCGCGTGCGCCGATGTCGATATCCCGCTCTGCGAGTTCGTCTCTGGCCTTTTCGGCGGCCCTGACGGTGTCCTGCCGTGACGCGACGAACACGAGCGCCTGTCCGCCCTCGTTGATGTGCGGCTCGGCGAGGTCGAGCGCCCGGTAGAGCCGCCGGTACTTGTCGGCGAAGGCGTTGTCGCCGTGGGCGTAGGTCTCGACAGTTGCCGAAAGCGGCACCGGCCGGTAGTCGTCGCCGAACTCGAAGGTCGATTCGGGCGGCGCATCGAGCCACGCCGCAACGTCGTCGACGTTCTGCATCGTCGCCGACAGCGCGACCACGCGGGGGTCACAGAGCCGGCGGAGCCGCGAGACGGTCACTTCAAGCACCGCTCCGCGCCGGTCTGAATCGAGCAGATGCACCTCATCGATGACACAACAGTCGATGTCAGTGATGAACGCATACCGCGGCGAATCGTGTTTTCTGGTCGCCGAATCGGCCTTTTCGGGCGTCATCACGAGGATGTCGGCCCGCTCGGCCCGCCGCGGGTCGAGGTCGCGCTCGCCGGTGACGACGTAGACCGAATAGCCCAGCGACTCGAAGCGCTCCCACTCGGACTCCTTTTCGTTTGTCAGCGCCCGCAACGGCGCGAGAAACAGCGCGGTCCCGCCGGCGTCCAGTGTCCGACAGATGGCCGCCTCGGCCAGCGCCGTCTTGCCGCTGGCTGTCGGGGCGCTGACGACCACGTTGTCATCGCGGTCGGCGATGGCCGGCAGCGCCGCCGACTGCATCCGGTTGAACGACTCGAACGGGAAGGCTTCGGCGAACGACGGGAACACCGCTTCGACCGGGGTCCCGGGCTCGTATTCGGTTCGGCTTGCCACGAACGAAGCCGGGGGTGGAAGCGACATAGGCGTTTCCGTCGCCGCTTTCGAGGCCGCAGGCTTTTGTCCGCGGCAGCCAACGTCGATGTATGAGCAGCCGCCGACGGAAGCCCGAGTGGCTCAGGACCCGTCCGCCGAGCGGCCGCCGATTCACCGAAATCAAGGAGACACTCCGCGACCGCGACCTCAACACGGTCTGTGAGGAGGCCAACTGTCCGAATCTCGGTGACTGCTGGAGCGGCCGCGATGGACCGGGAACGGCGACGTTCATGCTACTGGGCGACCGCTGTTCCCGCGGCTGTAACTTCTGTGACGTCGCAACCGGCGGGATGGACCCGCTCGACCCCGACGAGCCGGCGAACGTCGCCGAGGCCGTCGCGGAAATCGGCCTCGACTACGTGGTGTTGACTTCCGTCGACCGCGACGACCTCGACGACGGCGGTGCCGGTCACTTCGCCGAGACCATCCGGGAAATCAAACGCCGTGACACCTCGGTGCTCGTGGAGGCGCTCATCCCCGACTTCCAAGGTGATACCGATGCCGTTGACCGAATCATCGATGCCGACCCCGACGTCGTCGCCCACAACGTCGAAACCGTCGAGCGACTCCAGTGGCCTGTCCGCGACCGCCGCGCCGGCTACGAGCAGTCCCTCGACGTGCTCCGGCAGATTGCGGCGGCCGACGGCTGTTACGCCAAGACAAGCCTGATGCTCGGGGTTGGCGAGTACGCCCACGAGGTCTACCGGACGCTCGGCGACCTCAGCGAGGTCGGCGTCGACATCGTCACCTTCGGCCAGTATCTCCAACCCTCGCGGTCGCATCTGGAGGTCTTTGAGTACGTCACGCCGGACACCTTCGATGTCTGGAAGCGGGTCGCCGAAACCGAGTTCGGCTTTCTCTACTGTGCGTCCGGGCCGATGGTCCGCTCGTCGTTCAAAGCGGGCGAACTTTTCGTCGAAGCGCTCGAACGGGACGGCCTCGACATTGAGGCAGCCCGCGCAGCCGCTGAGAGGCAGTAGCGCAGCCAGCCTTCGACGCGTGTTGCTGCCCGGTGCCGGTCGCCTTGGGTCTCACAACCGTAGTCGGAAAGTATTGGACGAACCGCAACGTACGTAACTACTATGCCGCCGGCCTTTGATATTCAGGCTATGCGATGGAGGGACCTATGAGTACGCTGCAGCGCGACCCCCGCGACCGCGTGCAGGTACTCGACGAAGACGGGCAGGTCGTCGCCGAGGACGGCGTTCCCGATATCGACGACGAAACGCTTCTCGAAATGTATCGGACGATGCGGCTGGCCCGCCACTTCGACGAACGGGCGGTCAGCCTCCAGCGACAGGGGCGGATGGGGACTTTCCCGCCGATGTCCGGCCAAGAGGCCGCCCAAGTCGGCAGCGCCCTCGCGCTGGATGCGGACGACTGGGTGTTCCCGAGTTACCGGGAGCATGCCGCCGCCTACGTCCGTGGCATCGACCTCGACCAGACGCTCCAGTACTGGATGGGCGACGAGCGCGGCAGCCAGACGGCTGCCGCCAACGTGTTCCCGGTCGCGGTACCAATCGCGACCCAGGTGCTTCACGCGACCGGGGTCGCGTGGGCCGCTGACCTGAAGGGCGATGACATCGTCTCGCTGTGTTACTTCGGTGACGGTGCAACGAGCGAGGGGGACTTCCACGAGGGGTTGAATTTCGCCGGCGTCTTCGACCTGCCGGCGGTGTTTTTCTGCAACAACAACCAGTGGGCGATTTCCGTCCCCCGCGAACAGCAGTCGGCCTCGGCGACGCTGGCACAGAAGGCCCACGCCTACGGCTTCGAGGGGGTTCTCGTCGACGGGATGGACCCGCTTGCGGTGTATAAGGTGACGCGAGAAGCCGTCGAGAAGGCTCACGCCGCCGACCCGTCCCGTGACGACGCCCCCGGCCGGGCGTGTCGGCCCACGCTCATTGAGGCCATCCAGTACCGTTTCGGCGCGCACACGACCGCCGACGACCCATCCGTCTACCGTGACGACGACGAGGTCGAACGCTGGAAACAAAAAGACCCGATACCGCGGCTCGAACTGTTCCTTCGGGACCGCGGGCTGCTCGATGACGAACGCGTCGCCGCCATCGAGCAGTCGGTGACCGACGAGGTCGCCGACGCCGTCGAGGCCGCCGAGTCGACCGAACGGCCCGCCCCGGACTCGATGTTCGACAACGTCTACGCCGACCGCCCGCCCGAACTCGACGCACAGCAACGGCAACTGGACCGACTTCGCAACCGCTACGGCGACGAGGAGCTACTGGAATGAGTACGGAAACACAGAGTCTCACGCTGGTACAGGCCGTCCGCGATGGACTCAAAAGCGAAATGGAACGCGACGAGGACGTTCTCGTCCTCGGCGAGGACGTCGGCAAAAACGGCGGCGTCTTCCGGGCGACGGAAGGACTCTACGACGAGTTCGGCGAGGACCGCGTCATCGACACGCCGCTGGCCGAGTCGGGCATCATCGGGTCCGCCATCGGCATGGCGGCCTACGGGCTCCGACCCGTCCCCGAGATTCAGTTCTCGGGCTTCATGTACCCCGGTTTCGACCAGCTCGTCTCCCACGCTGCCCGGCTGCGGACCCGCTCTCGTGGGGACTTCACCTGCCCGATGGTTCTCCGTGCCCCCTACGGCGGCGGCATCCGTGCGCCGGAACACCACTCCGAGTCCAAGGAGGCATTCTACACCCACGAGGCCGGACTGAAAGTCGTGATTCCCTCGACGCCGTACGACACCAAGGGACTGCTGGCGTCGGCGATTCGCGACCCGGACCCGGTCGTCTTCCTCGAACCGAAGCTCATCTACCGGGCGTTCCGCGAGGACGTGCCCGAGGAGCCGTATACGGTGCCGCTCGGGGAGGCGGCTGTCCGGCGTGATGGAACCGACCTGTCGGTGTTCACGTGGGGAGCGATGGTCCGGCCGACGCTCTCGGCTGCCGAGTCGGTCGCCGAGGACGGCATCGACGTCGAGGTCGTCGATATGCGAACACTGTCGCCGATGGACCGCGAGACAATCGTCGAGTCATTCAAGAAGACAGGGCGGGCGGTGGTCGTCCACGAGGCCCCCAAAACCGGCGGGCTCGCGGGTGAGATTACTGCGACGATTCAGGAGGAAGCCCTCTACTACCAAGAGGCCCCGGTCAACCGCGTGACTGGCTTTGACGTTCCCTACCCGCTGTACGCGCTGGAGGACTACTACATGCCCGAGGACACGCGAATCGAGGACGCGATACGGGAAACCTACGAGGCATAACATGGCACACGAGTTCGAACTCCCCGACGTCGGTGAGGGACTGACCGAGGCCGAAATCGTCCGCTGGCTCGTCGAACCCGGCGAGACGGTCACCGAAGACCAGCCGGTCGCCGAAGTCGAGACCGACAAGGCGGTCGTCGAGGTGCCCGCTCCCGTCAACGGCACGGTGGCGGAACTCCGCGCCGAGGAGGGCGAGATGGTTTCGGTCGGGACCGTCATCATCACCTTCGATGTCGACGGCGATAGCGACGCTACTGACGACGAGGGTGAACCCGCGGACAAAGCCACCACGGATGAAGCCGCCACGGAAGACGACGACTCAACCACCGATGCCGCCCCGACGGGTGCCGACGGTCGCGTCTTTGCTGCCCCTTCCACACGCCGGCTCGCCCGCGAACTGGGCGTCGACATCGCTGCCGTCGACGGAAGCGGCCCCGGCGGCAGAGTGACGGAGGCTGACGTTCGTGCGGCGGCCGACGCGACCGACACCGTCGAAAGCGGGGCTGACGATGCGCCGCCGTCCGGTGACGACGCAGATACGGATGACACGGACGATGACGTTCGCTCCGCGGTTCGCCGCGTCGACGAGGAAGCAGACGACGGCGGCTCGGACGCGACACCCGACGAGAAGCCCACTGCCGCCGAAGCGGCCGACCGCGACCGAACGCTCGCTGCGCCGGCGACCAGAAAGCTCGCTGACGAGAGCGGTGTCGACCTCGATGCGGTTCCGACGGACGAAACACGCGACGGTGAAGCCTTCGTCACGCCCGAGCAGGTCCAGCAGTACGCCGAGGCCCAAACCGAGGCGCAGGCGGCCGATACGGCCGCTGTCGCCGATACGACTGCCGACACTGCCGGGGACGAGCGCATCCCCTACCGCGGCATTAGGCGGACCATCGGCGAGCGGATGGCGGAGTCGAAACGCACCGTCCCGCATGCCACCCACCACGACGAGGTCGACGTGACGCGGCTGGTCGAGATTCGTGACCGACTCAGCGACCGGGCCGAGGCCCGCGATACGAAGCTGACCTACATGCCGTTTGTCCTGAAAGCCGTCGTCGCTGGCCTACAGGAACATCCGGTGCTCAACGCCCAACTCGACGAAGACGCCGAGGAAATCGTCCTCAGAAGCGACTACAACGTCGGCGTCGCCACCGCGACCGACGCCGGGCTGATGGTGCCGGTCGTCGACGATGTCGACCGGAAGGGGCTGCTTGCTATCGCTGACGAGATGCGCGACCTCGTCTCGAAGGCCCGAGAGCGCTCTATCGCCCCCGAAGAGATGCAGGGCGGGACCTTTACCGTCACGAACTTCGGAGCCGTCGGCGGCGAATACGCTACGCCCATCATCAACTACCCGGAGGCGGCGATTCTCGGCCTCGGCGAAATCAAACGCAAGCCTCGGGTCGTCGACGACGAAATCGTCCCTCGCGACGTGCTGACGCTCTCGCTTTCTATCGACCATCGCGTCATCGACGGCGCGGAGGCCGCGAGCTTTGTCAACACCGTTTCGGCGTACCTCGAAGACCCTGAGCTGCTGCTCTTGGAGTAGCTAGCTCCCGTCGCTGTCGCGACCGCCGCACGTCGCGTGCGCCCGCGACTCAATTGGTTTTTTAGGGAGGCGGGCAGAAGGGAGACGTATATGTTCAAGGCTATCGTGAGCGCGGACACGCTCGGGGCGGCGCTGGATTCGGTAAGCGTCCTCGTCGACGAGTGCAAGGTCCGCCTCGACGAGGAGGGCCTCACGATTCGTGCGGTTGACCCCGCGAACGTCGGCATGGTCGACCTCGAGCTTTCGGCGTCGGCGTTCGAGTCCTACGAGACCGACGGCGGCGTCATCGGCGTCAATCTCGACCGCCTCGAAGACATCGTCGGGATGGCCGACTCGGGCCAGCTCGTTCATCTCGACCTCGACGAGGAGACCCGCAAGCTCCACATCTCGCTCGATGGACTGGAGTATACGCTCGCGCTTATCGACCCCGACTCCATCCGCCAGGAGCCGGACCTCCCTGACCTCGATCTGTCCTCCGAAATCGTCATCGAAGGCGCTGACATCGACCGTGCGGTCACCGCCGCCGACATGGTTTCGGACCATATCGCGCTGGGTGTCGACCCCGACGCCGAGGAGTTCTACGTCGACGCCGAAGGCGACACCGACGATGTCCACCTCGAACTCGACCGCGAGGACCTCATCGACCTCACGCCCGGTGAGGCGCGGTCGCTGTTCTCGCTCGACTATCTCAAGGATATGAACAAGGCGATTCCGAAAGACGCCGAAGTGACCATGGAACTCGGCGAGGAGTTCCCCGTCAAGATGCACTTCGATTTCGCCGAGGGCGACGGCCACGTCACCTACATGCTCGCACCGCGCATCCAGAGCGACTGATACGGACTCGCGTCACGAACGTTCTACGGACCGAGAAGCAAACGCACTCCTGTCTGGTCGCTCGGTGGTCTCTACGGAGACGCCACCGAACGAGCGTGCGTCCCGCCCGCTTCCATTTTTGACTGCTCAGAACACTGCCGGCTACCGGCTGCCAACGGCGCGTTCGACGTACTCGACGGCCTCCGTTGGCGTCTCGACGGGCTGGAAGCCATCGAGCTCGATGTCGTGGGTTCGCAGCCCGGCAACCGGCCGCCCGAGGTCAAGCGCGTGGCCGAGTTCCGAGAGCGTTCCGGCCGCGCCGTCGACGGCGATGACGGCATCGCCGTTGCGGACGACGACAACGTTCCGAGCGTTCCCCAGCCCGGTCGCTATCGGAGTCGTTACCCAGTCGTTGGCTGCCGTCCGGTCGCGTCCGGGGAGGATGCCGATGGTCTCGGCCGGCGGCTCGGCGTTGTGCGCGCCGCGACAGACAGCTTCCATTACACCACCGAGGCCGCCGCAGACGACCGTGTGTCCGTGTTCGGCGAGGGTTTGTCCGACCGACTCGGCGATGGCCGCGCTCTCGTCGCCGACACTGGAGCCGCCGATAACCGAAACGCGCATCCGTCAGACTGCGTCCTGAATGATTTCGAGGGCGTCCTCGCGGTCGTCCCACTCGAGGAAGACGGCTACCGAGGTCGCGCTGGTGACCAAATCGAGGACGTTGATGTGCGCGTCCGCGAGCGGGTTGATGATGTCTTCGAGAATGCCGGAGTTGTTCGGGAGTTCGCCGCCGGTGATGCGGATGACGGCGATATCGTCGTCGACGGTGACACTCGACAGTTCGTCGAGGTCGATGACTGCTTGATGGAGGACGGTTTCGGCTTCCTCGGCCACTTCGGCATCGACGTAGAAGGTCACCGAGTCCATTCCGCTGGCGACGGCATCGACGTTGATGTCTGCCTCCGATAGCTCCGTCGACAGGTCGGAGAGAATCCCGGGCGTGTTGCGGATGGCCCGCCCGGCGGCGGTCAGACACGCCAGCGGCTCCTCGCGCATATCGATGAGGTTCTGGAACTGGCCTTCGATGGTCGTGCCACCGTCCAGTAGGTCGCCGTGCTGGTAGTGGGCAACACGGACAATCATGTCCGCAGTCTTGTAGGAAAGCGCCGACGGTGCGACGACCTCCGCACCGCGGAACGAGAGGTTCCGGAGTTCGTCGACGGTGATTTCGCCGACGTTTCGGGCACCTTCGACGACGCGCGGGTCGCCGGTCATGACGCCCTCGACGTCGGTGATGATGACGACCTCGTCGGCGTTCATGTAGTTGCCGAGCATCACGGCCGTCGTATCGGAGCCGCCGCGACCGAGTGTCGTCACGTTGCCGGCGTGGTCCTGTGCAAGGAAGCCGGTGATGACGGGTACGTACCCCTCGGCAGCCATATCAGCGGCGAGTTGCTTGGCGCGTCGCTGCGTCGCCTCGACGTCGACTTCCCCGTGCTCGTCGGTGATGACCGGCCACTCCTCGGTCCCGGGTTCGAGGAACTTCGCGTTGATGTCACGGGCACCGAGCGCGGCCTTCAGCATCCGCACCGAGGTCCGTTCGCCCATCGAGACGATTTCGGCCTCATCGGCTTCGTCGGCCTCGAACTCGATGGCGTCAAGCAGGAAGTCGGTCGTCGACCCCATCGCCGAGGCGACGACGGCGACTTCGTGGCCTTCCTCGACAGCGGCGGCGATAGAGTCTGCGGCCCGATTGACCCGGTCGCCGTTGCCGAGACTGGTCCCGCCGAACTTCGCAACTACGCGCATACTTTCACCCGCGCTCCAGTTCGGACGCTTCCCGTGTGGTAGCTCATACCCCCCGGTAGCCAGTCCCGGGAAATAACGGTGTTCATCTGTGGCGGGTTGTGGTCTCCGCCCTCGGCCGCCAAAGGTTAATCCCCTCGAACGTGTTAGCTTTCCACATGAACGTACGGGACGCCGTCGAGGCGGACGCCGAGCGGCTGGCGGCGCTGACCGACGCTCCGACCGACGTGATGCGGAACCTGATTCACGACCGGACGGTCAGGGTTGCCGACGACGACGAGACGGTCGAAGGCTTCGTCAGCTTCGACGTACAGGCGGGGACGGTCCACGTCACGCAACTGGAGGGAGACTGCGAACTCTGTGAGCGCCTGCTGGAGGAACCTGCCCGGTTCGCTGCGTGCGAAGAGATGGACGTTGAACTGTTGGTTCCTGAGACCGACACTGATGCGGCTGATGCCGCCGTCGAGGCTGGCTTCGAGGAGTGCGGCCGTGGTCCCCGCTTCGACGGCGTCGGAACGACCCGCTATGAGTGGCAGCCGGACGCATAGTCCCAGCCGACGGCCGGAGCGTCTCACCACCACCGCTTAGTACCTGTCGGTTGTCGTATCCGTATGGACGGAACACGCACCCCGGCCCCAACGGAGAAGCCGGTCGTGCTGACGATAGCGGGCAGCGACTCCGGCGGCGGCGCCGGTATCCAAGCCGACCTCAAGACCATCGAGGCGACGGGCGGGTTCGGCACCTCCGCAGTGACCGCAGTGACCGCACAGAATACGACGGGTGTCGCGTCCAGCCACGTCCTCCCGGTCGAGGAGCTTGCAGCACAAATCGAGGCTGTCACCGACGATTTCGATGTGCGGGCGGTCAAAACCGGTATGCTGGCGACCACCGAGGTCGTCGAGACGGTCACCCAGCGAGTCGCCGACCTCTCGTGTCCCGTCGTTGTTGACCCGGTGATGGTCGCGGCCACGGGCGACCGGTTGCTGACGGAGGCTGCCGAGTCGGCCTACGAGGACTTGCTCGCGGCGGCGACACTTGCGACGCCAAACGCCGACGAGGCAGCGGTACTGACCGGTTCCGAGCCGGAAGACGAAGCCGAGGCTCGGGCGGCCGGACAGGAGATAATTGCACTCGGGGCCGACGCGGCGCTGGTCAAGGGCGGTCACATGCCCGGCGATGCGGTCACTGACGTTCTCGTCGCTGATTCCGGGACGGAGGTGTTCTCACATCCCCGAATCGACACCGACGCGACCCACGGCTCCGGCTGTACGCTGTCGGCGGCTATCGCCACACATCTCGCTTCGGGGGCTCCGCTGTCGACGGCCGTCGAACGGGGAGTCGACTTTATGGAGCGGGCTGTTCGCTACCACCACTCCGTCGGCTCCGGCCCGGGCGCAGTTCACCACCTTGTGGACCTTCGTGATGACGCTGTTCGGGATACGGTCGCCGAGTCCGTACAGGACGCTGTTGACCGTCTCGTCGCCGAGGATGTCAGCCCGGCGATTCCACAGGTCGGCATGAACGTCGTCGCGGCGACCCCGTACGCTGAGACGACAGCCGATATCGCGGCGGTCGAAGGACGGCTCACCCGGGCTGTTTCCGGTGTCGCCCGTGGCCGTGGCGTCCGGTTCGGAGCGTCCAGCCACGTCGCGCGGTTCCTGCTTGCGGCCCGCGAACACCGCCCGGACCTCGCCGCCGCCGCCAACTGTCGGTTTGATGCTACCGTCGAGTCGGCGCTCGAACGACTCGACTGGACGGTCGCCGAATACGACCGCGACGCCGAACCCGAATCGGCAGAAAGTACAATGCAGTGGGCGGCCACCGAGGTGTTCGCCGACGGTGCCGACCCAGTGGCAATCATCGACCGCGGAGACGTCGGCAAGGAGCCGATGATGAAAATCGTTGCCACAAGTCCTGAAACTGTCGTATCACAGCTCATTGAAGCTGCCGACGAACTCCGCGAACGGTAAGCAACAACATAAAACACGTCCATTTTTCCCACGCCGGTAATCAACCAATGTAATTAATACCTGCTAATATTCATACATTAACGCCGAATACGCGAGGGAAACCCGTATTATTTTGGAAGGCTTTATGACCGTAGGGGCAAATGTTGCCCTATGGTTGATACGTCTAACCTCGACCGACGGAGCCTACTAAAGGGTGTAGGCGTTGCTGGTATCGCCGGCCTCGCTGGTTGTACCGGGAACGGCGACGGAAACGGCAACGGAAACGGCAACGGAAACGGCAACGGAAACGGCAACGGCAATGGAAACGGCGACGACGGTGCCGCTGGCGAAGCAATCGGCTGGCACGCTGGTGGGACTGGCGGCACGTACTACCCGTTCTCGCAGGAACTCAAGGACATCGTTGAGACGGAGACCAACCACACGCTGCAGGTCCAGTCGACCGGTGCGTCCGTCGAGAACGTCGGCAGCCTCGCCAGCGGCGACGCCGACTTCGCGCTTATCCAGAACGACATCGCGACGTTCGCTACTGAAGGCCGTGGAATTGCCGCCTTCGAGGGCAACCCGATAGAGAACCTCCGTGGCGTTGCGACCCTGTACCCGGAGACGATTCACATCCTCACCCGTCCGGCCGCGGACATCGAGACAGTCTCCGACCTTGAGGGCATGCGTGTCAACACCGGCGACTCCGGCAGCGGCACGCAGGTCAACGCCCTGCAGATTCTCGAATCGGCCGCCGGACTGACCCCCGACGACTTCGACGAACAGAACAGCGAGTTCGCCCAAGCGGCCGACCAGATTCGTGACGGCGACGTTGATGCGGCCTTTATTGTCGGCGGCTGGCCGGTCGGTGCCATCGAAGAGCTCGCGACGACGGCCGATGTCGACCTGCTGGAGCTTAGCGACGACGAGCGGGCGACGCTTCAGGAAGACGCCCAGTGGTTCACCGACGACACGGTGCCCGGCGGCACATACCCCGGCATCGACGAAGACACCGATACCGTCTCGGTGCAGGCGATGATTGCCACCCGCGAGGAGTACGACGAGGACATTGTTGAGGAGGTCACCGCGGCAATCTTCGACAACGAAGACCAGATTACCATCCAAAGTGAGTTCGTCAGCCGCGACACCGCACAGGACGGCATGCCGATTGAACTTCACCCCGGCGCAGCGGCCTACTTCAACTGAGCGATGCCGAGACGCGCGTGGCTTCCCATCGCCGCGCTGTCCGTTCTCGTCGTCGCTTCGGCCGCTGGTATCGTCGTCTCGGAGCGTGACGTAGGCACTCAGACCCTCGTCGTTGAGGACGCCACCGACGGGACGGAACTACTCGCCGTCGCCGTCGAGCCGGGCTCCGAGGTCGCAATCGAATACACCCACAGCGTCGAGCGAACGCCCGTTGTCGATGTCTACACGGTCGACGACGGCGAACTCGTGATGACCAGAAGCGAGTTCCAGTCGTTCGGTGCCGGACTACCGTCACGAGCGGATGTCGCGCTCGAAGACGGCGTCTTCGTTTACGAGCCGCCCCCGAAACGATATGCACAGCTCACTGTCGCCACCGGTCACATCGCCGACCACGACCTCGTCGTCGACGGCGAGCGGTACGACCTCGCGGCGCTGGCCGACGGCGAAAGCATCACGCTCGACCTCGAACACCGACTCTTTCATGGCCTATGACTGACGCTAGCTCCGACCCAGAGGACCGACCCACGAACACGGGGACCGACGCTGACCGCTCCGACGAGCGCTCCCCGACAGACACCGTCGACGCCGAGGAGGACCCGGAGAATATCCTCGAAGAAATCGAACGGAAGCGCTCCCTCCGCGGCTGGTCGGTCGTTCTCGTCGCGGTGGTCGGCATTCTGTTTTCGGCGTTCCAGATGTGGCTTTCGGCCCGCGGGTTCATCGTCGAGGTCACGGTTCCGTTGGCCGGTACCTACCGCATTACTTCGTTTGAAACGCTCCAGATACGCTCGGTCCACGTCACCTTCGCGCTGATAATGGCATTCCTGTTGTATCCGCCATTGACCGGCGCGGGACGGCTTACCCGCTCTATCGGCGGGTTCCTCGACGTGGTCTCGAACCGTGTCGGCGGCTCTATCGCGGCCGCTATTGCTTTTCTTCGCCGGGCCGTCCGCTGGTTTTGTTTCGACCCGAACAAGGAGCGAATCACGCCGCTCGATGGGCTGCTCATCGTCAGTGCACTGCTTCCGGTAGTGTACTTCTTCAGGCGGTACGACGAGTACCAGAACGTCATCCGCGTGCTGGGACTGCAAAACGCCGCGACCATTGACGAGATATTCCCAGCGCTTGAACCGCTCGCGGTCGGGCCGCTCGCCACCTATTCGGTCGCCTACTTGCTCGGCATTCTCGGCGTGCTGTTGGTACTGGAGGCGACCCGCCGTGCACTCGGACTGCTGCTGACCGGCCTCGTCTCTATCTTTGTCCTCTACGGCCGGTACGGATATCTCATCCCCTCCGACATGGCCGGAATCGGTCAGCTCGCGGTCCGCGAGAACCGGTGGGACCAGGTCATCTCGTATCTCTGGTACACCGGCGAAGGCATCTTCGGCATCCCCGTAAGCGTCAGCGTCAGGTTCATCTACATCTTCATCCTCTTCGGTGCGTTCTTGGAGATGTCCGGTGCCGGCAAGTGGTTCATCGACTTCGCGTACTCGCTGACCGGCACCCGAAAGGGTGGCCCGGCGAAAGCGAGCGTCGTCTCCTCGGGCTTTATGGGGATGCTTTCGGGGTCGTCGGTCGCCAACACGGTCACAACCGGCGCGTTCACGATTCCGCTGATGAAGCGGTCCGGCTACTCGCCGGAGTTCGCCGGTGCCGTCGAATCCTCGACCTCATCAGGTGGCCAGATTCTGCCGCCGGTCATGGGCGCAGCGGCGTTTCTCATCGTCGAGTACACCGGGACACCGTTCCGTGATGTCATCGTCGCGGCCACGATTCCGGCCGTTGCCTTCTTCTTCGGCATGTGGGTGATGGTCCACTTCGAGGCGGCAAAACACGACATCGGTGGGCTTGCCCGCGAACAGCTGCTTGATTTGAAACCACACATCAAGCGGGGTTGGTTCTATCTCTTCCCCATCGTACTGTTGCTGTACTACATCGTCGGTGCTCGCCTCTCTATCGGTCGTGCCGGGTGGCTGACCATTGTCGCGACGATTGCTATCGTTGCGCTCGTGGCCGCCTACAACGAGCGAACCCGCGGCATCATCGCCGGTGGTCTCGCGGTTGCCCTCGCCGCGAACATCGCCAGCTACGCGACCGCCGGCGTCGGGCTCATCACGCTCGCCTTCGGCGGTAGCGGCGAGTCGCTTCCGGTTGCTGCGGCGCTGCGTGCGGGCCTCGGCGACCTCGATGCGATTGCGATTCTCCTCGGCGTTGCCGTGCTGTTGTACGACCGCTCCGGCACGGCACCGCTGCTCAGCCTCGATTCGGCCGTCGACGACACCGCCGACGCTATCGACGACCGCCTCGGGCGACCTGTCGCCGCCTCGCGGGCGGGGCGGTTCGCGACGTTCATTCTCAAATCGATGGAGGCGGGCGCACGCACCGCAACCGTCGTCGTCGTCGCCGTCGCCGCGGCTGGTATCATCCCCGGTATTATCGGCCTCACCGGTCTGGGGCCGAACCTCGCCCGGCTTATCGTCACCGTCAGCGCCGGTTCGTTCGTGGTCTTGCTGCTGCTTGCCGGCGTCTCCGCTATCATCGTCGGAATGGGGATGCCGACGACAGTGATGTACATTATCCTCGTGGCGATGTTGGGCCGGGCCTTCCCCGAGTTCGGGGTGCCGCTGCTCGCCGTCCACCTCTACATCCTCTATCTCGGGCTGATGGCCGACGTGACCCCGCCGGTCGCGGTGGCTGCCTTCGCCGCCAGCGGTGTCGCCAAGTCCGAACCCATCGAGACGGCGATTCAGGCCTTCTTGTTGTCGCTGAACAAGATACTGGTGCCCTTCGCCTTCGTCTTTACTCCCGGAATCATGCTGCTGCGCCCCGACGGCGACCCTGGGGAGACGAACCTGCTCTCGTGGGCCGACGTGACCGACTTCGGGTTCTTCGTCCCCGAAGTCGTCGTTCCGATACTCGGGATGTTCGCCGGCGTCTACGCGCTCGGTATCTGCATCATCGGCTACTTCCGTGCGCCGGTTTCCCGCGTCCAGCGGGTCCTGTATGGCGTCGCCGCGCTGCTGCTTTCGGTTCCGGGTCTCGTACTCCTGCCGACCGAGTCACTGCTTGGGCTGCTCGGCGTTTCGGTCGTGCTTGAGACGCTTGCTGCCGACCTGCTCCTCCGGGGCGTCGGGGCCGCGCTCTTCATTACGCTCCTCGAAAAGGGGCGCCGAGAGGGCCGGAAGGAATCGCCGTCGGAGCCGGCCTCGCCGACCGCGTCATAGGCCTCCCGACGCGACCCGTCACGTTTTAGCGGCCGGCCGGCCCCGATACGGGTATGGCTTCGGGCATCGTCGGTGAGTACTTCGAGTTGCGAGCGTCGGCGTCGGCCGACCTGTTGGCGATGCAGATGGGCGATTTCTACGAGTTCTTCGGCGAGGACGCCGAACTCGTCGGCGACGAACTCGATTTGAAGGTCTCAGAGCGCTCGTCGGGCGGCGAGAGCTACGCGATGGCCGGCGTCCCGGTCGACGACCTGACGCCGTACCTCAAGGCGCTGGCCGAGCGCGGCTATCGGGTCGCCGTCGCCGACCAACGGGAGACCGACGACGGCATCGTCAGGGAAGTTACCCGAACCGTCACGCCCGGAACGCTCGTCGAGACGGACGATGCCGACGCGAAGTATCTCGCTAGCGTTGTCTACGAGAACAACGAATACGGGTTGGCGCTCTGTGATATCACCACCGGTCAGTTCCGGGCGACGGCCGTTTCCGGCCCTGACGCAGCCGACCGTGCGCTGACCGAACTCTACCGATTCGGTCCGGTCGAGCTGCTCCCCGGCCCCACAGTCAGGACCGACGACAGTTTCCTCGGACAGTTGCGCGAGCGGCTCGACGGCCGGCTCACGCTCCACGATACTGACGCGTTCGCGCCCGGTCGCGCTCGCGCTCGCCTCGGCGAGCAGTTCGGCGACGCCGTCGATGCCGTCGGCCTCGAAAGCGATGCTGCCGTCGCGGCCGCCGGTGCGGTCATCGACTACGTCGACGAGACCGGCGTCGGAGCGCTGGCGTCGATAACGCGGCTGCAGGCGTACGCCCCCGACGACCACGTCTCGCTGGACGGCACCACACAGCGGAACCTTGAGCTGACCGAGCCGATGACCGAGGGCGGACAGACTCTGTTTGCGACCGTCGACCACACCGAGACCAGTGCCGGTCGCCGGCTGCTCGAAGCGTGGCTCAAGCGCCCGCTCAAGCGCCGTGGCGAACTCGACCGCAGACAGCAGGCTGTCGCCGCGCTCGTCGGCGACGCGCTGGCACGGGAGGCGCTTCGAGAGACCCTATCGTCGGCCTACGACCTCGAACGGGTCGCCTCGCGAGCCGTTGCGGGCAACGCCGATGCCGATGCGTTGCTTCGGGCCCGTGAGACGCTGGGACTGGTCGAGGACCTGCGGACCCGTATCGACGACGCCGCCCGGCTGTCGTCATCACCGGTCGCCGACCTGTTTGCTGACCTCGATGTCGAGGCCGTCGAGACACTCCGGTCGGAACTGGAGGCGCTCGCCGACGACCCGCCGAAGACGCTCCACGAGGGCGGTTTGATACGACGCGGCTACGACGAGGAACTCGACGACCTCGTCGAGCGCCACGAGACCGCAGTCGAGTGGTTCGAGACGCTCGCCGAGCGGGAAAAACGGGCCCACGGTCTCACCCACGTTACCGTCGACCGGAACAAGACGGACGGCTACTACATCCAGGTCGGCAAATCCGAAACCGATGCGGTGCCGGACCACTACGAGGGAATCAAGACGCTGAAAAACGCCGAGCGGTACGTCTTCGAGGAGCTTCGCGAGAAGGAACGGGAGATTCTCCGTCTCGAAGAGGTCCGCGGGGACCGCGAGTACGAGGCCTTCTGCCGGCTCCGGGAGTCGGTCGCCGACTCGGCCGAACTCCTCCAGCGGGTCGGCCGGACGCTTGCGGAACTCGATGTCTACTGTTCGCTTGCGGCCCACGCCGCAAAGCACGGCTGGACCCGGCCGGAACTGACCGACACACGAGCTATTGATATCGAAGCCGGTCGGCATCCGGTCGTCGAGACCGAAGTCCAGTTCGTTCCCAACGACCTCTATCTCGACCGCGAGCGCCGTTTCCTACTCGTCACCGGGCCGAATATGTCCGGCAAATCGACCTACATGCGGCAGGCGGCGCTGATTACGCTTTTAGCGCAGGTCGGCTCCTTTGTCCCCGCCGACAGCGCCCGCGTCGGCCTCGTGGACGGCGTTTTCACCCGCGTTGGCGCTCTCGATGAACTCGCACAGGGCCGCTCGACGTTTATGGTCGAGATGGAGGAACTCTCGAACATCCTCCACAGCGCCACCGAGGACTCGCTCGTCATCCTTGATGAGGTCGGCCGCGGCACCGCCACCTACGACGGCATTTCTATCGCGTGGGCGGCTACCGAGTACCTGCACAACGAGGTTGGCGCGTTCACGCTCTTTGCGACCCACTACCACGAGCTGACGACGTTGGCCGATGAGCTCCCGCGCGTCGAAAACGTCCATGTCGCCGTCGCGGGCGACCCTGAAGACGGCGACGGCGACGTTACCTTCCTCCGGACGGTCGAGCCCGGCGCGACCGACCGTTCCTACGGTGTTCACGTCGCCGACTTGGCGGGCGTTCCCGACCCGGTCGTCGACCGCGCCGGCGCAGTGCTCTCGCGGCTTCGGGAGGACCGGGCCGTCGAGGCGAAGGGCGGTGACTCCGGCGAGCCGGTACAGACGGTGTTTGACCTCTCGGACGGCCAGTTCCGCGAGAACGGCGACAACAGCGCCGACAGCGACGAGGGCGGCGAACTCGACCCCGAAACAGCGGCCGTCGTCGATGAACTCGCCGACCTCGAAGTCGACGAGACGCCACCGGTAGAGCTGATGGCCCGGGTACAGGAGTGGCAACAGCGGCTCGATGGCGAGTGACGCGGTTCCTCGCCGACAGCGTTAGGGGGACGGCGCGAGGAGAGACAACAACCTCGACGATGGCACCGGAGATACGGGAACTCGACGCGGAGACGCGGGATAGAATCGCCGCCGGGGAGGTCGTCGAGCGACCGGCCTCGGTCGTCAAGGAACTTGTCGAGAACGCTCTCGACGCCGACGCCTCGCGGGTCGACGTGACCGTCGAGGCCGGCGGCAAGGACCGCATCGTCGTCGCCGACGACGGCGTCGGGATGTCCGAGACGGACGCCCGCGCGGCGGTCAAAGAACACACCACCAGCAAGCTCCGGGACGTCAGCGACCTCGACACCATCGGTACGCTCGGCTTCCGGGGTGAGGCGCTCCACGCCATCGGCTCGGTTGCCCGCCTCCGGCTCCGGACGAAACCCCGCGACGGCACCCGCGGCACCGAACTCGTCGTCGAAGGCGGCGATGTCGTCGATTGTGGGCCGGTCGGCTGCCCCGAAGGGACGACGGTCGAAGTGACAGCACTGTTCGAGAACGTCCCTGCCCGCCGAAAATACCTCAAGACCGACACGACCGAGTTCGACCACGTCCAGCAGGTCGTCGCCGGCTACGCGCTCGCTGCCCCCGACGTGGCCGTGCGCCTCGACCACGACGGCCGGGAGACGTTTGCGACACCGGGCGACGGCGACAGACAGAGCGCGGTCCTCGAAGTTTACGGCCGCGAGGTCGCCGCATCGATGGTTTCCGTCGAGCAGTCGTGGGACGACGGCCCCGTTGCTGGCGTTGCGGGTCTTGTGAGCCATCCCGAGACGAACCGCGCCGGCCGCGACTACATGACGACGCTGGTCAACGGCCGCTATGTGACCGCCAGCGCCGTCCGAGAGGCTATCGTCGAGGCCTACGGCCGCCAGCTCGCTGCCGACCGATATCCCTTCGCCGTCATCGATATAGACCTGCCGCCCGGTGGCGTCGATGTCAACGTCCATCCGCGCAAGCTCGAAGTCCTCTTTTCGGACGAGAAAACGGTCCGCGAGCGGGTCGAAAACGCCGTCGAATCGGCGCTTCTCGACGCTGGCCTCCTGCGGTCCCGCGCACCACGGGGCCAGTCTGCCCCCGAGCAGACCGAGATTCCCGCCGACGAGGAGCCGCCCCGGACCGAATCGGGGCATCGTCGCCGCCCGGCCGTCGGCTCCTCGTCCACGTCGGGACGTGCCGCTGATTCGACGGAGCAATCCAACGCCGCCGACGACGTGCGCAGTGACCCGCCAGCCGCTTCGGGCGGCGGTACGGAGCCGGACGTCACTGCCTCCTCGGACGGAACGACGGAGTCAGACGCCACCGGGCCAGCCAACGCCTCCAACGACGGTCCGGCTCCGTCTCCGACTTCCTCTCCGGACGAGTCGCCCGGCCATGCTGCTGCAGACGCCGCCCCGCCGACGGCTGGCGAGTCCCCGGCCGTCGCCCGGGACGATGCCGATTCGGAATCTACGGCTGATGCCGCGGCCTCAGCGTCCGATGGAACCGACCGGTTCCGGGCGGCAACGACCCAGCGGACCCTCGACGGCGAGACGACGACCGGGACGCCCGAAACCTTCGACCGGCTGCCGTCGATGACCGTCTTCGGACAGTTCGACGACACCTACCTCGTCGCCGAGGCCGACGACGGGTTGGTGCTCATCGACCAGCACGCCGCCGACGAGCGAATCAACTACGAGCGGCTCAAGGCCGCCGTTGACGGCGACCTGACGACACAGGCGCTGGCCGAGCCGGTGTCGGTGTCGCTGACCGCCCGCGAGGCTGCCCTCGTCGAGGAGTACGGCGAGGCGCTCTCGCGACTCGGGTTCCGCGTTCGGACTGATGACGACCGAACGCTAACGGTGACGACGGCTCCGGCGCTGCTTGTCGAGGCGGCCGGCGATGCGATGCCGGAGTTGGCGCGGGACCTGCTCGGAGAGTTCACCGGCGGCGACCCGGACGGCACCGTGGCGGCGGTCGTTGATGACCTTCTCGGCGACCTCGCGTGCCACCCGTCAATCAAGGGCAATACGTCGCTCCGTGAGGGCACCGTCGAGGGGCTGCTGTCGGCGCTGGACGACTGTGAAAACCCCTACGCCTGCCCGCACGGCCGGCCGACGGTCCTCGAACTCCCACGCGAAGAAATCGAGACACGGTTCGAGCGTGACTATCCGGGCCACGGCGACCGCCGTGAGTAGGCGACGCTACTCGACGACCAGCCAGCCGTCGATGAGTCCTTCAACCAGCGCGCCGTAGACCAGTTCGAGGCCCGCCTCGTTTCCGAGCGTGACCCACCTGATTCGCGCGCCCTGAATCGCAGCCAGTACGTGCGCCGCCAGCCGTTCAGCGTCGACTGGCCGGAACTGCCCCTCTTCGACGCCGCGTTCGACGACGGCGGCAACCGTCGCATGGATTCGCTCGTCGTTTTCGGCCAACTGCTCTCGGAACGTCTCGTTGTGGATGGCCTGCGCGCGGAGTTCCAACAGCGCGGTGTGGAACGCGCGGTGTTCCTCGCGGCTTCGCTCGCCGTCGCCGAAGAGAAACAGGCCGACGAGGTCGGCAAGTTGGTCGCGCGGCGTCTCCGGGTCCGCGGAGACGCGCTCCTCGAAGCGTTCGAGAAGATACGCCAAGAGCGAGGCGAGTAGCTCCTCTTTCGTATCGAAATGATAGTGCAGTAGCGACTTGCTGCAGTCGCCCTCGTCGGCGATGTCCTGCATCGTCAGCGCGGCGTAGCCGTTGTCACAGAGCGCCCGGTAGGTTGCCTCCATGATGCGCTCCCGCGTCTCCTCGACCATTACTGACTGAGTGGTCAGTTAGGGGCTTCAATGGTTCGGGTTCGAAAAGCCCCTCCGATGGCCCCGCTCAGAACGATTGCAGGTCGGTGAGGACGGCCGCTGCGCTCCCGTCGTCGAGCGCGCGCTCGGCGGCGTCCAGCCCCGCTTCGAAGCTGTCGGCGTCGCCGCCCGCGTAGATGCGGAACGCGCCGTTGAGAAGCACGGCGTCGCGGAACTGGTCTGTTCGCTCGCCGGTCAGGACAGCCTCGGTGATAGCTGCCGAGTCAGCCGCAATGTCGTCGACGGCGAGGTCGTCGTACTCGAAGTCCATTCCGAGCTCTGCGGTCTCTATCTCGTAGTCGTTCATCACGTCGTCGAGTGCGCCGTCGTCGGCCCACTCGGCGACCTTGGTGTAGCCGGGACGGATGTCGTCGTATCCTTCCATCCCCTGAAAGAGAATGGCGCGGTCAAAGCGGCTCCGCTCGGCGGCCCGTATCGTGTCGATGACCTTCTCGGCGAAGGTGAGATGATAGAAGCTGCCGAGGTGGACCGACGCGCCGGCGGGGTTGGCGAGCGTCTCGATGGTGTTGACGAAGGTCCGAACACCCATCTCGTCGCGGCGGTCATAGAGGTCGTCGATAGCGGGATTGAACGCCGGCTGGAAATAGAAGCCGAAGCCGGTTTCGTCGACCATCGCGGCCGATTCCTCGGGGTCGAGTTCGGTCGTGACGCCGAGTTCGTCGAGGACGTCCTTGTAGGCCGGCGACTTCTGGCTCGGGATGCGGTCGCCGCCGTGAACGACGACCGGCGTTCCCGCCCCCGCTGCGACAGCCCCGGCGGCGACGCCGAGAATCGCCGTCTCGGCCTTGCCGTCGTAGTTCGCGCCGCAGTCGACAGGGTCAGCCTTCGGCTCGGCCCGCTCGACCGATTCGAGCATCACGTCCAGAAACGCCGCCAGTTCCTCTGGCGTGTTCCGTTTCCAGCGGTTGGCGAGCCAGAAGGCCCCGAGCGTCGTCTCATCGGGCTCGCCGGCGACGATTCGCCGGAAGGCGTCGGTCGCCTGTTCCCGTGACATGTCCTCGGCTGATTTGATGCCGGTTCCGACGACCTCTGTCATCAGTCGCTTCAGCGGCCAATCTCCGAATTCCTGTTTCTCGGTAAGCATACGTGAAACAGCCGGCGCGTGCCGGCAAATCGCCGTCAACTACGGTATGTGCGCGACGGGCTTCCGTCACACCCTGTATTGTGGACCGATTTATTCTATCGCCGGCTGAATCCTCTCTATGGGCTCCGGTCCGACCGGCCTCCGCGGGACGGGTAGACAGCTACTGGCGCTCGAACGCGACGTACTCGTGCTCTCTGTCGCGATGTTCGCCTTCAGCCTCGGCTTCCAGATGACGAGCCGATACATCCCCCGGTATATGTCGGTTCTCGGGGCGGGAGCGGTCGCAATCGGTCTGTTCGGCGCGTTCGGCAACCTGATAAGCGCCCTCTATCCCTACCCCGGCGGTGCTGTCTCCGACCGCATCGGCTCCCGAACCGCGCTGACGCTTTTCGGGCTGCTGTCGACAGCCGGGTTTCTGATATGGCTGTTTGCCGACGCCTTCGGCACCGTCGTCGTTCCGCCGGTCGGAACAGAGCGTGAGGTGTTCGGCCGCGAGGTCGTCATCGGCTGGCTCGAACCGGCGGTGGTGCCGGTCGGTATCTTCCTCGGCCTCGTCTTCGCACAGGCGTGGAAATCGTTCGGCTTGGGGGCGACGTTCGCCATCGTCAAACAGTCCGTCTCCCCCGACCAACTCGCGACCGGATTTGCCAGCACCGAGACCTTCCGCCGGACGGCGTTTCTGCTCGGGCCGCTCCTTGCTGCCGGGATTCTCGCCGTCTTCACGTTCGAGGTCGGCTTCCGCATCGTCTTGGCAGTCGCGGCGGCGTTCGGCCTCGTTGCGACACTGGCACAGCACTTCCTCTACGACGCCAGCGAGGACACGCTCGGCAAATCTTTTGCGGGCGTCTCCGCAGTCGTCGATGACCTCCGGTCGATGCCATCTGAACTCCGGCCGCTGCTCGTCGCCGACACGCTCGTCCGGTTCGGCAACGGGATGGTCTACGTCTTCTTTATCATCGTCGTCACCGAGTTCCTCGAAGTAGGTGTGTCGCTGCCGGTCGTCGGCCGCCTCTCGCCGGACGCGTATTTCGGGGTCCTGCTGGCAATCGAAATGCTCGTCGCGCTGCTCATCATGCTCCCTGTCTCGCGGCTCTCCCGGCGTGTCGGCCTGAAACCGGTCGTTGCTGTCGGCTTCGCCGTCTACGCGATTTTTCCGGCGGTGCTCATTTACGCGCCGGACAACGCCGCCGTGCTGGCGCTTTTGTTTGCCGTTTCCGGGCTCCGGTTCGCTGGGCTCCCGGCGCACAAGGCGCTCATCGTCGGCCCCGCTGAATCAGGTAGTGGCGGCCGCGTCACCGGCAGCTACTATCTCGTCAGAAACGTCGTCGTCATCCCCTCTGCAGCCATCGGCGGGGCGATATACGCTGTCTCACCGGAGACAGCGTTTCTGACCGCGACGGCCATCGGATTGGCCGGGCTGGTAGTGTTTCTCGCCTTCGGCCGCGAGTTCGAAGCGGCGGTCGCCGGATAGCTGTTGGGTGGCTTACTCGTCGTCGGACGCTCCGCTCTCTTCGTCCGAGTCGGTGTCCGATTCGGCTGTTTCGCCGTCGCCATTGGCTTCATCGCTGTCGCTCTCGCCTCCGTTCCCGCTTTCGGCCCCGTCGTCGCCGGATTCCGTCGCCGAATCGGACGCGCCGGCCATCTCCATCAGCGTGACCGCGGTGTCGCCGTCCTCCCAGACGACACTGATGCTGTAGTCGTCGCTGATGCCGACCGTGACGCTATCGCCGGCGGTTACGGCCGGCTCGTCGCCGACCGTGCCGCTTGCTCTCCCACCGAGGTCGGTCCACGAGCCGGTTTCTTCGATGCCGTCGCCACGAATGTGGAGGTTCGCGGCCTTGATGTGGTCGCCGGCCGTGTGGATAATCTGTCGGCTGCCGTTTTCACGTTCGGTCTCGAAAGCAGCGTTCGGTGTCAGCTCCGTTTTATCGCCCTCCTGTGGGCTTCCGATGGCGACGATTCGCCAGCGCCCGTCTTCCCGTTCGAGCGTGACGAGCGACACGACTGAACCTTCGGCACCGTCAGGCACGACGAGCGCCTCGACAGTCGCCGTTTCGTCGTCGGATTCGACGAGTTCGGTCTCCTCGACGGTCGGCTCGCCGTCGAGGTCTTCCTCTTCGAACGGACCGATACCGTCGCTGTGTCGAAGCTCGTTGGCGCGCTCGACATCGTCGTCGGCGATGGCTTCGTAGAAGGCGACGACCGTTTCCTCGGGAGAGCGGTCCCGGTCGTCCTCCGACTCGTCTCCGGTCTGTTCTTCATCGTCCTCAGGTTGGTTCCCCTCACCGCTTGAGTCGCCGTCGTCCGGGTCGTCTTCGGGCTCCGGTTCGTCACCGTTCTCGGACCCGAGCACGTCGTCGAGACATCCTGCTAGCCCGGCCGTTCCGGCCGCGCCGGCAAGCGCAAGTACCGTTCGTCGTCGCATACCTGTTGTTCCGCCGCCGTTTCGCATTAAACACGGGGATAGGTAAAGCGAACATTTGAGTGACCGATACCTCGCTCGGCGTGGCCTACGCCGCTCGGTACTCGCCGTGCTTGACCCCGAGCCCGAACGCGATGAGTCCAAAGACGACCATCGACGGCACGACCATCATCAGTGTCGTTTCCAGTATCATCATTCCGCTCGCGACGAGGCCGCCGGCACCGATTGCGACGATGACGAGCAGTGCGCCGAGCGCGACGGGTAGGTTGAACTGCATACGGATTTCCGTTGGACGTGGCAGAACATAATTCGGTCGCTTCGACGGACGAAACCGACAGGCGTATGCGGGCCTCCGTTCGTTTCT
The DNA here is from genome assembly GCF_000026045.1 of Natronomonas pharaonis DSM 2160. Taxonomy (NCBI): domain Archaea; kingdom Methanobacteriati; phylum Methanobacteriota; class Halobacteria; order Halobacteriales; family Natronomonadaceae; genus Natronomonas; species Natronomonas pharaonis. The sequence continues at coordinate 262,605 of NC_007426.1, read as the reverse complement.
TTCCCGTGTACTCGGCGCTGCTGTGGGCGCTTGCCGTCCTTCTGTACGGCGTCGGCGACCTCGTGACGACCGTCGCGGGCACCCGCCACGAGCACGTTCGGGAGGCAGCCCCGCTGACCCGGCGGCTGTTCGGCCCCGCGCCGTCGGCGTGGCGCTTCGGGCTCTTCAAACTCGGTCTGCTCGGGGCTTTCTACGCTGTGACACGGACGGTTGTCCCGCCGCCGTACCAGCCCGCAGTGCCGGCCGCTATCGCTGTCGTCGGTCTGGTCGCCGTCGGCAACAACCTCCGGGTGCTGTGGCGGGTTAGCTGACCGAGAACCCGCCGTCGACGACCAGCCCGTGGCCGGAAACGAACGACGCCTCGTCGGACGCGAGGAAGGCTATCGCGTCGGCGACCTCCTCCGGTTCGCCGAGTCTGCCGAGCGGATACTGCTTTTCAGTCTCGGCCTTTGCCTTCTCGGGGTCCCGCTTCGACTGGAAGAACTGGTCGCCGAGCGGCGTTTCGATGAATCCCGGGCAGACGGCGTTGGCACGGACGCCATCGCGGCCGGCCTCGGAGGCTATCGCCCGCGTCAGATTGAGGACAGCACCCTTCGTCAGCGAGTACACGGCCTGCTTCGGCAACCCGAGGAACGACGCCAGCGAGCCGACGTTGACGATAGCCCCCTCACCTTGCGACTTGAGATGTGGGAGCGCCGCCTGACAGCCGTTCCAGACGCCACGGAGGTTAACGTCCAGTACGTACTCGAAGGTCGTTTCGGTCACGTCCTCGGTGTAGGCCGGCGGATGGCCGACGCCGGCGTTGTTAATCATGGCGTCGAGGCCGTACTCGTCGGCGGCCGTCTCCACAACCGCTTTGAACTCGTCGGCATCGGTCACGTCGAGTTCGTGGAAGGCGGCGTCACCGCCCGCATCCTCGACGGCATCGACTGTTTCACGACCGCCGTCTTCGTTGATGTCCGTTGCGACGACGAACGCGCCTTCGCGTGCGACCTTCAGCGCGGTCGCGCGACCGATTCCCGACCCGGCTCCGGTGATAAACACCGTATCGTTCTCGAACCTCATAGTCGTACGATGGTAGCATATTATATAAATTTCACCTAACGATACTGGTTCCATATCCGCGAGAAAACGACACCGAGTGCGTCAGTGTGTCTTCCCGCCACCGAACGCCGGCCGCTCGGCGGGCGGCTCCGCTGCCGGCTCCCGGGTCGAAAGCACCAGCGTCGAAAAATCCGTCTCGGAGATGTCGCCGCGGTCCAGCGCCCGAAACCAGCCGGCTCGAACGCGCCAGTCACCGCAGAAGCCGCCGTTCGTGTCGAAGACCCAAAACCGGCAGTCAGAGGGGTCCCATCCGGCGTTGACGGCCTCCCGAAGCTCCGCACAGACGTTGCCGATATCGCCTTTTGTGAGTCCCGCCGCTGCCGTCTCGTACTCGACGTGGAGCGTCTCCCCCTCGCGGACGTACCGCTCGACGTAGACGCCGTGGCTCATCAGTTGCCGTTCGAGCCGCGCGCCGATGTCGTCGGATGCGGCCATACTCGACAGAGCGTCTACAGCCGAAAGAAACTGCCGGCGCTCGGGCCATGGCGTGTGGCGAACAGACGGCGCTTGCTGCGGCGGCCCGTGCGCCGTCCACCCGCCTCGGCGGACCGCCGTTGGCTCTCAGGTCACGCCGTCGATGCTGCGTGACTGTAATAAATAATCGGGTCGGTCGTTGCCGTCAGACCGGCTCCGGAGGCTCCTCTTGGAACTCAACGATGGCGTCCCGGAACGATTCAGGGACCCGCGTCGGCTCTCCCGACTCGTCGACGGTGACGTGTGTGACCGTCCCCTCGACGAGCAGGTCACCGTCGGCGTTGCGGCACTCGTAATCGAACTCGATGCTGGTGTCCCGTATCGCGCTGGCTCGCATCGCGTTGGTCAACTGCTCGCGGAACTCGGCCGGCTTCCGGTAGCTCAACTCCAGATTGACGACGTGGACATCCCAGCCCCGTTCTTTGAGTTCCTCGTAGGGGTAACCGACGACCTCCATGAACGCAGTGAACGTCTCGTCCTGATACGTCGCGTAGTTGCCGTAGAAGACGATACCTTGCTTGTCCGTCTCCGCAAACCGGACCGTATTCTCGTAGACGTCGTGCATAGCACGACCGGGGCGCGCTGGGAACATAAACCCACGCCAGCCCCCGTTCTCGGTGCGGCGCCTCGCCTCAAGCCCCCACGCTCGAATGCCGATACCGGCCGGAGACTTATGTAGCGAGACGCGCGTACTATTGGTAACCTGAACAGCCACTATGACACAACGAGTACTCGTGGTCGACGACTCCTCGCTGCAGCGGACCATCATCACGGGCGCGCTCGGCGACCGTTTCGAGGTCGTCGGCGAGGCCGAAAACGGGCAGGAAGCCGTCGAACTCTTCGAGGAGAAGGAACCGGACCTCGTGACGATGGACATCATGATGCCCGAGATGGACGGTGTCGAGGCCACAGGCGAAATCAAAAACCGTACCGACGACACGAAGGTGATGATGTGTACAAGCGTCGAGCAAGCCGAAAAAATGAAGGAGGCGGTCCGCGCCGGGGCCGACGAGTACGTTACGAAGCCTTTCGACGAAGACGAACTGCTTGATACGGCGACGACGCTCGTCGGGTCCTAACAGCGCTGTCGACGCTGCGTTACTGTTTTTGCTCGATGTTTTCCGCAAGCCCGCCGTCACCGAGATAGGTCTCCCGCATCGTCTGTTCTAACAGTCCGTCCGGGTCGAGGACGATGTAGACGGCCACAAACGGCGGCTCCGGGTCGAGTACCCACACCGAAAACGGTGGCGTTTCGCCGTCGGCCGCCCGGGCGACAAGCGGCTCCAGCGGTTTCGTGCCGTCGCGAAACTCGGCAAAGAGGTCCTGCTCGCCGGGCTGTTCCGCGAAGGTGTAAACCACGCCGTTTGGGTCACCGTCGGTGCCGTGGGTCACACGGGAGTTCATCGCCTCGCCGTCGGCCTGCGCCCGCTCGAAGCAGTTTCTGGCGGCCTCGAACATCGCCTCGGTCGTCCGCTCGAACCGGAACCGGGTCGCCGTCTCGACGGTCACGTCGCGTACCGCCGGCGGCTCTGTCTCCCATCCGAGGCCGGCGGCGACGACGTTGCCGACATCGGCCGTCGCCACCGCTGTCGCCGGCACGGCGACGACCTCGCTGCCGTCGACGGCCAGTAGTTGCCGCTCGTCGTCGTTTCGCCCCGGTAGCACCCGATACCGGCCGCGTTCGTCGTCGGTCACAGCCGCAGTAGGCGCGCCCTGCATATGACGGTCACGACCGCTACCGCCACGGGGCCATCGCCCGGAGCTGGTCGACGGAAAACAGCGTCGAGGGCCGGTCCATGTGAACGCCGATTTCCCCGGCGAAGGCAGCCATCCCCGCCCGCTGGACCGGCTTCGGCAGCGAGTACCCGGCCCGGATGAGCCGACCGAGCCGCTGGTCGCGGGCGAGTTCGTCCCGCCATGCGTGCTCGTAGCGGTACAGCGTCGAGCGTCGGTCGGGGTCGAGCACCCGCGCGGCGACATCGGCGGCCCGCATCCCGTAGAGGATACCGCCGCCGGTGAACGGCTTGGTCTGGCCGGCGGCGTCGCCGAGCAGGAAGGTCCGCTCGCTGACAGTCCGGTCCGGCGGGCCGATGGGAATCGCCCCCGAGCAGCGCCGCTCGATGTCGACGCCGTAGTCCTCAACCAGCGCCTCGAACCGCGCCGGCGCGTCGTCGCCGGGCGAGACTGCGAGGCCGTACTCGGCACCTGCCTCGCCTCTGGGGATGCGCCACGCGAAAAACCCGGGGACGGTCAGATGCACGTCGACGAAATCTTGGCTGTCCGGCGTCGGCTCGAAGCCGAGAACGCCGTGTAGCAACTCGTCGGGTTCGGGCAGCCCCACCTGACTGCGGACCTTCGAGCGGGGGCCGTCGGCCCCGCAGACGACCTTCGCCGCGAACTGCTCGGTGCCGTCCGGGCCGTTTGCGGTCACGGTCGCTCGGTCGCTGCCTTCAGTTACTGCGGTGACAGTATGCTGTTCGCGGACTTCGGCCCCTGCATCCCGTGCACACTCCGCGAGCGTCCTGTCTAATCCGACGCGGTCGATGGCGTTCGAGACGACTGTCTCTTTGTAGAACGGGTAGGCGCGGCTGTCGGCCCCGCCGAGGTGGAACCGGGCTCCGTAGATGTCGTTCTGGTGAAGCCGCTCGCGCGCCGTCTCGGGAACGAACGCCCAGACATCGAGACTGACATGGCCCGAACAGGCCAGCGGCTCGCCGATGGCCCCGGATTCGAGCACGAGCACGCCGTGGTCCCGCTCGGCGGCCGCGCGGGCGAATCGCGACCCGGCCGGGCCGGCTCCCACGACGATGAAATCGTACATACTTGCGTTCGCCCGTCGTCGGCCAAGTATTCTCCGGCTACTCATCGCCGACGACGCGGCCGACGCCCGGCAGTACGCCGGCGAGCCGTCCGACCCAGCCGAGCTTGAACAGCCCGACCTGCGACAGCACGCCCAGCACGAACAGCACGCCGAACAGCGGCACCTGGATACCGACGAGTGCGGTCGTTCCCAGCGGGTCGAAAAGAATCGGGTCGAGCGAGAACGCCTCCCGTGCCGCCGTGACATCCTCGACAGTCACAGCGCGCGATGCCAGCGTTGCGCCGATGAAGGCGGTGATAAAGACCAACGCTATCTTCGTCGCAGTGAAGGCAACCAGCGCCCCGCCGACGCCGCCGAGCAGCAACACGAGATAGCGGACCAGTCCACCCTCGGTGAATAGCGGCGTGATGACGTAGAGTCCGATGTACGCCCCAACGACGAAGCCGGGAATGGCCGTTGCGAACGACAGCGCGAGATACGCCGACAGCGCTCCGAACGCGCCACCAACGGCGATAACGGCCACGAGCCCGACGATACCCTCCGCCCCGACAGCGCCGAGCACCTGCGGGGCGGCGACGTAGCCGATACCGCCCCCGATGAGGACGCCGAGCAGCGCGGTCGCATACACGGAAAGCGCCGCGCCGGCAAACAGCAACACGACTCCAGCGACGACGACGCCGGCGGCGATGAGGTCCATACCTGCAACTCACCCCGAAGCGGAATAAGCTTGCAGGCCGACACATCGGCGGCTCTCCTCCCGACGGTGCTACGGCTCGACATCGAGTTCTACCTCGATATCGGCGAAAGCGGACAGCTCCCCGGGGTTTTCATCGAACCGGAGGTAGAACTGCTGTGTCGACCGCGGGGCTAACTGCGTCAACTCCGTCGTCCCCGTCGCCAGTGTCTCATCGTCGGCATCGTACAGCGTCACGGTAACTGTGACGCGCTCTGCGGGTGCGTCACCGTGGTTGCCGACCGTCCCGGTGACGATGACTGTCGCGTCGGCCGTATCGGCGTCGTGGAGGGTCGCCTCGGCCTCCCATCGGGGGTCCGGCGAGTCGAAGACGCCGAAGCCAACGATGAAGCCGGCGACACCGGCCGCCGCGAGCAAGACAAAGAGTACCCAGACGGTCCGACCGGCCAGCACCGACCGGTCCCGGACAAACGCGATAGAGGCGGCGAGTACACCGCCGAAAAACAGCGCCAGCCCGCCCCAGACGGAGTAGACGAGGACGAACCCCGAAAAGATGACCGCGACCGCGCCCAGCGCCATCGCGAGGATGTCGAGGTCCTTGATTTCCATGCCGGAGAACGCTCCGCGAGCGATAAAAAAGGGACCTGTTGTGGGCGCGTCCGGTCACAGGAAGACGAACACGACGAGGCCGAAAGCGGCAAGCACACCAGCAACACCTGCTGTCGGTGCCGGTCCAAGCCGCCGCCCTACTGCCGATTCGATACGGCCGTGTATCGGCGGCAGCAAGAACAGCCCGGCAAGCAAAAAGAAGACACCGGCGACGGCCGTCACCGTCGCCAGTCCGAGGACGATAGCGACGTAGCCGGCCGCATATTGGAGCCTCCCTCTGAGCGTGCCGTCGTTCTCTGCCCCGTTGCTGCTTGCTGTCCCGCCGCTTGCCTGTCGCTTCGTGGCGCGCTGTTCGATGTACTGGTTGAGCCGTCGAGAGGCTTCGTCGGTCTGGGGCGTCGCACACATAGGACAGAAGCGGTACTCCTCGCGGAGGGTGGCCCCACAGTTCCGACACTCAGGCATCTACGCCGTCGTTGCAGGGCAGCGTAGATTAAGATTCGGTCCGAATCGCGGCCGGAAGACCGAAACGCCGCTTGCCAGCAACGCGTTCCAACCGTCACTCAGTCGTCGCCAGCAGCGCGGCGCTTGCCGCCGCGTGGCCCCTCCATGTCGACCGCTGGGAGGTGGTCTCTGAGGTAGCGACCCGTGTGGGAGGCGTCGGTGCGGGCGACCGTCTCCGGAGTCCCTTCGGCGACGATGTCGCCGCCGCCGTCGCCGCCCTCCGGCCCGAGGTCGACGATGTGGTCGGCGTTCTTGACGAGGTCGAGTTCGTGTTCGACGACCACGACCGTGTTGCCGTCGTCAGTCAGGCGGTGAAGCACGTCGATGAGCTTCCGTTCGTCGGCGCTGTGGAGGCCGGTGGTCGGTTCGTCGAGGAGATACAGCGTGTTCCCCGTATCCTGCTTGCCGAGTTCCTCGGCGAGTTTGATGCGCTGGGCCTCCCCACCGGACAGCGTCGTCGACGGCTGGCCGAGCCGCATGTAGCCGAGGCCGACATCCTGCAGCAGCTTGAGGCGGCGGCGGATGCCCGAATGCCCCTCGAAGAACTCGTGGGCTTCGTCGACCTCCATGTCGAGGACATCGGAGATTGTCGCTCCCTTGTAGGTCACATCGAGCGTCTCGTCGTTGTAGCGTGCGCCGTCGCACTCCTCGCAGGGAACGTAGACGTCCGACAGGAAGTTCATGTCAATTTTGACCGTTCCCTGTCCGCCACAGGCCTCACAGCGGCCGCCCTTGACGTTGAACGAAAAGCGGCCCTTCGCGTAGCCACGCTGCTTGGCGAGCTTGGTCTCGGCGAACAGCTCGCGGATGTAATCGAAGACACCGGTGTAGGTCGCGGGGTTGGACCGCGGCGTCCGGCCGATGGGCGATTGGTCGATGAGACGGACCGTCTCGATGTCGTCGATACCTTCGATGTCGTCGTGCTCACCTGGGTTGACATCGGTGTCGTTCATCCGCCGGACCAGTCCTTTATAAAGAATCTCGTGCAGCAGCGTCGACTTGCCGGAGCCGGACACGCCGGTAATCGCGGTGAAACAGCCCATCGGGAAGTCGACATCGACGCCCCGGAGGTTGTGCTGGCGTGCGCCACGGACGGTGAGGTAGCCGTCTGCCTCCCGCCGCTCGTCGGGAACCGGAATCTCTCGCCGGCCGGCCAGATAATCGCCGGTCACCGATTCTTCGGTCGCCATCACGTCCTCGACATCGCCGTTGGCGACGACGTCGCCGCCGCGTTTGCCGGGGCCGGGACCCATGTCGATGATGTTGTCCGCCCGCCACATCGTCTCCTCGTCGTGTTCGACGACGACGAGTGTGTTGCCGAGGTCCCGAAGCCCCTCAAGCGTGTCGAGCAGCTTGTCGTTGTCCCGCTGGTGGAGGCCAATGGACGGCTCGTCGAGCACGTAGAGAACGCCGACGAGCCCGGACCCGACCTGTGTTGCCAGCCGGATACGCTGGCTCTCGCCGCCCGACAGCGTCGAGGCCTCCCTGTCGAGTGTCAGGTATTCGAGCCCGACTTCCTCCATGAACCCGAGGCGGGCGCGGATTTCTTTCAGAATCTCCTCGGCGATAGTCCGCTCGCGTTCACCGAGGTCGGCATCGAGCGTCTCGAAGTGCTCCAGCGCGTCGCCGATTGACATCCGGTTGACCTCGGTGATGGCGGTGTCGGCGACCAGCACCGCCCGCGATTCCGGCTTGAGGCGGGTTCCATCGCAGGACGGACACGTCGTTGTCGCCATGTACGTCTCGATGTGCTCGCGGGTGCTGTCGGAGTCGGTTTCGACGTACCGGCGTTCGAGGTTCGGCATGACGCCCTCGAAGCGCTTTTCCTTCCGCCTGGTGCCGTTTTTGGTCTGTCGCTCGAAGACGACTTCCTCGTCGGTGCCGTAGAGGAACTGGCGCTGAACGTCCTCGTCGAGGTCTTCAAACGGCGTCTCGACATCGACGCCGAAATGCGCAGCGACGCTGTCGAGCCGCGTGCGGTAGTAGGAGCGGCTGTAGCTCCACGGCTCGAATACGTCTTTTATCGGCTTCGTCGGGTCGGTAACGACGAGGTCCTCGTCGACCTCCTTGGTCTCCCCGATACCTTCGCAGTCGGGGCAGGCTCCGTGCGGCGAATTAAACGAGAACGACCGTGTCTCGATTTCCGGCAGGTCGATACCGCAGTGGGTACAGGCCAGTTCCTCGGAAAACTCGGCGGTCAATCGCTCGTCGTCGTCGCCGGCGAGGTCACCGGTCGACCGCGCTTCGGTGCCGATGTCCGCCTCGGCCGGCGGGTCCGGAAGAATGACCTTCAGGACGCCGTCGGCCTCTTGTAGTGCCGTCTCGACGGAGTCGGTGATGCGGGAGCGGTCCGACGCTCGTAGCTTCACCCGGTCGACGACAACGTCGATAGTGTGGTCGTAGTTCTCATCGAGGTCCGGCGTCTCCATCGAGAGGTCGTACTCCTCGCCGTCGACCTCAATTCGGGTGTAGCCCTCGCTGACGAGTTCGGAGAAGGTATCTTCGAATGCGCCTTTCTGGTCGCGGACGACCGGCGCACAGAGTTTCGCCCGCGTCCCGTCCGGAAGCTCCAACAGTCGACGGACCATCTGCTGGGCGCTCTGTTCGCCGACCTCGCGGCCACACTCGGGACAGTGCGGCGTGCCGACACGCGCATACAGCAACCGGAGGTAGTCGTGGAGTTCGGTGACGGTCCCGACCGTCGACCGGGGGTTGTTGGCGGCGTTCTTCTGGTCGATGGAGATGGCCGGCGACAGCCCCTCGACGTTCTCGACCTGTGGTTTGTCCATCTGGCCGAGGAAGTTTCTGGCGTAGGCCGACAGCGACTCGATATACCGGCGCTGGCCCTCGGCATAGACGGTTTCGAACGCGAGCGACGACTTGCCGGACCCCGAAAGGCCCGTGACGACGGTGAACTCCTCGCGGGGGATGGACACGTCGATGTCCTTGAGGTTGTGCTCGGAGGCACCGCGAACGACGATGTCGTCGGTCATTAGCGGAGTGACGGTCCGGCGCTGTGAAACGCTGTCGGTTGCGGGCAACGACGCCGCTCGGGACGGCCGCTCAATCCCTGCTACACCGATTCGGGCAACCAGCCGCCGTCGACTTCGATGTTCTCGCCGCTGATGTACCCCGAGTCCTCGTCGACGAAAAACAACATCGCCTGCACGAGGTCATCGGGGGCCGCCCAGCGGCCGCGCGGGGCTGTCTCGGGGAAGGCGTCGCTCGTCTCGACGACGTACGGCGAGACGGCGTTGACGGTGATGCCGTCGTCCGTCGTGTCGGCGGCGAGCATGCGCGTGAACATGAGCACGCCGGTCTTGGCGACGAAGTACGGGAAGTTCTTCGGCGCGACGGCCGCCCGTTCGGCGGCGGCGTAGCCGACGTTGACGATGCGACCCCACTCCGACCCACGCATCGGCCCGAGCGCGCGCTTCGAACACAGCATCGTCCCGGTGAGGTTCGTCTCGATGACTCGCCGCCACGTTTCGATGTCGATATCCGCCCAATGTTCCGGCGCGAAGTCGCCGACGTTGTTGACGAGGATGTCGACCGGCCCGAGCGTCTCTTCGATGGTGTCGAAACAGCCGTCGACCGCCTCCTCGCTGGTTATGTCCGCCGAAACAGCGACGGCATCGACATCCCGTTCACGGGCCTCCTCGGCGGTGGCTTCGGCGGCGGCCTCGCTGGTGTTGTAATGAACGGCCACGTCAGCGCCGGCGTCGGCAAGCGCCAGCGCGAACGCGCGCCCGACGCCGCGGGCGCTCCCGGTGACCAACGCGGTGCGGCCGGCACAGTCCGGACTGAGCATACTGCATCTGGGGCCGACAGTCGAATATAGCTGCGGGTACCGACCGCTGCTACCGGGAGACGCGGTAATGAAGCCAGACAGCCGACAGGAACGCGCCGAAGGCCACGAGCGCGGTCAGTCCGAAGGCGACCTGATAGCCGAACTCGGTGTAGACGCGCGCCCCGCCGATTGTCTCGCCGGTCCAGTACGCATCGAGCGCATACCCCATGGCCGTCGGCAGCACCGCCGCGCCGCTGAACGCCATCATGTTGATGGTCCCCGTCGACACGCCCGAAGCCGACGCGTCGTGGCGCTCCTTGACGACCGCGTAGGTCAGCGCGTACGCGCCGGCGAGGCCGCCAGAGGCGAAAAAGACCACGGCAACCACTGCGGTTGGCGGCGCACCGGTGACCGCAAGCAGCGCGAACGCGGCCGCATACAGCGCCATCCCGACGACGATGAGCCGCGTCCGACCACCGGTGCCGGCCTCGGTGTCGCGCCGTCGGGAGAGCCGGTCGGAGACGGTCCCGACGACTGGCGGCCCCACGAGCAGCCCCGCGCTTCCCAATAGCGTGTACGTCGAGGCGGTCGTCACCGAAAACCCGTACGTCTGCACCAGATACGGAATCCCCCACAGGCCGACGACAGTGATGTTGATACCCGTCCCGGCGAAAAGCACCGCACCACAGAGCCACGTCTCAACCTCGCCTAAAACCGTTCGGGCGTTCGCGAGTACGTCCCGTAGCGACGACGCACCGGGCGTGTCGACACCCGACATCGGCTCCAGCCCCGCATCGACAGGGGAGTCACGAGCGACAATGTAGGCGGCGACGGCGAGGCCGATGCCGAGCACCGAGAGCCCGGCCAGCGTTCGCCGCCAGCCGGCGGCCGCGACTGCGACCGCCAGCGGCGTCGTCGCCAGTATCCCACCGAAGCCGGAAACGGCGATGGTAATACCGCTCATGCGGGCGAACTCAGAGGGACGAAACCAGTTGGCACAGAACCGAAGAATGGCGATAAACAGCACGCTCCCGCCGAGGCCGATGAGCGCCCGGCCGACGAACGCGACGGCGTAAGACTCAGCGCCAGCAAACGCCAGTCCGCCGAGGCTCATCACCAACGCGCCGGCCGTGACGGTCCGGCGCGCGCCGAGCCTGTCGGCGAGCACGCCCGTCGGGAGCTGCATCGCGGCGTAGACGTAGAAGAACGACGCATGGAGGTTGCCGAGCTGAGTCCCCGTCACGGAGAAGGCCCGCGTCAGCTCGTCGGCCAGTACGGCCGTCGAGAGTCGGTACACCGACACGAGCGCGTACGTGCCGGCGAGCGCGAGGAACGCTATCCAGCGGCGACGCTGCGGGTCCATCCAGAGCCGACGGAGACGACTGGCTGCCACTGACGGCAGTGGGGATGGGGCGTACAAATTCGTACCGACCACCCTGCTTCGAGTCAGCCCGCTCCACCCGATACGTGAGTTGACGTTTTCGAGTTCGACAGTATACTAATATTCAGTCGATAGCGCGTCTGAGGCGCGTTCTGAGCGGCGTTTTCGCTGACCGAGAAAGACAAGAGTTAATCGGGTGCCACCGCCTTTTCCGAACGGTTATGACTAAGGTTAGCATTATCGGCGCTGCCGGCACCGTCGGTGCCGCTGCAGGCTACAACATCGCACTCCGCGACATCGCCGACGAACTGGTCTTCGTCGACATCCCGGACCAGCGGGAGACGACTATCGGACAGGCCGCCGACGCGAACCACGGCATCGCCTACGACTCCAACACGACCGTTGTACAGGGCGAATACGAAGACACCGCAGGCTCCGATGTCGTCGTCATCACGGCCGGCATTCCGCGCAAAGAGGGCCAGACCCGCATCGACCTCGCGGGCGACAACGCGCCAATCATGGAGGATATCGGTGCCTCGCTGGACGAGTACAACGACGACTACGTCTCGATTACGACCTCGAACCCGGTCGACCTGCTCAACCGCCACCTCTACGAGGCCGGCGACCGCGACCGACACAAGGTCATCGGCTTCGGTGGCCGCCTTGATTCGGCGCGGTTCCGCTACGTTCTCTCCGAGCGGTTCGACGTTCCCGTCCAGAACGTCGAGGCGACGATTCTCGGCGAGCACGGCGACGCGCAGGTGCCGGTCTTCTCGAAGGTCCGTGTCGACGGTGCCGACCCCGAGTTCGACGGCGACGAAAAAGAAGAGATTCTCGGCGACCTGCAGGAATCCGCGATGGACGTCATCTCCCGGAAGGGCGCGACCCAGTGGGGCCCGGCGACTGGCGTCGCCCACATGGTCGAGGCCGTTCTCAACGACACCGGCGAGGTTCTGCCGGGGTCGCTCGTGCTTGACGGCGAGTACGGCTACGAAGACACCGCCTTCGGTGTCCCGGTCAAACTCGGCGCAAACGGCATCGAGGAAGTCGTCGAGTGGGACCTCGACGACTACGAGTCGGAGCTGATGGACGACGCTGCCGAGAAGCTCTCCGACCAGTACGACAAGATTTCGTAAAAAAGGCAGTTACGCTTCCTCTCCGCCCGCTTCTTCTGCCGGCAGCGTATCACCGGTCAGCGACGCCCACTCGCGGAGCCGTTTTCGGTCACCACGCTCGTGTCCGGATGCCGTCATCGTGGTACCACCTCACGTGGGGGCTCAACGCCGACCCACATATGCTTTCCGCCGACTCCGACCCGCTTAGACGAGCTGTTCGCCGTCCTCGTCGTAGATTTCGATGGCGTCGACCGGGCAGCTCCGGGCTGCGAACTTCGCGTCGAACTCGGCGTCTTCGGGCACCTCGCGCTCGAAGATTCCCGGCGCTACCTCCTCAGCACCGTCGAGGTCGGCCTTGCCTTCGTCTTCGTCTTCCTCGAAAGCGTCCCACTCGGCGACACACTGGAACATCCCGATGCACGTCTCGCGGTCGAACCGAACCTTCATGCCCGCCGTTCGGCGCGCGCGATAAAAGGGATGACGGGTCCAGACAGCGTGCCGATTCGCTCCCCTCTTTGCTGTGACCCGAACATTCCGTTTAAATTGGACGGCGCATAAACGGGACGTAATGGACGTTTCCGAGGTCTCCGGCGTGCCGCCGTGGTTCGCCGACCACCTCCGTGAGGAGGGTATCGAATCGCTGTACCCGCCGCAGGCGGCGGCCGTCGACGCCGGTGTCGCCGACGGCGAGAGCCTCGTCGCCTCGGTGCCGACCGCCAGCGGCAAGACGCTCGTCGCCCAGTTGGCGATGCTTTCGGCCATCGACCGCGGCGGGACGGCGCTGTACATCGTTCCGTTGCGTGCCCTCGCCAGCGAGAAGCGCGAGGAGTTTGCGGCCTTCGAAGAGTACGGTCTCTCGGTGGGAGTCACGACGGGGAGCTACGAGGACACCGGCGAGTGGCTCGCCGACAAGGACATCATCGTCGCCACGAGCGAGAAGGTCGACTCGCTGGTCCGCAACGGCGCGCCGTGGATAGACGACCTCGACTGTGTCGTCGCCGACGAGGTCCACCTCGTCGACGACGAGCACCGGGGGCCGACGCTTGAGGTGACGCTGGCGAAGCTCCGGCGCGTCAACCCCAACCTGCAGGTCGTGGCGCTGTCGGCGACGGTCGGCAACGCCGGCGAGATGGCCGAGTGGCTCGATGCCGAACTCGTCGACTCCTCGTGGCGGCCCATCGAACTCCGGAAAGGGGTCCACTACGGGCAGGCGCTTCATTTCGGCGACGGCACCCAGCAGGAACTTCCAGTACAACGGACCGAGAAGCCGACCGAGGCTGTCGTCAGAGAGACCCTCGACGAGGGCGGGTCGACGCTCGTGTTCGTGAACTCCCGGCGGAACGCCGAGGGCGCGGCAAAGCGGCTGGCGAAGACGACCGTCGACGGTCTCGATGCCGACGAGCGGGCGGCGCTGTCGTCGCTGGCCGAGGAGATACGGGCTGTCTCCGACACCGAAACCAGCGACGACCTCGCCGACTGCGTCGAACAGGGCGCGGCGTTCCACCACGCGGGCTGTTCCAGCGAGCACCGCAGCCTCGTCGAGGACGCCTTCCGTGACCGGCTTATCAAGACCATCTGTGCGACGCCGACGCTGGCGGCCGGCGTCAACACGCCCGCCAGACGGGTCGTCGTCCGCGACTGGCGGCGCTACTCCGGCGACGCCGGCGGCATGCAGCCGCTTTCGGTGTTGGAGGTCCACCAGATGATGGGTCGTGCGGGCCGCCCGGGCAGAGACCCCTACGGCGAGGCGGTACTGTTGGCCGACAGCCACGACGAACTCGATGAACTGTTGGACCGGTACGTCTGGGCCGACCCCGAGCCGGTCGAATCGAAACTCGCCCGCGAGCCGTCGATGCGGACCCACCTGCTTGCGACGGTTGCATCCGGCTTCGCGGACTCGCGGTCGGCGCTGCTTTCGTTCCTCGACCGGACGCTGTATGCCACCCAGTACCGCCACGGGGACGGTGAAGACAACCTCGAACGGGTCGTCGACACGACGCTTTCGTATCTGGAGACGAACGGCTTCATCGACCGCGACGGCGACGCCATCGAGGCGACCGACCTCGGCCACACCGTTTCGCGGCTCTACCTCGACCCGATGAGCGCCGCCGAAATCATCGACGGGCTCGCCGACGCGGCCAGCCCGACGGCGATGGGGCTGTACCAACTCGTCGCACGGACGCCGGACATGTACGAACTCTACCTGCGCTCCGGCGACCGCGAGGAGTACACGATGTTGGCCTACGAGCGGGAGGCCGAACTGCTCGGTGAGCTTCCGAGTGAGTTCGAGGAGGGCCGCTTCGAGGACTGGCTGTCGGCGCTGAAGACTGCCCGGATGCTCGAAGACTGGGCGAGCGAACTCGACGAGGACGACATTGCCGAACGATATGGCGTCGGCCCCGGCGACATCCGTGGCAAGGTCGATACCGCCGAATGGTTGCTGGGAGCCGCCGAATCCCTCGCTAGCGAACAGGACCTCGCCGATGTTTCGGCGATACGGGAGGCCCGAAAACGGGTCGAACACGGCGTCGGCGAGGAGCTCATCGACCTCGCCGGCGTCCGCGGCGTCGGTCGGAAGCGCGCCCGGCGGCTCTACGACGCCGGCATCGAGACCCGGGCCGACCTCAGAAACGCCGACAAATCGGTTGTGCTGGCGGCGTTGCGGGGGCGCGAACAAACTGCCGAGAACGTCCTCGAAGCCGCGGGCCACCAGCAGCCGGAGATGGACGGTGTTACGCCTGATGCGGATGTCAAGGAGTCCGCGGCGGCTGCCGGTACCGACGACGGACAGGCCAACCTCGGTGATTTCTGATGGAGGGACGCTAACCATGCGGGTGGTCGAAGGCATCGCGGACATCGGCGGCGAGACGGCCCCCGACGTGGGTTCGTTCGTCCAATTCCTCGACGAGGTCGGTACCGACCACGGCGTGACCGTGCAGGCGTTCGACGCCCGATGTATCGTCTCCCGGCGCCACCTCGAACGCGCCGTCGAACTGGCTGACCGCGAACGGAGCCGTGGTGCAGCCATCGCCCGCGACCGCGGCGTTGAAATCATGCTCTATGCGGCCGGCCGGCGACAGATCGACCGCGCGCTCGAAATAGGCGTCTCGGAGGGTGAAACCTCCACGGTTGTCGTTGTCTCCGGTGACGGAGACGAGGCGGCTGCCGCCGACGCCGTCGCCGACTCGCTTCTGCCTGCCGAGACGCTCGGGAACTACGACCGCGACCGCGTCCGCTCGTTTTACGACATCGGTGTGGCTGAGCTGGAAGCGACCACCGCTTCGCTGGAGGCGCTCGTTCTCGAACGGGTCGCGCTGCTTGTCGTCGAGCGGTAACGGACACCATACGTTTTCGGCCCACCGCCCTCGTGTGCTCAGGCGTCCTCGATGAGAACCGTCGCGGTCCCTTCGACGGCGGCGTCGCCGTCCGTCCGGGCGACCGTTCGGAGCCGGTATTTCGCCTCGCTGAGGTCGTCGACGACTTCGAGTTCAGCGGTCACCGTTTCGCCAATACGGACCGGCGAACGGAACGTCAGGTCCTGTTCAAGATATACGACGGTCCCCGGGAGCCGGGCAAGCGCGGCGCTGATGATGCCAGCAATGAGTCCGCCGTGGACGATTCGCCCCCCGAAGCGCGTCCCGGCCGCGCTTGCCTCATCGAGATGTAGGGGGTTCGTATCGCCCGACGCGAGCGCGAACCGCTCGACATCGGCTTCCGAGACCGGTTTGCTGAACCGGAGCGTATCGCCAACCGACGGCTCGCCGTCGATGTCGCTTTCCGTTTCCCAGTCCGGTCGGTCCTCGCCGGCGGCAATCGGTACGTCCGGTCCGGTCTCTTCTTCGGTCATGCGTCCCGTATCGGGGTGGGCGTCCCTAAATCCCGGTGCCGGCCCGCGGGGTACTACAACACTTATTCGCGCGGCGGCGGTAGGCACGGCTACGATGTCCGACGACGACAGCGGCCAAGACGGCATCATGTGGCCGCCGAATCTGCTGAAAACGGTACAGGAAACCTCCGAACAGGCGACAAAGAAGCAGCAGGAGGCGCTTCAACAACTCCTCCTCGGCGGCGGGACGGCAACGCCGGACCTCGGCGACCTCTCCGACCAGATCGGTACGATGAGCCAGATGGCGACGTTCAAAACCCGCGTCCAAAGCGGCGGCCGGGTGTCGATACCTGACGCAGAGCGGGAGGCGCTGGACATCGAGGAAGGCGATATCGTCCAAGCCGTCGTCGTGCCGGTAAAGCGGAAGCGCGACGACGACTGACACGTAGCGAACGGACGACAGAACTGTTCTAGACTGCCTGCGGTCCCGCGCTCGTAGCGTTCGTTGCGCCGACGGGTTCAGTCACTGGTGGGGCCGGCTGGCCGGCGAACGTCAGGCGGATGTGGCCGAGATACGGGATTCGGACCTCCGCGGTGCCGGTAATCCACTCCGGTTTGACCGGGTCGCTGAGTTGATTGACTTGGTCGTAGTCGCCGTTGTCGTCGCCTTTGGTGATGAACCCGCCGTTCGGTGCGGGACAGGCTTCGAGCTCATCGCAGTTTTCGGCCCCGCCAATAGCGTCGGGGTCGGCTCTATCGTACCAGTTTTCACCGTCTTCGACCCACAGCATCGCGCGGTGGATGACCTGAATCGGATGTTCTCCGTTCGGGAGGAAGATTATGACATCGCCGTGGTCGCTGAACTTCGTCCGGTCGTGCTCGGCGGCGACATCGGCTGGCACAACGCCGGTCGTGGACCCGTCGTTGCTGATGGCCTCGTCCGGCGTGAACCGCTCGTTGTCGACGATGAAGATGAGGTCTCCCCGCTCCATGTTCGGCTCCATACTGCCGGACTCGACGGCCACCATCGGCGGCCAGATACCGCTGATGCCGAAAAGCACCGCCCCAACCAGCAGGACGGCGGCGACGCTCGTGACGATGTCACGGAGGTAGACGACAGCGCCGTCGTCGGTCGTTCGGAACCACCTGACCCACTCTACCAGCCCCTCCGGGCTGTCGCCCGTTTCCCCATCCCCATCGTCGCGGTCTTCGGCAGCCGGGTACTCGAAGGGGTCGCCCTCCGGTTCCGGCTCCGTCTCGGACGGGTCGCCCTCGCGACCGCCGTCCGTCCTGTCGCTCATTGGCGCTGCGTAACGCCCCAGGAAATTTGAACGTTCTGGGTCCGCGATGTTTTTGTTGTGGTTGCCGCCCCGTGACGGCAACCTTTTGCCCACGGCAGCGAACCAACGACTGTGCCGCAGGAAGCGCCGGCCCGCATCGCCCGCGAACTCGCCAGCCACGGCTACACGGCCGACCGCGAGGCGATAACGCTGCTTGCCCGTGCTGACGACACTGCCACGGCGCTGCTTGTCGCTGTCGAGGCAACGCCGGACGACGCGCTGAAACTCACTGCCGACGATGTCCGCGCCGCCCTTGACGAGGGTGGGCCAACCGCTCGCCGGGACCCCATTTCGGAGGGGGACGACGGCGCCAGCCCGGACGACCCCGAAACGACCACCTCGAGTGCCTCATCCGGAGCTGTTTCGGACGGCTCCGATGCCGGCGAGCAGGCACAGGAAGCCTCGCAGCCGGAGCCGGTCCCCGACGCTGCCGATGACGACCCGTCTCCAGTTGAAACTGAGGATGGTAGTGGCGGAGTCGGGCAGTCTGGTAGAAATGAACACCCCTCTTCTTCGGCTGCAGAACCCGCCACCGCCGCTGAATCTGGGGGAGAACCTCCAGTTGAAACAGAGGGGTCAAGTGAGGCGTCCACACGGGAACGGAACACGGACCAGTCGCTCCGCGACCTCGACATCGGCAACGACATGACCGGTCGGTCGACCGGAACCGGGGAGTACGACGACTTCGTGGCGACCTTCCGGGACCGCTACGAGCGCCTCTCGAAGACGCTGAAAGGACGGGTCAACCACCGCAACGCCTCTGCGTTGGAGGCGAGTCCGGGCGGCGGCGAAGCCGAGATGGTCGGGATGGTCTCGGATATCCGCTCTACCGCGTCCGGACACTGGCTTATCGAACTCGAAGACACCACCGGCGTCTTCCCCTGCATGATACTGAAAGACCGGGACATCGCCGGGCTCGTCGATGAACTCCTCTACGATGAGGTCGTCGCGGTTGAGGGGACACTCTCCGATGACGGTTCCATCATGTTCGTCGACGACCTCTACTTCCCGGACGTGCCGCGGACCCACGAGCCGTCGACGGCCGACCGCCATGTCGAGGCAGCGTTGATAAGCGACGTACACGTCGGTAGCCAGGAGTTCATGGCCGACGCATGGGAACGGTTCGCCGCGTGGCTCCATACCGACGAAGCGGCGAACATCGAGTATCTGCTCATCGCCGGCGACATGGTCGAAGGAGTCGGCGTCTACCCGGACCAAGACGAGGAACTTGACATCGTCGACATCTTCGACCAGTACGAGCAGTTCTCGGAGCGGCTGAAATCGGTTCCGGGCGACATCGAGATCGTGATGATTCCCGGCAACCACGACGCCGTCAGGCTCGCCGAACCCCAACCTGGCTTCGACGAGGAGCTCCGGTCGATAATGACCGCCCATGACGCACAGATTGCGTCCAACCCCGCTGTCGTCACGCTGGAGGGCGTTTCGGTGCTGATGTACCACGGCGTCTCGCTCGATGAGGTCATCGCCGAGATGCCCGACGCGAAGGCCAGCTACGACGACCCACATCTGGCGATGTTTCAGCTATTGAAAAAGCGCCACGTCGCCCCACAGTTCGGCGGCCACACACGGCTCGCCCCCGAACAGCAGGACTACCTCGTTATGGACGAGGTGCCGGATATCTTCCATACCGGCCACGTCCACAAGCTCGGCTGGGGACAGTACCGGAACGTGCTGGCGGTCAACTCCGGCTGCTGGCAGGCCCAGACCGATTTCCAAAAGAGCGTCAACATCGACCCCGACGCCGGCTTCGCGCCGGTCGTCGACCTCGGCTCCCTCGATATGACGGTCCACAAGTTCTCATAGGCCGGATTTCGGCTTTCTTTCGCCTTTTTGTTCAGAATCCTCATTTTTGTTTATAAGATTTATATGTAGCTGCCGTCAGACGACGGTATGACACGGCGTCACATCGTCACCGTTATATACCCACTGTCAACTATTAGCATGTATGTCACAGAACCCGGCCACGCCGGTGACGGTTTCGGACTGTGAGGTTATGGCTTCGGTCGACGACGGCGATGACGGCGAGCAGCTCGTCATCGCGGAGCTTTGCCGGGACGGAGCCTATCTCACGATGCCGACCTCGTCGACGGTCGCCGTCGACGAGTGGCGGTAGCCGGCGTTTCGGTCGGGACGCCCGCGGCGGCACGGTATCCCCGAACGCTTTTTGGGCGGTGCCGTCGATTGCTCCAACATGGATTATCAGCGCGTCGAGGGCGACCGCGAGTACGTCGCCCGGCTCGAACACGGACGTGACTGGCGCGAGCAGATAGAGGCGTTCGCGGCCGAGGAAGACATTGACGCCGCGTTCTTCCTCGGTTTGGGTGCCGTCCAGGATGCGACGGTCTACTTCTACGACCAGGTCGAACAGGAGTACTACCCCGTCGAGTTCGACGAACCCTTCGAGGTGACGACGGCGCTTGGGAACATCTCCCACCTCGACGGCGAACGGTTCGCCCACACGCACGTGACGCTGTCCCGCGAGGACGGCTCGATGGTCGGCGGCCATCTCGATTCGGCGACGACCTTCGCCGGCGAACTCTACGTGCGAACGTTCGACGCCCACCTCGAACGCGAACACGACGAGACAACCGACCTCGACCTCTGGCCGCTGTAGATGCGGGAGCGCTAGATGCGCGAGGACGACGAGCAGTACTTCCGGCGGCTCGAATCCGACCTCGATACGGCCCTGTCTGTCGCTCGCGAGGCCCGCAAACGCGGCGGCGACCCGACAGAGGACATCGAAATCCCCATCGCCAAGGACATGGCCGACCGGGTCGAGAACATCCTCGGCATCGACGGGGTCGCCGAGCGAGTTCGGGAGATGGAGGCCGACCCCGACCTCTCCAGAGAGGAGGCGGCCCTCGAACTGGCTGCCGACTTCGCTAACGACGAGGTCGGCGACTACGAGACTCGCGCTGGCAAGGTCGAGGGAGCGGTCCGGACCGCCGTTGCGCTGCTGACAGAGGGCGTCGTCGCGGCCCCCATCGAAGGCATCGACCGGGTCGAGTTGCTGGAGAACGACGATGGCACGGAGTTCATCAACATCTACTACGCCGGCCCCATCCGGTCGGCCGGCGGGACCGCACAGGCGCTTTCGGTGCTCGTTGCCGACTACACCCGGACGCTCATCGGCATCGACGAGTACAAAGCCAGAAACGACGAAACCGAGCGGTACGCCGAGGAACTGTCCCTATACGACGACGAGACGGGGCTGCAGTACGCCCCGAAAGACGAGGAGACGAAATTCATCGCCGAGCACATGCCCATCATGCTCGATGGGGAGGCCACCGGTGACGAGGAGGTTTCGGGCTTCCGGGACCTCGAACGCGTCGACACCAACAGCGCCCGCGGCGGCATGTGCCTCGTGCTCGGGGAGGGCATCGCACAGAAGGCCCCAAAGATTCAGCGGTACACCTCACAGCTCGACGAAGTCGACTGGCCGTGGCTGCAGGACCTCATCGACGGTACCTACAAGACCGGCGAGGATACTGACGAGGCCGACGCTGACAGCGACGACGGGACCGACGAGGACGCTGCCGACGACAGTGATATCGACGACAGTTCTGCTGGCGACGAAGAGGCCGACGCGCCGTCCGGCCCGCCGCGTCCCGACCCGCAGAAGAAATTCCTCCGTGACCTCATTGCCGGTCGCCCGGTCTTCGGCCACCCTTCAGAGCCCGGCGGCTTCCGCCTGCGGTATGGCCGGGCGCGAAACCACGGTTTCGCGACGGCCGGCGTCCACCCAGCGGCGATGCATCTCATCGACGACTTCCTCGCGACCGGCACCCAAATCAAGACCGAACGCCCCGGCAAGGCCGCTGGCGTCGTCCCCGTCGACACCATCGAGGGGCCGACGGTCAAACTCGCAAACGGTGATGTCCGTCGGGTCGACGACCCCGAAGAGGCGCTCGAAATCAGAAACGGCGTCGAGGCGATTCTCGATTTGGGCGAGTACCTGGTCAACTACGGCGAGTTCGTCGAGAACAACCATCCGCTGTCGCCGGCCGCCTACGCCCCGGAGTGGTGGACACAGGACCTCGCGGCGGCCGGTGCGGATGTACAAGCGCTGGCCGACTCGCCGCGGGTCGACCTCGAACACCCAAGCGCCGAACAGGCGCTCGAATGGGCCGAGCGTTACGACGCGCCGTTACATCCGGAGTACACCTACCTGTGGCACGACCTCGACGTCGAGCGGTTCGAGGCGCTTGCGGCCGCCGCAAGCGAGGGCCACTGGGCGGAGACCGACGGGGCACAGCAGACCCGCCCGCCGGACGGTGCGGCCGAATCGACGCTTGTCGTCCCACGGTCGGAACCGGTTCGGGAGGCGCTGGAGGTGCTGCTCGTCGAGCACACGCAGGGCGAGGAGACACTGACGGTCCCCGACGCCGAGCCGCTGGTCCGGTCGCTCGGGCTCACCGAGGGCCTCGAACGGACCTGGGACGAGCTATCGACGGCCGCCCGCAGCTACGACGATGGCGACAACGCCGTCCGCGCGGTCAACGAGGTCGCCCCCTTCGAGGTCCGCGAGCGCGCGCCAACCCGCATCGGCTGTCGGATGGGCCGCCCCGAAAAATCCGAAAAGCGCGACCTCTCGCCGGCCGTCCACACGCTGTTTCCCATCGGCGAGGCGGGCGGCTCCCAGCGGGATATCGCCGAAGCGGCCACCCACGCCGAGTCGATGCAGGACACACCGGGCGAGGTCGAGGTACAGGTCGGCCGCCGACAGTGCCCCGCCTGTGACACCGAGACGTTCCGGGCGCGGTGTCCCGACTGCGAATCGGTGACCGACCCCCGGTACGTCTGCTACGACTGTAACATCGATGTCGACCCGGACGAGTCGGGGCGGGCAATCTGTCCGAACTGCGAACGGGAGGCCGACGCCGTCCAGAATCGGACCGTCAACGTCCACGAGGAGTACCGCTCGGCGCTGTCGAACGTCGGCGAACGCGAAAACGCCTTTGACGTGCTCAAAGGCGTCAAAGGACTGTCCTCGGAGCACAAGGTCCCCGAGCCGATTGAAAAAGGCGTTCTCAGAGCGAAACACGGCGTCTCGGCGTTCAAAGACGGCACTGTTCGCTACGACATGACCGACCTGCCGGTCACGTCGGTCCGGGCGGCCGAACTCGACGTGACCGCCGACCAGCTCCGGTCGCTCGGCTACGAGACGGATATCCACGGCGAGCCGCTGACCCACGAAGACCAGCTCGTCGAACTCCGGGTTCAGGACGTGGTGTTATCCAACGGCGCAGCCGAGCACATGCTGCGGACCGCCGACTTCGTCGATGACCTCCTCGAACAGTATTACGGCTTGGAGCCGTTCTACGACGCCGAGGACCGCGACGACATCGTCGGCGAACTCGTCTTCGGGATGGCTCCCCACACCTCGGCGGCCGTTGTCGGCCGGGTCATCGGCTTTACGTCGGCCGCAGTCGGCTACGCACATCCGTATTTCCACGCCGCAAAGCGGCGGAACTGCGACGGCGACGAGGACTGTGTCATGCTCCTCCTCGATGGCCTGCTCAACTTCTCGAAGACGTTTCTCCCCGACCAGCGCGGCGGCCGGATGGACGCGCCGCTTGTGATGTCGTCGCGCATCGACCCCGCCGAAATCGACGACGAGGCCCACAACATGGACATCGTCTCCTCGTATCCCCGTGCGTTCTTCGAGGCCACCCGCGAGATGGCCGACCCCGGCGAGGTCGAATCGCTCATCCAACTCGGCGAAGACACCCTCGGCACCGCCGACGAGTACCGCGGCTTTGAGCACACTCACGACACCGTCGACCTCGCTGCCGGGCCGGACCTGTCGGCATACAAGACGCTCGGCGACATGATGGAAAAGATGGACGCCCAGCTCGAGCTTTCCCGGAAGCTCCGGTCGGTCGATGAGACTGATGTCGCCGAGCGGGTCATCGAGTACCACTTCCTGCCGGATATTATCGGCAATCTCCGGGCCTTCTCCAGACAGGAAACGCGCTGTCTCGACTGCGGCGAAAAGTATCGCCGTGTCCCGCTGACCGGCGACTGCCGCGAATGCGGCGGCCGCGTCAACCTCACCGTCCATCAAGGGTCTGTCAACAAGTACATCGACACCGCGATTCAGGTCGCCGAGGAGTACGGCTGCCGGGAGTACACCAAACAGCGGCTGCGGATTCTCGACCGCGCCGTCGAGTCGATATTCGAAGACGACACGAACAAACAGAGCGGCATCGCGGACTTCATGTGAGGCTGCCTCGGGCTTGCTTCGGAGTGTCTTTCCGCCTAGACGCGCTGTCGGCTATTCATCGGCGAAGTCCGTCAGGTCAGTGCCGACCCGGAAGACGATGTCACCTGTCTCCTCTTCAGCCCCGAGCGGCACTGCCAGCATCTCCTCCTCCGTATCGTCGATAGTGACCGTCTCCGTTGCTTCACTCCCCTCCAGCGGCCCGTCGGTGACGGTGACGGTCGCTTCGTACTCGCCTGGGTCGGTCCAGACATCGCTGTAGGCGGCGAGATTGCTGCCGTCGTCCTCGCCCCCGTTTTCGTCTCCGTCACCGTTGTTGTCATCGTCGTCGCCCGGCAACAGCTCGAACGATTCGTCCAGTAGCGTCCCACCGTCCGGGCCGGTGACGGTTATCGTCCCGGCGAGTTCGCCGTCCGTTTCGTTGAACAGGTTGACATCGGCCAGCGCCATGTCGGCGAGCCAGTTGACGACGGTCGTACAGCCGGCCGTCGCCGTCGCTGCGGCCGCGCCGGTGCCAATAAGCAGTCGGCGTCGGGTGGTCGTCGGCGATGTGTTGGCGGCGTTCGGGAGGGCCATACCCAGTTTCCGGCCGGGGCGACTATCAACCCCCTGATGGCTCAAACAGCGGTTTGAGCGTGCCGGTGCCGCCAGTTCTAACCGCCCCGCAGCCGTAGAGCGGCCATGGCCGAAATCGATGCGGACGCGCTGTTGCCGAACGACCACGTCAAAACGGCTGTTCTCGACGGCGACATCACGCAACTCAGCCGCGGTGCGTCGAACCGTTACGCCGAGGCCGGCGATACGTTCGAGCTTGAGGGCACGACCTTCGAAGTCACCGCCGTCGAAGAGCGGACTCTCGGCGACCTGACCGACGACGACGCCCGCCGTGAGGGCTCGCCCTCGCTGGAGGCCTACCGGGAGCGAATGCAACGCGCCCACCCCGGTGGCTTCGAGTGGGACGACGAAAGTGACATTCTCACCTACCGGTTCGAGCCAGCCTGAGCCCGTCGTCGCGTCTCGACAGCCGCGCCGCGTGCCAGCAAACCGAGTCCGCCTTACCGCCGCTTTCTGAGTTCCGCCCGCAGGTCCGCAAGCTCCATGTCCTTCATCGAGAGCAACACGAGCAGGTGGTAGACGATATCAGCGGCCTCGTGTGCCAGCTCCTCGTCGTCGTCATCTTTGGCCGCCAACAGTAGCTCCGTCGTCTCCTCGCCGAGCTTCTCCAACACTGCGTTTTCGCCTTTCTCGTGGGTAAAAAGCGACGCCGTATAGGAGCCGTCCGGCAGTTCTTCTTTCCGTGATTCGATGACCTCGAACAGCTCGTCGAGTACCTCGTCTCCGTCGTGTCCGTCGCCGCTCATACCTCCATCATCTCTCGGATGTCGTCTAAATCCTCGTATTCGTCTTTCGGCTCTCGGCCCGCTTCGAAGACCTTGCCGTTGAGGTCGATGTCGGCGTTCGTCCGGGCCGCAAGCGCCAACCCGTCGCTCGGCCGGGCGTCGACGACCTCCTCGCCGCGCGGCGTTTCGATGTGGATGTCGGCGAGATAGGTTCCCTCATCGAGCCCCGAGACGACGACCCCGGTGACGCGTGCGCCGAGCGCTTCGATGGTGTCCAACAGGAGGTCGTGGGTGAGCGGTCGGCCGATGTCGGCGGCATCGAGCCCCCGAGCGATGCTGGCGGCCTCCTCGAAGCCGACAAAAATAGGTAACACGTCGTCGGCGTCGTCGACCCCGAGCGTGACGATGGCGACCGGCCCCGTCGGCGTCTCGGCGACGCGAACGCCCTCGATGTGTGCGTTCATACCTGTCGTGGGCGACGCCGACGCAAAAACCCGCCGGCTCCGGGGAAACGTTATTTTATGCCCGCGCCGACACCCATAGCCGATGCCCTCCAGTATCAGCCTACGCGACAGGACGGCCGCTGCCCGGGCCACCCTCGTCGGCGTTGTGTACCTGCTCGCGTTCCAGGTGGCGTTTCTGGTGATGCCGTTCACCACCGAGGCGCTGTGGCTATGGCCGCTCGGCCTCGCCGAGGCATTCGGCCGCGGCCTCGAAGGGGTCGTGGCCTTCTTCACCGGCGGCGAGTGGCTGCTTGCGTTCGTGATTCCAATCGCCGTCTTCGTGTTGGGCTTTGCCGCCGCCTACTCGTATCTCGTCGACCGGAATCCCGTCCCGGCCGTCATCGCTTTCGGCTTCCTCGCCGTCTTCTATCTCACCGAGGTCGCCTTCGCTGGGCAGTTCGAATACGCGATTCTGTATCTCGCTGCAATGCCGGTCGCTGCCCTGCTTGCGGTCGCCGGCCACCTGCTTTCGCCCCAGCGGCGAACCGCCGTCGCTAGCTGAAAAACGCCAGCCCGTGGATGCGGCTGTCGTCGGTTAGCTCGGGATGAAACGAGGTTCCGACGACGTTGTCCTGTCTGACAGCGACCGGGCGGTCGTCGACAGCGGCCAGCGTCTCGACAGCCGCATCGACCTCGTCTATCAGCGGCGCGCGGATGAAGACTGCCGGGAACGGCTCATCCAGTCCCTCGACATCGATTGCGGCTTCAAACGAGTCCTTCTGCCGGCCGAAGGCGTTCCGGTCGACGGAGACATCGAGAATATCCAGCGTCGAGACGCGGTCGTCCTTTGCGTCACGGCTGGCAACGATGAGCCCGGCACACGTCGCCAACAGCGGTTTGCCGGCGGCGGCGAAGGCTTCGATTTCCTCGTCGATGCCTTCCTCGGCGAGCAACCGAGAGATGGTCGTCGATTCGCCGCCGGGCAACAACAGCAGGTCACACTCCGGAACGACGCCGGCCGACCGGATACTCTCGACCGTACAGTCCTCGCCGTGGCGGTCGGCTGCCCGTCGAATCGCATCGGCGTGTTCGGCCACGTCGCCCTGTACCGCGATGACGCCGGCTTTGAGCATACCGTACCTTTGCCGCTCGCATCAAAAAGGGCTCGATTCGGCCGGTTTGGGACCCAACTGTCAACCACTGGACGTGCTCAATCGGCGATTCGCAGCCGACGCTGTCTTGGTGGGTGACGGACTACGCGGACGCATGCTCGCTGTACTCTCGGACACCCACGGCCGCGACTCGCCACGGCTCTCGGGTCGGACTGCCGACGCCGTCGCGGAGGCGTCGCGTGTCGTCCACGCTGGTGACTTTATGACTGAGGCGGTGCTTGATGCGTTCGAGGAACGGGGACCGTTGGCGGCCGTCTACGGCAACAACGCCACCGCAGCCGTCCGCGAGCGGCTGCCGGCCGAGCGCATCGTCGTGTGGGAGGGACTGCGCATCGCCGTTGTCCACGGCCACGAACACACCGAAACGGCGCTTGCGATGTTTGGTCGACAATCCAGCGCCGACCTCGTTGTCTTCGGCCACTCCCACGAGCCGACCTTCGAGGACGGCACCGTGCCGATGCTCAACCCCGGCAGCCACGCCGACCCGCGCTGGCACCGCCCGGCCCACGCCGAACTAGAGTGGGATGACGACGAGCAGGTCGCTCGCGGGCAACTTGTCGAACCCGCCGGTGAGGTTTTCGAACGGTTCACTGTCGAGCCACGGCGGCCATAGGAAAGACGCGCCGAACGCCGGCGGGGGGCAGTCGCAGGTGGGTGGGGAGGGCCGAAGCGTTCAGCGCAGATAGACAATCTCCCCCATTTGTAAAGAACACACCGTAGAGTCAAACCGATATTTTAGCTAAATGCAGGCGCTAAGCCCCTCCCTCAAGGAGCATCGCAGTCCGCGCAAGCGGCGTGATTTCCTGCATAAACTCTCGAACTACTACGCTCAGGAGTACGAGCTGGTGGCCGTCGAAGACCTCGACGTGAAAGGGATGCTGGAATCGCCGCGTAACAGCCGCAACACGGCCTCGTCAGCATGGAATACCTTCACCGGTATGCTCGAAACGAAGTGTGAGCGTGATGGCACGCACTTCGTGGAAGTTGAACCGGAAGGCACCACAAAAGAGTGCGCCCAGTGTGGCGTCGAAACCGACAAACCGCTGTGGGTACGAGAACATTCTTGTCCTGCCTGTGGCTTTGAAGCGGACAGAGACGCAAACGCAGCGTGGAACATTCTTTCTCGCGGACTTACCGACCTAGGAGTGGGTCACTCCGAAGGAACGCCTGTGGAGACTGCGCTCCCTGCGGGAACTGCGGTTGTTCCTGCAAAGCGCGTCTTGGAAGCAGGAAGCCCCTGCCTCAAGGAACGAGCGGCTACGCCGCGAGTGAGTAGGCAGGGGTAGTTCACCTATGCGTGCGCCGCTGTCTGAGGTACGTCGTTCCGACGACCGCAAGCAGGACAACGAACCCGCCGAGAAAGAAGGCCAGTCCGGGCGGTAGTCCGGCGGCAAAGAGGCCTTCTATCGCGGCCGAAAGCCCATCGGCCGCATCAGGTGCCTCCTCGGGGGCCGGCGCTGGCGTGTCCGCGACTTCTTCGGGTGTTGGTTCCGGTGTCGCTTCCGGTGTTGGCTCCGGCTCGACATCGAACGCACCGGGGTCGTCTTCCTCCGGTTCTTCCGGTTCGGGCGTCGGGGTTGGCTCCGGCGGCTCCGCCGCCTCATCCGTCCCGGCGAGTAGCTGCTCGCCGAAGAGCTGCTGGACGACCGCGCCGCCGGCCGCAAGCGCCAGCACGCCGCCGAACAGCCGCGATACGGCTGCTCTGAGGCCGGAGGCCCGCTCCTCCTCGCCGGCGAAGATGACGAGTGGACTGTCGGCCGGGCCGTAGACGGACATCTCCCGGCCCTTTTCGGAGTAGGCGGTGCCGACGACTTCGATTGCGCCGGCGTCTTCGAGTTTTTCGAGGTGGTACTGGGTGTTCTGCAGCGAGGTGTCGACCCGTTCGGCAAGCTCGCCGGGGGGAGCGGGGTCCTCGTGGAGCTCCGCGAGGAGGCGACGGGCAGTCTCCGACGAGAGGGCGGCCATCAGCTCGTCGGCCTCCTCGCTGTCGAGTCCGACGACCCGCGGGTCGCCGTCCGGCGAGACGTCGGGGCTGGAGGGCAGGAGGCTCATCGGCAGGGCGTTTCATCCCCGTCGGCATGAACTTTTATGCCCTCCGTCGACCGTGCCCGAAACATCTTTGCGACGCCGCCGCAACGACCGAATATGAGCCTCTCGCGCCCGCCGTCGACGGCGCTGTTCGTCGATGTCGACCCCGTGTTAGTCGGCATTATCACGGTGCTTTTGCTCATCGTCTTTGGCATCTATCTCTTCATCAGACGGACGCTTTTGAGCCTTAGCGAAGGGATGCGCGAGGGCAAGCGCCGGTAGCAGCCGCTACAGCCGGTCGTCTACTTCGGCGGCAGCCTCCTCGACGGCGTCTCGCCAGCCGTCCGGCAGCGTCCCGCCGCGCTTCGGCGGGTCGATACCCAACCGCAGCGGCTCGTAGTCGACGGCATCGACCGTCTGTGCCAGCCGCTCGCCCGCGAAGACGGCGTTCCGTTGTTTCGAGGAGACGCCGCCGTCGGCGAGCGCGTAGTAGCCGGTGAAAAGCTGGACGACGACGGCCGGTCGTTCAGTGGCGTCGGCATCCAGCCGCCGGAACAGCTTGACGGTGTTGTTGGCCGGGTCGGCGCGCCGCCATTCCAGTTCGACAAGCGCCAGCGGCTCGCCCTCACCGGCGACATCGACCGGCGTGCGGCCGACGTACCGTTCGGTCGTCCACTCGCGGTCCGGTCGCCACTCGCGGAGTGCTTCCCGGAGCGCGTCGGCGACGCGGTCGGCGTGGCTGCCCACGAGCTCGCCGTCGGCGGCGTCAACAAAAAAGCTGGCTGCGCTGTCGTCGCCGACCTACCCTTCGTGGATGTCGATGGCGGGTCGGGACGGCTCGGCGTCGCCGGCGACGCCGTCGTCGGCTTCGGCGGCGGTCAGCACGCGGACCTCGGTGTCGAACTCCCGTTCGACGAGCCACGCGGCCGACTCCAGCGCTTCCCGCTCGGTCTCGGGGTCAAGCGTCCGCTGGAGCGCCTCCCGCTCTTCTTGGAGGTCTTGGCCGTAGGCGGCCGCGTCGTCCCCGTGTCGCTTGATGTCGTCGTCCTGCATCAACTCGGAGATGACGTTCGGCGCGTCGCTGTCGATGGCAATGTTCAGCGCCCGGTGCTTCCACTCGGGAGTGACGACGATGTCGACTCGCTCGGGGTCGTCGATGCCCGCGACATCGATGATTTGGCGAACATCCTCGCGGGTGTTCTCGACGAGTCGTCGTCGCTTTTCGACGGTCTCGCGGTCGACATCGGCGCTCGGCCACGCCGCCTCTGCGATGAAGCCGTCGCCGTCGAGTTCCGCCCACAACTCCTCACAGATGTGCGGGGCGACCGGCGCGAGCAGTTTGAGCGCGGTTTCGAGCCCGCGCTCGAAGGTCGGCCCGTGGACCGCCGTGTGGGAGCGGTACTGTCGGAGCGTCCCGACGAACGACTGTGCCTGTCGGACGGCGGTGTTGAACACCAGTTCCTCGTACTCCTCGGTGGCGACGGCCACGGTCGCCTCCCGTTCGCTTTCGATGTAGCCCGCGACTGCGTCAGCCTCGGCGGCGGTTTCGATGTCTCCGCCGGCGTAGGCCGCAACGAGTTCCTTTAGCTGTGTCAGGAAGGTATACGCCGAACGGACGCCCTCTTCGGTCCAGTCGAAATCGCGCTCGGGCTGGGCGGCCTGCATCATGAACAGCCGCGCCGTGTCGGCCCCGTACTCATCGACGATGGCCTGCGGGGAGACGACGTTGCCCTTCGATTTCGACATCTTCTCGCCCTCCAGTTGGACCATCCCC
Source organism: Natronomonas pharaonis DSM 2160 (assembly GCF_000026045.1). Classification (NCBI taxonomy): domain Archaea; kingdom Methanobacteriati; phylum Methanobacteriota; class Halobacteria; order Halobacteriales; family Natronomonadaceae; genus Natronomonas; species Natronomonas pharaonis. Next base: position 231,946 of record NC_007426.1, on the reverse strand, counting down.
TGTGCGAGCAGGTTCTCGAAGGGCTCGCGGTGGTCGAGGTCCTCGTGGTCGGCCAGCACCTTCGTCACGAACCGGCTGTACAGCAGGTGCATTACGGCGTGTTCGATGCCGCCGACGTACTGGTCGACGGGCATCCAGTCGTTGGCCCGCTCGCGGTCGAAGGCTGCTGTTTCGAGACCCGGCGAGACGTACCGGAGGAAATACCACGAGGAATCGACGAAGGTGTCCATCGTGTCCGTCTCCCGCACGGCCGGGTCGCCACACGCCGGACAGGTCGTCTCTTTCCAGTCGTCGGCCGCATCGAGCGGGTTGCCAGTCGTGTTGACAAACTCCGGCAACTCGACCGGCAGGTCCTCCTCGGGCACCAGCTCGGGGCCGCAGTCCTCACAGTGGACGACCGGAATCGGCGTTCCCCAGTAGCGCTGCCGCGAGATACCCCAGTCGCGGAGCCGGTACTGGGTGTGGGGGCTTGCGCTGTCGATATCCTCGGTGAGCCGCTCGCGTGCGGTCTCGCTGTCGAGACCGCTGTAGTCGCCGGAGTCGACGAGAACGCCGTCTTCGGTGTATGCGCTGTCGTCGACGTCCGGAATCTCGTCTTCGCTGGGCGCGACAACCGGGACGATGTCGACGCCCATCTTCTCGGCGAAGACGTGGTCGCGGTCGTCGTGGGCGGGGACGCCCATCAGCGCGCCAGTGCCGACATCCGAGAGGACGAAGTCGGCCACGAAGACGGGAATCTCCTCGCCGGTCGCCGGGTTGGTCGCCGTCAGGCCGGTTTCGACGCCGTTCGGCTCGTCGCCGTCGGGGTCGGCCTCCGATTCGATGAACCGCCGCACCGCCTCGTCTTCGTCGGCCAGCGTCTCGCTGATGGGGTGGTCCGGGGCCAGCGCGAAGAACGTCGCGCCGTAAATGGTGTCGACGCGGGTGGTAAACGCCTCGACGGGGCCGTGGTCTTCGATTTCGAACTCAAGTTCCGTGCCGTGCTGGCGGCCGATCCAGTTGCGCTGCATCTGCCGGACCGAGTCGGGCCACCCTTCCAGCTCGTCGATGTCGTCGACCAGTTCGTCGGCGTAGTCGGTAATCTTCAGGAACCACTGTTCGAGTTCGCGGGTCACGACCGGCGTATCACAGCGCCAACAGAGCTCGTCGTCGCCCTCGACCTGCTCGTCGGCCAGTACCGTCTCACAGTCCGGACACCAGTTGACCTCGGCGTCGCGCCGCTCGGCGAGGTCCTCTTCGACGAACCGGCGGAAAAGCCACTGGTTCCACTGGTAGTAGTCGGACTCGCAGGTCGTCACCTCTCGCTCCCAGTCGTAGCCGAACCCCATCGACTCCATCTGGTCGCGCATCGTGTCGATGCAGTCGACCGTCCAGTCGCGGGGGTTGGTATCCCGCTCCTTGGCGGCGTTTTCAGCCGGAAGCCCGAACGCGTCCCATCCCATCGGATGCAGCACGTCATCGCCGTCCATCCGGCGGTAGCGTGCGTAGGCGTCCGTAATCGTGTAGTTCCGGACGTGGCCCATGTGGAGCTGTCCGGACGGGTACGGATACATCCCGAGAACGTAGGTCGGGTCCTCGACGTCGTCGGGCGTGCGATACACGGAGGCGTCGTTCCACGCCTCCTGCCAGCGTTCTTCGACCGCGCCGTGGTCGTAGCCGTCGTCGGTCATAGAGAGGAAGTTATCGGGAACGTTCCGGCGGTTCGGCCTTAAGCTTTCCATCCGCCCGGCGGTCCTACACTGCGGGAACTGGGGCCAACGCTCATACGTGTAGACGCCGTATTATCGGTATGGCCGACGAAACACAGCAAAACGAGGGCGTACTGGGGGCGCTTCGACGGCCGGCGTCGAACGGCGAGCTTCGGAACCCGAAAATCGCGGCAGCGGCAGTGCTGTTGCTCGTACTCCTGCCGCTGATTCCGTTCTTCGTCGTCGTCTGGCGGATTTCCAAAACGCTCCGGGGCGTCAGAAAGCGCGTCTCCTGGGAGTAGGCGGTTCCGTTCCCGTTTCTATCGGAGCTTCGTATCAACTAGCCCGAAGCTCGTGCCGGCACCATCAGCAGTAGCCCGCTCGTAGACCGCGCGTGCGGCAGCGACGTCCTGAATGGCGAGCCCGGTCGAGTCGAAGACGGTAACGCCATCGCTGTCGCGCCGCCTCGGCTCGTCGCCGACGACGATTTCGCCGAGTTCAGCACTGATATCCGCGTCGTCGAGAACGCCCTCGCTCCATGGGACGTTGATTTCCCCGGAGTGCGTACACTGCTCGTGGTCGTCGATGACGATTCGGGCGTCGGTCACGACGTCCTGCTCCAGTTCGTTCTTGTCGGGTGCGTCGGCACCCATGGCGTTGATGTGGGTGTGGTCGGCGAGGTCGTCGGCGCTTACGATTGGTGACCGAACCGGCGTAACGGTAGAGAGCACGTCACACGACGCAGCCTCGGCGATGGAGCCACGACGGACATCGAACTCGTCTCCGAAGTGGTCGATGAACGCCTCGACGGCCTCGTCCCGCTTGTCGGCGACGACGACCTCGTCGATGTCTCGGACAACACTGATGGCCTCCAGTTGCGTGTACGACTGGACGCCCGCCCCGACGATGCCAAGCGAGTTGGCGTCCTCGATGGCGAGATGGTCCGTTGCGACAGCTGCTGCCGCGCCCGTCCGCTTCCGGGTCAGCGTCGTCCCGTCCATAATCGACAGCGGGAAAGCGTTTCTCGGGTCCGAATACACCATCGTCCCCATCACTGTCGGCAGGTCGTACTCATCGGGGTTGTCGGTGTGGACGTTGACCCACTTGATGCCGGCGGCGTCCCAGTCGTCGGCTTCCATGTACGCCGGCATCGACCGGAAATCACCGTTGTACTCCGGTAGGTCGATGTAGGACTTGGCCGGCATCTGTACGTCACCGCGTTCGTAGGCCGCGAAGGCCTCCTCGACGGCGACGATGACTTCGGCCATATCGGCGGCCGCGTCGACATCGTCGGGGTCCAGCAGTAGCGTCTCCATACGGCAACACTTGCGCGAGGCCTACTTAACGGTCCGGACTGCGGTTGCTCGACCGCCACTGTGGGCCGTAGATTCAAATACCGTGAGGGGGCCAACAGCCCCATGCCGATACGCACCATCACCGGGGATTGTCTCGTCCGCTTCGAGGGACCGCGGGACCGCACTGTCCGTGGCACCGTACTCGCGGTCGTCAAGCCCGACAACACCGTTCTCGTCCACGATATTGATGGCTATCAGCCGGCCGCGTGGCTCACCCGCGCATCGGAGCTATCGCTGACCCGTGACCCGCTGTGGCTCGTCGCTGTCGATGGCGACGAAACGCTCCGTATCGAGGCCGTCGGCGACGTGACCGTCACCGAACACGAGGCGACCGTTGCCGGCACGCCCGTCGGGAACTGCCGCTGTGGCGGCGACCTCGTCCGCTCCGGCGGCGGAGTCTCCTGTCTCGACTGTGGCGAGCGGTTCGGCCTGCCGAGCGGTGCGACAACGACCGGCGACGACTGTTCGTGTGGGCTGCCGACCGTCCGCGTCGACCGCGGCGAGCCGTTCGAGTTGTGTCTCGACCCCGACTGTGGCTCACTATTGGAGGCGGTGCGGGCGGCCTTCGAAGGCGAGTGGGCCTGTCCGGAGTGTGGCAGCGACCTCGACATCATCCGCCGCGGCGGACTGCTCGCCGGCTGTGAGCAGTATCCGGACTGTGAGACGGCCTTCTCGATACCCGACGGTGTCGTCGACGGCCGCTGTGGTTGCGGGCTGCCGGTCTTCGAGACGGCAACCGGGCGTCGCTGTCTCGACACCGACTGTTCGGTGGGGCGCGACCGCTGACACCGACGCTGGCCGCAGCCAACAGCCCGTCGCCCGCCGACCGCAGGCGATTTACCCGAGCGTCCGCCACTGACTGCTATGGAAGGCCACCTGTCCGACGGGCTCGTCGAGGTCGGTCCGAACGGCCGCGAACGTTACTATGACTCCAGCGGCTACGGCCGCCCCGACGGGGCGGGCGTCCGACTCGCGCCCGTCGAGGCCGCCTACCTGCTCGCCCGCGGCGACCTCGATGCGGTCGACGGGATGGGGCTGGAGGCGTTTCTGGCCGACACCCCCGACCTTGTGGTCCCGTTTCTGGTTTACCGGGACCTCCGAGAGCGTGGCTTCTACGTCTCACCGGCGCTGGAGGGCTGGGTTGCGGACCACGCGGGCATCGACTTCGTCGTCCACCCGCGCGGTGATGGCCCGTGGGACGGAACGGTCGCCTACCGGGTCCGGGTCGTCGACGAGCGTGGCTCCGTCCGGCTCGACTCGCTCGGCGATGTGGTCCTCGCCGTTGTCGACGAAGAAAGCGAACTGACGTATCTCGAAACCGACCGCCCGGCGGTCGACGGCACGAGCGGCCTTGAGGCGGACCTGACCGCAGACGGCGTGTTGCTCGAAGACCGGGTGCTCTGCTGGGATGCGCCACCGGCGCTCTACGAGCAGGGCTTCTATGGCCAGCGAATGGACCGCGAGGACGGCCCGCTCCAACTGTCGCTGCTCGAAGCCGCCCATCTCGCGGCGACGGGCGTCCTCTCCGTTGCGGGCGGCGCTGCGGCTGTCGAGGCCCGCGGACGCGACGCCGAGGGCGAACGGTTCGACCGACGGCTAACCGTCTATCGGACGCTCCGGGAGCGCGGCGTCGTCCCCAAGACGGGGTTCAAATTCGGGGCCGACTTCCGGACGTACGCCGATGTCGACAGCGTCTCGGAGCTGGGCCACTCCGAGCTGCTGGTTCGGGTGCTCCCGGCCGACGCCACCCTGTCGCCGCGGGACGTGGCGCTCGATGTGCGGCTGGCCCACGGCGTCCGCAAGCGGATGGTGTTCGCGCTCGTCGACGACGGGGACGAGATTCGGTGGGTGTCGGTCTCCCGGCTGACCCCATAGGTGGCGTCGATGCCGACGCAAACGAACGGTTTTTGGGCCGACCACTCCGACGGTTTCCCATGACGGACGACGACCCCCACACGGAGCCGGTCGCGCCCGCCCGGACCGACGGCGGGACGAAGGGAGCCGACGACGTTACCCTCGACCCGTGGGGCTCGTCGACGGTCGCCGACTACCGGAAGCTCTTCGAGGAGTTCGGCATCGAGACGTTCGATGCGCTTCTTGCGGACGTACCGAACCCCCACTACCTGATGCGCCGCGGCGTCATCTTTGGCCACCGCGACTACGAGCCGGTCGCCGAGGCGATGGCCAACGACGAGCCGTTCGCGGCGCTTTCGGGCTTCATGCCGACCGGCGACCCACACATCGGCCACAAGCTCGTTTTCGACGAACTCATCTGGCACCAACAGCAGGGCGGCGACGTTTACGCCCTCATTGCCGACCTCGAAGCCAACTCCGCACGCGGGATGTCGTGGACGGAAATCGACGAGCACGCCGAGAGCTACCTGCTTTCGCTTTTGGCGCTCGGCTTCGACCCCGATGAGGGCGAACTCTACCGGCAAAGCGAAAACGACGAACTGCAGGAGCTGGCCTTTGAGCTCGGCGCAAAGGCCAACTTCTCGGAGTTTCAGGGCATCTACGGCTTCGACGGCGAAACGTCGGTCTCGCACATGCAGTCGGTCGTCACCCAGATGGCGGATATCCTCTATCCGCAACTCGACGAGCCGAAGCCGACGGTCATCCCCGTTGGCCCCGACCAAGACCCCCACGTCCGACTTGCGCGGGACCTCGCCTCGCGGATGCGGTATTTCAAGGTGACCAAGGCCTACGCGAGCTTCGAGCTGGAAGACGCCGAACGCGACCTCGTCGCCCGCGCCTACGAGGCGCTGGCCGACAACGAAGACGACGTACGGTGTTCGGACGCCGCCGCATGGTTGGAGTCGGAAGCCCCGGACGACCCGGCGCTGGAGAGTGCGGTCGCAAAGCTCGACGCCGGCGGCAAAGAGCCGCTACGCCCACGTGTTCGCTTCTTCGACCGAAACGCGACCGCGGACGCCTTTGAAGCGCTCATCGAAGCCATCGACGGCGAAAAACGGGTCTACGAAGGCCACATCGACAGCTTCGAGCTCGACCGCGAAGCCGCGGCGGAGCTGGCCCGCGAGGTCGAACTCGACCACGGTGGCTACGGCTTCCGGCCGCCGTCGTCGATATACCACCGGTTTATGACCGGGCTTACCGGTGGCAAGATGTCGTCGTCGGACCCCGCCAGCCACATCAGCCTGCTCGACGACCCGGAAGACGGCTACGACAAGGTCAAGGCCGCGGCGACCGGCGGCCGCGAAACCGCCGAAAAGCAGCGTGAACTGGGCGGCGAGCCCGACGGCTGCCCCGTCTATGAGCTATACGCCTATCTGCTCGCCGGCGACGACGACGGCCTCGCGACCGAGGTCTACGACGAGTGCATCGGCGGCGACCGCCTCTGTGGTGGCTGCAAGGAGCAGGCCGCCGAACTGATGGCCGAGTTCCTCGACGACCACCAAGAGAAACGCGAGGAGGCACGGGAACTGCTGGCGGACCTCGATATCGAACTGGAGAGCAGCCGCCGCTGACCTGCCCGCCCGACTTTTTCCGCTCAACGACCCCGGGGCATAAATATCGTCGCGCCGAGAACCCGGTATGGACGAGGGGACAGAAGCCACACTGAACGTCGATGAAGACGGCGTCACCGTCCGGAAGGCGGTCGCCGCCGACGGCCGAGTACGGCTCGAAATCGCGTCGGAGCGCGACGCGCTCGTAACACTCCGGCTGACGGACCCCGCGCTCGATTCACGCCCCGAGTCGGACATCCAGTTCCACACCGACTACGGGGCCGAACACTGGGTCGTCGGCGACGCCCCGGTGTTCGAACGGGAGTTCGAGCCCGGCGAACAGTATACGGTCCTCTATCGGGTCCCCGACGCGGACCCCGAGTCGCTGACGACGGAGCCGGAGCTATCAGTTGCGGACGGTCCGGACCTCGACAGCCTCGTTGACCGCGCCCGCTCCGATGCGCTCCGGGAGTTCGTCGGTGGTGAGCGCGACTCGCTGCCGGCCGCCGACGAGGCCGAAGCGGCTGACGACACGGCCGACGGCTCGACCGCTGGCTCGCCCGATGAGATGGGAGCGGCACAGCCTGCCTCAGAGGACACCTCTGACACGGAGTCGACGGCCGCCGACCCAGCACCAACGGCCGGGGCGGAAGCCGACGCCGGCCCGGAGCCGCCGACCGACGCGGATGCGGTCGACGACGAGGCAAGCGGTCTTGCAGCCGCTGAACGGGACCTGCTTGAGACGACGGACGACGTACCCGCCGAGGAAGCAGCCGACGAGCCGTCCACACTCGAAGCGGAGACACCGTCGGCCGACGCGGATGCGGTCGACGCCGCCGAAAGCGATGACGAAGCCGCCAGTGAGCCTACAGCCGGTGGCGACGAGCCGGCTGCGGCGGATGTAGCGTCGGCCCCCGAAGCGACTGAGCCGGCTGCCGAAACGGCAGGCGACGAGGCTGCTGATGCCGACACGGGCGCCGACGAGCCGACTGCGGCCGCTGCGGACATCGACTCGCCGGCTGACGAGGCGGATACGTCGTCGTCGACAGCCGACAGCGCGGCCGCCCCGGCTGACGAAGTCGACGACGAAGCCAGCGATACCAGCCCGCCAGTTGCCGACACGACGCCGGAGGCGGAACTGGATGATGCACTGGATGAAGCGGCCGTAGCTGACGATACAGGCCGACAGGATACACCCGAGGCTGGCGAGGCAGCCAGCGGTGGCGACTCGCCAGACACAGAAGCGGCGGGAAGCGACGACTCGGCGACGGACGCCGCTGGCAGCCCCGCTGGCGCGCCGGGCGGCCTTGCGGCCCCCTCCGGTGGCATTGCCCGGGTCCTGTTGAAGGAGCTACAGGAAGGATACGTCACCGACGAGACGCTGTCGGCGCTCCGGACAAAGCTCGGTGCACGCGGGAGCCGCAGCCAGGAGGTCCGTATCGACCACCTCCAAAGCGAAGTCAGCGACTTTGCCGCCTATGCTGACACTCTCGAAGCGTTCATCGACCAGCACGGCACACTCGATTCAGTCGTCGAAGACCTCAACTCGGAGCTGTCGTCGCTTGATGACCGCACCCAAGCGCTCGATTCGGCTGTCGACGAACTCTCCGAGACCGTTGCGCCGCTTACCGATGTTGAAGAGGACATCGAATCACTCACATCGAACCAGAACGCCATCGAAGCGACCGTCGATGACCTCCAAGCGGACCACGAGGCCGTCGTTGACGATGTCGACGCCGTTGAGACGGCACAATCGGAGTTGTCGGAGACAGTCGAGTCGGTGGCTTCGGAGCAGTCAGAGCTGTCGGAGACAGTTGATTCAGTAGCTTCGGAGCAATCGGAGTTGTCGGAGACGGTAGAATCAGTAGCTTCGGAGCAATCAGAGCTGTCAGAGACGGTAGAGTCAGTAGCTACGGAGCAATCGGAGTTGTCGGAGACGGTAGAGTCAGTAGCTACGGAGCAATCGGAGTTGTCGGCGACAGTCGAATCCCTCGAAGCCGGACAGTCCGCACTTGATGCGACCGTTGAATCGATAGACGAAGAGCAATCGGCGCTGGCATCGGAGGTGAACGCGGTCAGCGACGAGCAGTCGGAACTGACGGCCGAACTAACCTCCGTCAAGGACGGCCAATCGGAACTGGCGTCGGAAATCGAATCGGTCAGGGACAGCTACATGGACCTCGAATCGACTATCGGCACGGACCTCGAAGAGATACGCGCCGTCCAGTCGGACCTTGAGGCCAACATCGACGCTGTTGCCGACACGCAGACTGACCTCGAGTCGAAGTTCGACCGACTCGAAGGCGAACTCGAAGAGATACACGACCGGCTCGACGAACTCGAATCGTTCAAAGAACAGCTGTCGGGGGCGTTCCAGGGCGGCGACACCTGACCGGCGCTACCGGAACCGCGAGAACAGCCGGTCGAAGAACCCCTCGTCGTCTTTTGAGCCGTCTTCTGTTTCTGTATCATCACGGCCACCACGGGCCCCTTCCTCGCTAGCATCCGCGTCGTCGGTACCTCCGGTGTGTAGGCCCGGCTCCGGTTCATCGATTCCGCCAGCCATTTCAGCCGGCGTTTTTGCCTCTGTCGTCGGTTCATCGGCGGCCGGCTTCTCGTCGTCCGCGTCCGATGTGTCGTCGACACCGTGGCGCTTCCCGTCGTCCGCTTCCGTCCGGCCGTCGCCGCCTGTGTCTTCTACTTCATTTTCGCTTTCGCCCACCGCCGCTTCACTATCGGCTTCGCTGGCATCATCGTCCTCGGCGCCTCTGGGTTCCGCTTCGTCTCCGCTTTCGTCTCTCTCCGCTTCGGTGTCCGGTTCCGCGTCCGACTCGCCGTCTGCTTCCGATTCCGTGGCGTCGTCGCTGTCGTCGACATCCGTGATATCCGTTGCGGACTCGAAGACCTCTTCGGGAGCCTTCGCGGCCGTGTCGAGCGGTTCGAGCGCGGCAGTCTCCTCGTCGGCGATGCGCTCGGCCAGCCGGTAGTAGGCGACTGTGGCTGCGCTTTCGGGCGCGTACGCAACGACGGGCTGCCGCTTGGCGGCGCTTTCGACGATGGCCTCGTCGTCCGGAACACTGCCGAGAAAGTCGACATCCAGTTCACTGGCGACGGATTCGGGGTGTGCGTCGCCATCAGCGTGTGTCACGACGACGCCGCAGACTGGCACACCGAGCCGTTCGGCGACCTGCTTGCTCTTTTTTGTGTCTGCGATGGCGGCCGGCACCGGCGATGTCACCAGCAGGACGGCATCGCCAAGGTCCATCGGGAACACTGTCTCGTAGGTCAGGCCGCCACCGGTGTCGACGAGGACACACTGGTACTCGTCAGTGAGGTCGCTGATAACGGCTTCCAGCTTTGCGGGGTCCGCCTGTGCGAATCCCTCAAGCGAGGTATCGCCGAAGACGAACGCCAGCCCGTCGCCGATTTCGACGGTTGCTTCAGTAATATCCGCTCGGCCGGCCAGAACGTCGTGTAGCGTCGGCTTCGCGTCGATACTGAGGAACTCCCCGACATCCGGCATGCCGAGGTCGGCGTCGAGGACCGCCACCGAGTGGCCGTGCTGGCGGAGTGCGATGGCGAGATTGACAACTGTCGTCGTCTTCCCGACGCCGCCCTTGCCACTTGTCACTACGAGTACGTCGCCGGACATTCCTTGCCGGGGTATCTCGGCGCTGGGTTAAAAACCCCCACCCGCCTGCAGCCGTCAGTAGCTCGGGAGTCGTGCCGACCGTGCCGACCCGTCGACGAACGGGAGCTGGACACGCTCTGCGGCGACATCGTCACTGTCGATGCGGACCGTCAGGTCGTCGCTTTCGAGCCCGTACTCAACGAGCGCGAGCGCGATTGCGCCGTCAAGCGCCGGGCTGTAGTCGCCGCGGGTCACCTCGCCGACGTGGCTGTCGCCGTCGAAGACTGCTGCCCCGGCCGTCGGCTCCGCGTCGAGTTTGATGCCGACGAGCTCTCTGGACGGCCGCCCTTGGTTTTCGATCTTGGAGACGACCTCTTGGCCGACATAACAGCCCTTCTCGAAGTCGAGCGCGTTCCGCAATCCGAGGACGTTGGGGACCGTCCCCTCCAGTTCCGTCTCGAAGAGCGGCGTCCCCGCTTCGAGCCACAGATACTCCAGCGTCCGGTAGCCGAACGGGGCCGCGTTGAGCCCGTGGTTGACGAGCGCATCGAAGACGTTCGCGGCGTCGTCGGCCGCACAGACGATTTCGTACCCCTCCTCGCCGGTGAGGCCGTCGGTACGGATGACGGTCGTCCCCCAGTCGCCGACGCGCCCGCGGACGAACTCAAGCGGCTCCTCGGGTGTCGTCGGGCCGGTCAGCACCGAGGCGACCTTCTCGGTCGCCTTCGGGCCGTGGACGCCGAAGACCCCGTAGTCGTCGGTCGCGACATTGATGTCGACATCCTGGATGAACGTCTTGTCGGCCCACTCCTCGGCGACCGGCTCGGCCCGCCCCGGCGGAACGAAGCACAGCAGCCGCTCGCCGGCGTTGTAGATGTAGAGTTCAGTTTCGATGCCGCCCTGTGGGTCCAACAGTAGTGCATAGCTTCCTGCGCCGTCCGTCTCCGGAACTCGGTTGGTGACGGCGTTGTCGACGAACTCAAGGCGGTCGTCGCCGCCGACGTCGATGATTCCATACCCCATCTCGACGGTCCCAACGACGTTCCGAACCGCTCTGTGGACTCGCTCCGGCCGCCCGTAGTGGTCGACAACCTGCCGGCCGCCGCGTTCGGTGAACGTCGCCCCGTAGGATTCCTGTAGTTCCGCGACGACTGTCATTGTCAGTAAGACGTGCCGAACGCGTAAAACAGCCGCGCATCCCACATTTCGGCGTTCCGATACGCCTGCCGTCGCCCACTGTGCGGCCGTCCGAGACGGCTACAAGCCGAGGCGGTCACGGAGGCTCGACAGCAGCGACGGCTCCTCGCCGTTCTCGCTCGGCTCGGGGACTACCTTCGGTTCGGGGTAGATACGCATCGGCTCGTCGTCGCTGTTCTCGACGGTGATGAGCCCCTCCTCTTTGAGGGTCGAAAGCGCCGCCTCCAGGTCATCGATGTCGGTCTCGGTGCCGGACCGGAGCTCGAAGACGGTCATCCCCTCCTCCGCCCGGTCGACGAGGGCATCGAGCACCGCGACTTCCGTCTCCGCCCGGTCGCGGTACTCTCGCTTCGCCTGCATGACTGTGCCTTCTCACGGTGGCATCTTAACCGTTCGGCGGCTTCGGGAGTCAAGTTTTATGCCTGTCACCCGGCCACGTGTCGGTAATGGGACTACAGTGTTCGATACTCGGCCACTCCTTCGAGCCTGACGGGGTCGAACGGGAACGCGAGACGCAGGGCAGCGAAGTCGTCACCACCGAACGGGAGATAGAGCGATGTACCCGTTGCGGCAAGGAGCGGGTCGTCTCCGAAAGCACGGAGGTCACCGCCGTCGTCGATGCTGAGGAGGTTGACCTTGACGATGATGCATCCGTTGACGCGCCGGGCGAGGAGAGCGCCGAGGCAGCGACCGGGGACGCCGAGGGGCAGATCGGCCCGCAACCTGCTGGGGAGGACGCCAACACCGGGGGAACAGGCGGCGAGGGGTCTGCCAGCGGCGGGACGTCGGTTGACGCCACCACCGAGACAGACGACATCGATGTCGCGTCTGACGCCGACGAAGACCTCCCGGACGACGGCGGTGCGGAGATTATCGACGAAACCGTCGACCCCGCCGAAGACGACGAGGAGACGGCTCGCGATGTCGTCGCCGAGGCACCGACCGACGACGGCGCGCCTGAACCGGACCCGGATGGTGAGGACGCCGTTATCCTCTCGGACGACACTGACGGCGAGGCCGCAGACGAGCTAGAGCGCGCTCCGGGCCAGTGGCCGGATGATGCCGACGAAAGCACCGACACCGCTGACTCCGAACCTATCGCGGCTGCCCCGGATGAGGATACCGAGCCGGTCGACGAGCAGTCGTTGTCCGGTATCACCGTTCCCGACGGCCGTATCGTCTGCCCCGACTGCGATTTCTCCGTTCAGGCACATTCCGGCTACCGCGAAGGTGACCCCTGTCCCGACTGCAGCGCGTGGCTGGAGAGCGAGCGAAATCGGTAAACCTCCGCGTTACGATACTCCGCCCATGGAAGAGTACAAGATGCGACGTGGGGAGTACCTCGAAGAGCGCGTCCCCGACATGGAGGCGACGATTGAGGAGTACTTCGGGCCGATTACTGGCACTGAAGAGTACAAGGGCAACGACCTGCACGTGGTTGCGGACCCGGACAACCCTGTATTCAACCGTGTCGTAGCGGGGACAATGAGCTATTCGAGCAAGAAGGACAAGCTCGCTGTCGACTTCGACGAGCGGGAGCTCGAAGAACTCATGGAGACGGGCGATGTTGACGCGGCGGCCGACGCCAACAACGCCAAGAACGACTTCCTGCTTGAGTGTACGGGCCGGGACGCCAAGGCCCGCCGTGAATCGATGAAACGCGCTGTCGAAGACGACGCCGAGACGCCGGACAACGTCTAGATATCGACGCCGACTGCGTCTTCTACCGACGCAAACCCGTCCCGTTCGAGCAGCTTGAGCAACCCGCGGTTGATATCGCGGGCGATAGTCGGCCCCTCGTAGACCAATCCCGTGTATAATTGGACGACGCTTGCGCCGTTGCGTATCTTCTCGTAGGCGCTTTCGGCGTCGTCGATGCCGCCAACCCCGACGATCGGCTTGTCGGTCCGCTTGGCGATGAACCGGACGATGTCGGTCGATTCATCGGTTATCGGCGCTCCGGAGAGCCCGCCCTCCTCGTCGGCAGCATCACTGTGGAGGGATGCCGGACGCTTGGTCGTGGTGTTGGTCGCGATAATACCGTCCAGCCCGAGGTCCTCGACGACCTCGATTGCGTCTTCGATTGCGGCGTCCGTGAGGTCCGGCGAGAGCTTGACGAGAAGCGGGCTTGCGCCGTCGTCCTGAAGCGTCCCGAGAATCGATTCCAGTCGGTCGCGAGACTGCAGTTCGCGTAGTCCGGGCGTATTGGGCGAGGAGACGTTGACGACGAAGTAGTCGCCGCCATCGGCGACGCGCTCGTAGGTGTACTGGTAGTCGGCCTCGGCGTCGTCGTTGGCTGCCGATTTCGACTTGCCAATGTTGACGCCGACAGGAACGCGGCAGTCGGTCGCCGCGAGCCGTTCGCCGACGATATCGGCACCGTCGTTGTTGAAGCCCATCCGGTTTATCAGCGCCCGGTCCTCGGCAAGCCGGAACATCCGCGGACGAGGGTTGCCGGCCTGCGGCTCGGCCGTGACACCGCCGACCTCAACGTGGCCGAACCCGAGCGCACCCAAGGCGTCCGGTATCTCAGCGTTCTTGTCGAAGCCGGCAGCGACGCCGACCGGGTTCGGGAACGTCTGGCCGAAGGCGTCGACCCGTAGCCGGGGGTCGACGACGGTGCAGTAGTCGGCGACAATCCGCTCCAGCGGTGTCCCTTGGATACCGTCGAGAACGCGGTGGCCGAGGCCGTGCGCCGTCTCGGCGTCGAGCTGGAACAGCGCCGGCTTGAGGAGCTGATAGAGGCCCATACGTGGGTAGGCCCCGCCGAACCGCATAAGCGACGCGGTCTCGGCTTTCGTCGCCGGAGCCACTTCTACCGCTGGCACACCCGGACGCCTGCGGCCCCGTGCCACGGTCAGTCGGTCGAGTCGGTCGCGGTATCGGATGCTTCTGTGGGGGGCGGGAGACCCAGACACTCCTTGACGCTTCAGTGGGGTTCAACCGGTGTGAGTGCCGGTATCAGAACTCGTGTTCGACGTCTTCGGGGTCTGCTTTCTGGATGATAATCTTCCCGTCACGCACGCGGACGAACACCTCGTCCCCGATCTCCATGCCGGCGACGGCGAGTTCGTCTTCGTGGATATTTACGTGAACGTTGTGGTATTCGCCGTCTTCGTCTTTTGCGCCACTCGGGCTGAGCTTCTTCTTTCGCACCATCGCGCTATGTACGCCCGTTCACCACACGAGATACATAAGTGTACCGTGCGAGTCACGCTGTCGGACGCGCGAGCACCGCTATAACCGCCGACCACAGCCGCTATCTCTCCCTCCGGAAGTATATTTCCACACAACGGTATGAAATATATGGCCGAAACCCGCTCCGTCGGCCGTTTTCGGGGATATATTTATGTCGGTGTGTGTGCAGAACTCACACGGAGGAGCAGAAACCATGGCACCTGACGACGACGACGACAAGCGGAACTTCGCGTTGCGGGAGCAGAACGGCGATGAACCGAGCGTCTTCTCGGGACGAACGCCGAGACAGGCGGCGCTGAAAGCCGCACGTCGACTCGACCCTGCCGGAAGCGAAGACAACGCCGACGAAACGGAGCTCCGGCTCAGAGAGAAAGGGACGAAGAAAGTCCACATCTATCAGGGCTGGGCGTGGGAGGAAACGGCCCCCAATGACAGCCCCGACTGGATGCCCGAAGAAATCACCGAGGCAAACGTCTCGAAGGAAGGTATCCAGCACCTCGAAGAGATATAGACACGCTGTCGTCCGAATTCTTCACCGGAACCGATATGCCGCCGCCGCCGTTAGCAGCAGGTGCGCGGCCCTCACGCGGCTTGACCGTGCGTACACGCGCGTGGGATGACGTAGCCGACTTCCAGCCGCGCGATATTCCAATCTTCCTTTCGCCCCGGCGTTAAATGTACGACTATTGACATTCATTGACATTCGTTCCTCGGGGAGATCGGGGGCTCCGCGCGCGATACTGTCGTAGGTTCTCGTCGACGACTGGTTCTTCGCTCCCGTGTGGGTCGTCCACACCCACTAAGCGGCATGAAATCGCGTGACGAAGCCGGGTTACTTCGACGGGCTTAATACGTTCACTCCCATCGAATCAGATGCGAACGACGCGGGGCGCGATGCCCCGGCGGGATGGCCCTTCGGGCCGTCTCGTTCCGACGCCCTTATACACGTCAGGGCATTCGGAATCGAGTACACGGTCGGGCCGGGTTTTCCCGGTCCGCTCGGAACTCGACTCCGATGCCCTTAAGTGTGATAGGGTGTTGGTGTTGAAGTACGAAGGGCGGCGCGGAATCGCATTCCGGCGCCGTCCTCAATCCGATGCCCTTAAGTGTAATAGGGCACTTGGGTTGAAGTACGAAGGGCGAGCCGAACTCCGTTCGGCTCGGCCGACTCCGACGCCCTTATACGTAACGGGCGATTGGAGAAAGATACGAAGTGATTGGGGGCAGTTCAACCCTGTCCTCTCTCGCGGATTCGAACCGAATCCGATGGGTTTATACCCATCCGCGGAATAAGTTCGAATCCGAAGAAGATGAGGATTCCACACCTGCGGTCCGCCGTATAGATGGGATCTGATGTTAGCCTTGGCAGTTCGGTGACACTCGGTCGGTCCGATTGTCATCGAACGCCGATAGTATGGTACACACCTGTTTCAGGTGTGTCCCGCCAACCCTCCCCGAGCTGGGAATTCAAGCTCGGGGAATACATTCCGGTTGATCCTGCCGGAGGCCATTGCTATCGGTGTCCGATTTAGCCATGCGAGTTGTACGTTTACCGTAGCAAACTGCTCAGTAACACGTGGCCAAACTGCCCTATGGACCGGAATAACCTCGGGAAACTGAGGCTAATTCCGGATACCACATTCATCCTGGAATTGGAGAATGTGCGAAATGCTCCGGCGCCATAGGATGTGGCTGCGGCCGATTAGGTAGACGGTGGGGTAACGGCCCACCGTGCCGATAATCGGTACGGGTCATGAGAGTGAGAGCCCGGAGACGGACTCTGAGACACGAGTCCGGGCCCTACGGGGCGCAGCAGGCGCGAAACCTTTACACTGCACGACAGTGCGATAGGGGGACACCGAGTGCGAGGGCATAGAGCCCTCGCTTTTCTGAACCGTAAGGAGGTTCAGGAACAAGGGCTGGGCAAGACCGGTGCCAGCCGCCGCGGTAACACCGGCAGCCCAAGTGATGGCCGATATTATTGGGCCTAAAGCGTCCGTAGCTGGCCGTGCAAGTTCGTCGGGAAATCCACTCGCTTAACGAGTGGGCGTCCGGCGAAAACTGCTCGGCTTGGGACCGGAAGATCCAAGGGGTACGTCCGGGGTAGGAGTGAAATCCCGTAATCCTGGACGGACCACCGATGGCGAAAGCACCTTGGAAGGACGGATCCGACAGTGAGGGACGAAAGCTAGGGTCTCGAACCGGATTAGATACCCGGGTAGTCCTAGCCGTAAACGATGCTCGCTAGGTGTGGCGCAGGCTACGAGCCTGCGCTGTGCCGTAGGGAAGCCGTGAAGCGAGCCGCCTGGGAAGTACGTCTGCAAGGATGAAACTTAAAGGAATTGGCGGGGGAGCACTACAACCGGAGGAGCCTGCGGTTTAATTGGACTCAACGCCGGACATCTCACCAGCTCCGACAGCAGTAATGACGGTCAGGTTGATGACCTTACCCGACGCTGCTGAGAGGAGGTGCATGGCCGCCGTCAGCTCGTACCGTGAGGCGTCCTGTTAAGTCAGGCAACGAGCGAGACCCGCACCTCTAGTTGCCAGCAGCATCTTGCGATGGCTGGGTACACTAGGGGGACTGCCGTCGCTAAGACGGAGGAAGGAACGGGCAACGGTAGGTCAGTATGCCCCGAATGAGCTGGGCTACACGCGGGCTACAATGGCCAAGACAGTGGGATGCGACACCGAGAGGTGAAGCTAATCTCCTAAACTTGGTCGTAGTTCGGATTGCGGACTGAAACCCGTCCGCATGAAGCTGGATTCGGTAGTAATCGCGTGTCAGAAGCGCGCGGTGAATACGTCCCTGCTCCTTGCACACACCGCCCGTCAAAGCACCCGAGTGGGGTCCGGATGAGGCCTGGCTACCAGGTCGAATCTGGGCTCCGCAAGGGGGCTTAAGTCGTAACAAGGTAGCCGTAGGGGAATCTGCGGCTGGATCACCTCCTAACGTCCGGGACTGAGGCATTGTCCTCAGCCCACCTTTGGCCTATCGGCCTCGATGCGTGACCGACCGAGCACCTTTGAACTGCCAAGGCTGGTAGGGCCCATAGCTCAGTGGTAGAGTGCCTCCTTTGCAAGGAGGATGCCCTGGGTTCGAATCCCAGTGGGTCCATCTCACGTGCCCGATTCGAATCGTGTCCCTTAAGTGGGAGACGTGGTACAATCCGGGTACGAAGAACCGATGCACCACTCCGTGCAAGCGCGAGTGGGAAGGGTGGACACACATGCGCAGTCGACGGATGTGTGAATGAGACCGTGTGTACGTGCGATCCAGACGCTCACTGGACCCGTTTCATCGGGTTTATGAGCGATCTATCATTACCGTGGCTACTGTGCCATCTGGTGAATAGCTCGGCTCAGGCGCCGACGAAGGACGTGTCAAGCTGCGATAAGCCTCAGGGAGCCGCACGAAGGCAAAGAACTGAGGATCTCCTAATGGGAATCCCCACCGCAATTGCTTCGCGCAATGGGGAACGCCCCGGATTGAAACATCTTAGTAGGGGCAGGAAGAGAAAGCGAATGCGATGTCGTTAGTAACCGCGAGTGAACGCGACACAGTCCAAACCGAAGCCTTCGGGCAATGTGGTGTTCGGACTGACTCCCATCAGCAGAACGTTTCCGAGAAGTCTCCTGGAACGGAGCGCGATACAGGGTGACAGCCCCGTATCGGAAGCAAGTATGCTGTGCGTCAGCTCCAGAGTAGCGGGGATTGGAAATTCCTCGTGAATTCGGCAGACATCGTCTGCCAAGACTAAATACGTCCTGAGACCGATAGCGAACAAGTAGCGTGAGCGAACGCTGAAAAGCACCCCGAGAAGGGAGGTGCAATAGGGCTTGAAATCAGATGGCGATCGAGCGACGGGGCACAAAAGGTCACTTGGAAAACGACCGAGGCGCGAGCCTCCAGTAGGACCCAAGTGAAGCCGGTGTTCCGTCGTACGTTTTGAAAAACGAACCAGGGAGTGTATTTGTTTGGCGAGTCTAACCCGTTCATCGGGGAAGGCGTAGGGAAACCGACATGGCCGCAGCATTGCCAGGGCCGCCGTGTTCAAGCGCGGGGAGTCAAACGGATACGACCCGAAACCGGGTGATCTATGCGTGGACAGGACGAAGCGTGGCGAAAGCTACGTGGAGGTCCGTTAGAGTTGGTGTCCTACAATACCCTCTCGTGATCTACGTATAGGGGTGAAAGGCCCATCGAACCCGGAAACAGCTGGTTCCGACCGAAACATGTCGAAGCATGACCTCTGCCGAGGTAGTCCGTGGGGTAGAGAGACTGATTGGAGGCCCCGCCCCCGAGAGGGGTCGGACCTCCTGTCAAACTCCGAACTCACGGACGCCGTGGACGCAGGGAGTCCGCTGTGCGGGGTAAGCCTGTGCAGCATGAGGGAGACAACCCAGAGCTGGGTTAAGGTCCCCAAGTGTGGACTAAGTGCGATTGAAGGTAGTCCCGAGCCCTAGACAGCCGGGAGGTGAGCTTAGAAGCAGCTACCCTCTAAGAAAAGCGTAACAGCTTACCGGCCGAGGTTCGGGGCGCCCAAAATGATCGGGGCTCAAGTCCACCACCGAGACCTAGCGGCACGCCTTACAGCGTGGTTCCGTAGGTCGGCACTCCGGTTGGGTGGAAGCACGGACGAGAGTTCGTGTGGACCGACTGGTGAAGATAATCCTGGTTGCAGTAGCAGCGATAGTCGGGTGTGAATCCTGACGGCCTAATGAGCAAGGGTTCCTCGGCAATGTTTGTCAGCCGAGGGTTAGCCGGTCCTAAGACTCGTCGTAATTCGAGCGAGTCGAAGTGGGAAACTGGTTAATATTCCAGTGCCACTATGCATTGAACGCCGACGCCTTGGGGTCGACCGAACCGGGCCTTCGCCCGGTCGAACTGTCCAAATCCGTGGAAGCCGTAATGGCACGAAGCGGACGAACGGCAGGATAGCGCAAGTCGGTTCAACCTGGGGCCCGTGAAAAGGCAAGCATAGTGTCCGTACCGAGATCCGACACAGGTGCTCATGCCGGCGAAAGGCAAGGCCTGTCGGGATCAACCGACGTTAGGGAATTCGGCAATCTGGCCCCGTAAGTTCGCGATAAGGGGTGCCTGCCTCGGAAAGAGGCAGGTCGCAGTGACTCGGACGCTCCGACTGTCTAGTAACAACATAGGTGACCGCAAATCCGCAAGGACTCGTACGGTCACTGAATCCTGCCCAGTGCGGGTATCTGAACACCTCGTACAAGAGGACGAAGGACCCGTCAACGGCGGGGGTAACTATGACCCTCTTAAGGTAGCGTAGTACCTTGCCGCTTCAGTAGCGGCTTGCATGAATGGATTAACGAGAGCGTCGCTGTCCCAACGTTGGGCCCGGTGAACCATACGTTCCAGTGCGGAGTCTGGAGACACCCAGGGGGAAGCGAAGACCCTATGGAGCTTTACTGCAGGCTGTCGCTGGGACATGGTCGCTGATGTGCAGGATAGGTAGGAGACGTTACACAGGTGCGTGCGCCAGCACGTCGCCGAGTCAACACTGAAATACTACCCGTCAGTGACTGTGACCCTCACTCCGGGAGGAGGACACCGATAGCCGGGCAGTTTGACTGGGGCGGTACGCGCTCGAAACAATATCGAGCGCGCCCTAAGTCCATCTCAGTCGGGTCGGAGACCCGACGAAGAGTGCAAGAGCAAAAGATGGATTGACAGTGTTCTTCCCAACGAGGAACGCTGACGCGAAAGCGTGGTCTAGCGAACCGATGAGCCTGCCCGATGCGGGCCATTGATGACAGAAAAGCTACCCTAGGGATAACAGAGTCGTCACTCGCAAGAGCACATATCGACCGAGTGGCTTGCTACCTCGATGTCGGTTCCCTCCATCCTGCCCGTGCAGAAGCGGGCAAGGGTGAGGTTGTTCGCCTATTAAAGGAGGTCGTGAGCTGGGTTTAGACCGTCGTGAGACAGGTCGGCTGCTATCTACTGGGTGTGTCTGACGCTTGACAGGAACAACCGTATAGTACGAGAGGAACTACGGTTGGGTGCCACTGGTTTACCGGTTGTCCGAGAGGGCACTGCCGGGCAGCTACGCACCACAGGGTAACGGCTGAATGCATCTAAGCCGGAAACCTACCTGGAAAAGAAGCGTCGCCGAGGTCTCTCGTAGAAGACGAGTTCGATAGACTTGGGGTGTACGCGTCGAGGCAACGAGACGTTCAGCCCGCGAGTACTAACAGACCGAAGCCACCAATCATTGCTCTGCCTGATGAAACGGGTCCGGGCGTAAACTGGATCGCACGTACATACGGTGTCTACCACCGGCGTTGGACCATGTCGTGGTTCGATTCCACGAGCCGGCATTAAGGCGGCCACAGCGGCGGGGCGACTCCCGTACCCATCCCGAACACGGAAGATAAGCCCGCCAGCGTTCCAGCGAGTACTTGAGTGCGCGAGCCTCTGGGAAATCTGGTTCGCCGCCTACCATTCATTCCGATTTCAGCCCCACTCAGCACCCGCTGGGTGGGGCTGTTTTCATTGCTGTAGCGCCGGACGGCGGCCGTCCGGACCGCTACGCTTAAATCATCGTCTCCGTTAGTCACATCTGCGCCAAGGTGGCAGAGTCTGGCCTTACGCGGTTGCCTGCAGAGCAACTATACGCCGGTTCAAATCCGGCCCTTGGCTTTTCAGTTTTACACATCCGACAGGCAGCCGTTGGCCCGCCCCCGGATGGGGCATAGCGGCCCGACAGCTGTGCGGAGACCACCACGGTGTATCTGTGATACCCGTCGCGACTGGAGTCGACGCCAGCGGCAGCGACGACGCGTGTAATCACACCGAATTCAACGTACGTTCACAAGCGCTGCTGTGAGAGGCATCACTCGACGAGCCCCACCGGCGGCGTACGGAACAGGCAGAACGTAACGCACCCCCCGGCCTATACCGATGTGGGCACAACCCCGGGCCAGTAGACGCATTCGACTCGCGCGGCCGAAGCGGCCGCGCTGACAGCGCTGGACGCCGACCCCGGACGAGGGGATGCCCCCACGAGAAAATGACGTACGTCTGCCGCTGCTGTCGACGAAACCCCGGGGGTTGGTGATGAAGAAACAGGTGTCGAAGGGCCAGCATCCGATGACAACGCAGCGAGCGCCACGTTGATTGTACTGCCGCCGGAACGGATAGCCGATGGCATCGGTGTGGTTCGTTCGCGGGCGACTGCGTACCCCGTGGCGGTTCCTCGCGACTGGCTTGCTCGTCGTATTCGCCACGGTTGTCGCGTCGTTGCCGGTCGCTATCGTCGATGTCCCGCTTGACCCACGCGCCGCGACTGGCGAGGCGCTTGCGCTCGTGCTCGGCTACCAGGCCGTCGTCGGCGTCGCCATCGCTGCGGCCGTCGTCATCGCCGCCCGCCATGTCGACCGGCGGACGATGGCCGACCTCGGGCTCGGCCGCCAGCGCTGGCTCCGAGAGCTCGCAATCGGCGGGGTGCTCGGTGCGGCACTCATGACAGGGGCGTACGCTGCGGGCGTCGTTGCAGGTGTCTATCGCCCCACGTTCGCGCCTGCTGGTCCCGACGGCTATTCTCTCGCGGTGTGGTTCGGGCTGTGTGCGGTGTTTGTCATCGTGGTCGGTGTCTACGAGGAGCTGCTCTTCCGCGGCTATGTGCTGACCAACCTCGCGGAGGGACTGACAGCTGTCCTGTCGCCCCGCCGGGCTGTCATCGCTGCAATCCTCCTTTCTGGTGCCGGCTTCGGCGTCGTCCACGGGGGCAACCCGAATATGACACCGCTCGGCGTCGCTACAATAGCAGTCGCCGGGCTGTTGCTCGGGCTGGGCTACGGCTACACCGGTCGCATAGCGCTGCCGGTCGGGTTCCATATCACGTGGAACGCCGCCCACTTCGTCTATGGGCTTCCAGTGAGCGGGCTTGAGCTTGGTATCCGCGTCGTCGAGACCGAGCGCGTCGGTTCGGCGCTTCTCCACGGCGGGAGTGTCGGCCCCGAGGGTGGCGTCTTCGGATTCATCGCGGCGGCGGTGGGCTGTCTGGCTGTTGTCGCCTACGGCCGCGCCGTGTCTGGAGGACTCGATGAGACAGTGGCTGTCCCCGCGATTCGGTCCGGGGCGGACGACAACTCGGCGCTGTGACTGGTTCACACGAACGCCGTGCTTCGAAGCCTTTATACTCGAACTTACCCACATCTGACGTACTATGAGTGACAAGCCCGCCTCGATGTACCGGGATATCGACAAGCCCGCGTACACGCGACGCGAATACATCACGGGCATCCCGGGCTCGAAGGTCGCCCAGTACAAGATGGGCAACTTCGAGGCCGACCCCGAGGACTACGAGGTACAGATCAGCCTCATCGTCGACGAGGAAGTCCAGATCCGACACGGCTCGCTTGAGGCATCTCGCCTGTCGGCCAACCGCCGCATGCTGAAAGAGCTCGGCGAGGACGGCGACTACAAGATGATTCTTCGGAAGTTCCCCCACCAGGTCATCCGAGAGAACAAGCAGGCGACCGGTGCGGGTGCCGACCGTGTCTCCGACGGGATGCGACAGGCATTCGGGAAGATCGTCGGAACGGCTGCCCGCATCAACAAGGGCGAACGCGTCTTCACCATCTGGTGTCACCCCGAAGACGCCGACGCGGCCAAGGACGCCTTCCGTCGTGCGTACAACAAGATTTCGCCGCCGTGTACCATCAAAGTCGAGCGCGGCGAAGAACTGCTCATCGCGTAGGCGGGCTTTTCGCGGTTCTTCTCGGGCGTTCGCTTTTGGGACCGACTCTTACAAGCACGCCCAGTGTCATCTGCGGGTATGCACCTCTCCGAGGCGACGTGGACCGATATTCGTGATGCGACGACGGACCTCGCGGTGCTGCCGGTCGGTAGCACTGAACAACACGGCCCGCACGCGCCGCTGGGCGTCGACTGGTTGACAGCCGAGGCCATCGCCGAGGCGGGCGTTGACCGCTATGCCGACACCCACGGCGAGAAGCCGCTTGTCGGGCCGACGATACCGGTTGGGGTCGCCGAAGAGCACCGCGATTTCGACGGCACCCTGTGGGTCAGCCCCGATACGTTCCGGTCCTACGTCGGCGAAACGGTCGCCAGCCTCGCCAGCCACGGCTTCGAGCGGGTCGTCATCGTCAACGGCCACGGCGGAAACGTTGATGCTCTCAATGAAGTGTGTGCGCGACTCACACGCGACGGCGACGCCTACGCGGTCCAATACACGTGGTTCGACGCTGTTGATTTTGCGTCGCTCGGCCACGGCGGGCCGGCAGAGACGGCGGTGATGCGGCATCTCCATCCCGAGCTGGTCCGCGAAGACCGGACCGATACCGCCGCCGAGGGGGCCGCCGACTCGTGGGGCGAGTGGGTAAGCGGAACGAACCTCGCGGTCGACTCGTCGTCGTTCACCGAAAGCGGGGCCGTCGGCGACCCTCGCGAGGGCGACGCCGACCTCGGCGAGGAACTGTTTGAAAAAGCGGCGGCGGCGCTCGTAGAACTGCTGGACGCTGTCGAGCGGCGCTCGCTCGCTTAGTCGTCGCTGTCGTCGAGTGCGCTCCGCAGTTCGGGTATCGTTGCAGTGAGGTCGCTGACCTGTTCGTGGGCTGTCTCGATGTCTTCGAGCAGCGCTTCGAGGGCAGCGATGTCCGTTTCGAGGTCGTCGGCGTCCTCGAAGGCGTCGGCCTTTCGGCCCATGGTGAACCATTTCTTGGCGTCCCGGAGGTGGGTTTCGGCCTCGCCCGTGTCGAGGCTCTCTTTGAGGCCATTGAGCACGCCGAGGGTGTTGCCCGCGTCCGTCGTCCAGATGTCCGCTGCGGCCGGCAGCTCCTCGCGAGCGGCGTCGAGGCTCGCTTCGACATCCTCGCGCATCTCGGTGGCCGCCTCGTCGAACAGGTCGTCGTCGTCGAGTGTTGCCTGGCTCATACCCTCTCTTTCGACCCCACCGGGGTTAAAAACACGGCACAAATCGGAAGTGAAACGCCTACGCCTCGTCGGCCGACGACTCCCCGTTTCGGACGGCCTGCCGACGCTCGGCTGCATAGTCGAGGTCCCCGTCGACGTACCCGAGCACGAACAGCGCGTAATACCGGAGGTACATCTGCACGATTGCATACACCGCGATGACGGCAACAGTCATTAGTGCCCCGCCGCCGACCGCGAGGACAGTAACCGAGAGCATCGGTGCGACCATCGCGAGCAGTAGCCCCGGAATTGCCACAACAACGAACGTGACGATGGCGGCGACGACGACCATCAGTCCGCCAATGTACGCAAACACCGTTGCGGCGACGGCGTAGGCGAGAAACTCGGTCAGCGACCCCGTAAGCGTCGGCCAGAACCGACGCCATGCGCCGAGGACGCCACGGTCGGAAAGCGCCATCGTCGGGACAACGAAGGCCGTCGTGAGCGCGCCGACGACGCCCACGAGCGTCCCGGTGGCCAGCAGCCACAGCCAGTAGTCGCTGACAGCCAGCACGTACGCAATCGGCTGGGCGCCGTCGCCGACAGCACTGACGACGAGCCATCCAATGGTGGCGACGGGAACAGCCTGCAGCACCAGCCGAAACACCGCCAGCCCGAGCGCCTGGCGCCATCGCTGCCGCGTCTCCTCGGCGATGGCAGCCTCGCCGTCGCGGAGCCACCGGATGAAGGGAAACTCGAGGAACGCGCCCGCGATGACAAACAGCGCCCACACCGCGGCTAGGGCGGCGACTGCGGCGATAGCCGCTTCGCCGGTGGCGACGGCCAGCAACTCGTTGAGTTGGTCGGAGCTCTCTTCGGGAATGTCTGGATTGCTGCCAACTGAAAGCCCGATTCCGGGGCTGGCGACAGCGGTGGCGACGATGCCAACCCAGACCCACTCGCGGAGTCCCTGCGGTCTGTAACGCAACGTCGCCGTGAGGGCGTCGTCGATCGCCTCGAGCGCGTGGAGGGCCATACCGTCGCGTGTGCCCGGCCCGGACAAAACGGTATGGATTCAGCGACCGTTAGCCGTCGACGTCGTCGACCTGCATTCGCGGATAGTCGCCGTCCATCGCCATCGAAGCGGCAACCGTACAGCCGTCGTACTCGATTATGAGTTCTACTTCCATGTATTCGCCCGTTAGCTCCGTGTAGTCGGCGGATTGCTCGGCGAGCGTTTTCCGAAGCTTCTCATCGAGAATGTCGACGGTGACGGCGGTACAGAACGGCTGATTCTCGATGGCGTCTTCCATCGCCGCCGCGAGGCTGTCGCTGCTTTCGGGCGCGACAGGCGTGCCGGCGAACTGGTGATAGAGCGTCCCAAACTTGATGCCGGCTTCGAAACACGCCTCCTGTGGCGTCGTCGGCTTCATACTCACCCGTCGGCGGCCGCGGCCAAAGTGGTTCGGTCTCGGAACACGTATACGCGCGACGGACCTCAATCAAGTATGGAGTACGAAGCTAGCCTCGACCGGGCACTCGCCGACGTTCCCGACATCGCCTCGTCGGGCGAGCGGCTGTCCGTCCCCGACGCTGCCGCCCAGACCGACGGTGCGTTCACGCGGTTTACCAACCTTTCAGCCGTCGCCGACGCGCTCAACCGCGACGCCGACCACATCCACCGGTTCGTCCAGCAGACGCTTGCGACCTCGGGGAAACTCTCCGAAGGTGTCGGCCGATACAACGGTGACTTCGACGACCGAGACTTCGAAGCGGCTGTCGATGACTACGCCGACGAGTACGTCCGCTGCAGCGAGTGTGGGCTGCCGGATACGCGACTCGTCCAGGAAGACCAGACGCTGATGCTCCGCTGTGACGCGTGCGGTGCCTTCCGACCGGTGTCGAAAAACACCGGGTCGTCGTCGACGCAGACACAGGACGACGACGTGGAGGCTGGCAACACCTACACGGTCAAGGTGACAGACACCGGCCGGAAAGGCGACGGTGTCGCCCACCGTGGTGACTACACGATTTTCGTTCCGGGCGCGAGCGAAGGCGATGTCGTTGATGTCTACATCGAGAACACCAGCGGGACACTGGCGTTCTCGCGGATCGCCTGAACTTCACGGGCTATCCTTGGCTGTTGTTCACATCTCTTTACTTGACGCTTGTCCACCGATAAGCGGATAGTACGGAACCAATAGCACGAACGTTTCTCGAAAACACCTCCGATGGTGGTGCGTCGGGTCATAACACGCCGGATTTATAATCATGGACAATCCATTCAGACACGATATGGGACAGACGCTCACCGAGAAGATTCTCGATGACCACCTCGTCGAAGGGGAACTCGAGACGGGGGAAGAGATCGGTATCGAAATCGACCAGGTACTGACACAGGACACGACGGGAACGCTCGTGTGGCTGCAGTTCGAGGCGCTCGGTCTGGACGAGGTCCAGACGGAACTCGCCGCACAGTACTGTGACCACCAGACCTACCAGTTCGACTTTAAGAACACGGACGACCACCGCTTCCTCCGCAGCGCAGCGGGGACGTTCGGTGCCTACTACAGCCGTCCCGGCAACGGCATTTGTCACAACGTCCACAAGGAGAACTTCGCCGCGCCCGGCAAGACGCTCCTCGGCTCCGACAGCCACACGCCGACCCCCGGCGGGCTCGGTCAGCTGGCTATCGGGTCCGGTGGCCTCGACGTCGCCGTCGCGATGGGTGGCGGCGCCTACTACATCGAGATGCCCGAGGTCGTCAACGTTCGACTCGAAGGCGAGCTCCCCGAGTGGGCGACAGCCAAGGACGTCATCCTTGAGCTGCTCCGCCGACTCTCCGTCAAGGGCGGCGTCGGCAAGGTCCTCGAATACACCGGCCCCGGTGTCGAGAGCCTGACCGTCCCCGAGCGGACGACCATCACGAACATGGGTACGGAGCTCGGTGCGACCTCCTCCATCTTCCCGACCGACGAAAAGACCAAGGACTGGCTCTCCCGTGTCAGCCGAGAGGACGAATACGTCGAACTCTCGCCCGACGAGGACGCCGAGTACGACGACCAGATCACGGTCGACCTCTCGGAACTCGAGCCGCTCATCGCCGAGCCGTCGATGCCCGACAACGTCGTGCCCGTCCGCGAGGTCGCCGGCACCGACGTCGAGCAGGTTATGATCGGCTCCTGTACGAACGGTGCCTACGAGGACATCCTGCCGGCCGCGAAGATGGTCAAAGGCCAGACTGTCGACAAGAAGACGGAGATGATTGTCGCACCCGGCTCCAAGCAGGCTTCCGAGATGCTCGCCCGTGAGGGCTGGACGGCCGAGATGATGGCCGCCGGTGTCAACTTCTCCGAGGCGACGTGTGGTGCCTGTATCGGCATCGGTCACGTCCCGGCCTCCGATTCGGTCTCGCTGCGGACGTTCAACCGCAACTTCGAGGGCCGCTCCGGCATCGAAGACGACAACGTCTACCTCTGTTCGCCGGAGGTCGCCACCGCCGCCGCCATCGAAGGCGAAATCGTCGACCCCCGCGACCTCGACGATGTCGAGGCCCCCGGCCTCGAGATGGGCGACAAGTACGGCGAAGGCATGGGCAAAGACGACCCGGACATCATCGCTCCCGACGAAGCCGTCGACGACGGCCTCGTCAAAGGCCCCAACATCGGCGACGTGCCGCTGAAGGACGAACTCGACGCGGAACTCGAAGGCCCGGCCCTCCTGAAGATGGAGGACAACATCACGACCGACCACATCATCCCTGCCACGCAGGACATCCTGATGTACCGGTCGAACATCCCGAAGCTCTCCGAGTTCACGCTCTCGCGTGTCGATGAGGACTTCGCCCAGCGCGCTCTCGACAGCGACGGCGGCTTCCTCGTCGCCGGCGAGAACTACGGGCAGGGCTCCTCGCGCGAGCACGCGGCGCTGTGTCCGATGTATCTCGGCGTCGAAGGTGTGCTGGCACAGAGCTTCGCCCGTATCCACCGCGCGAACCTCTTCAACTTCGGGCTGATTCCGCTCGAAATCGACGAGGAGGACTACGAGAACATCGAGCAGGGCGACGACATCGAAATCGTCGACGACGTCGCCGAGGCCGTCCGCTCCGGTCAAGAAGAGTTCACGGTTCGTGTCAACGACGACTGGGAACTCACCGCCGAGCTGAACGCCTCCGAGCGCGAGCGCCAAATCCTCGCCGACGGCGGCAAGCTCTCGCACACGAAGAAGAAAGCCGAAGACGGCAGCGGCGCCGCGCCCGCTGACGACTAACGGCACCGACGACACCTTCTGTTTTTTCTTGCGGTACAGCCGGTAGCCGCCGCTCTATCCGATACGTAGCCACACCAGCGTCTACCCAGTATCTGACTAACGATGAGCGAAAGCGGGAGACGACCGGACGACCGCCCTGTGGGGGAGACAGCGAGCAGAGAGTGGGCGGTCGCTCCGGGCGTGTGAAAGCGGGGTGGGGGTGGGGATGCACCCAAATGGGTGCACCTAAAACTCATAGCCCGCGGCACATCAATCTTCCGGGACCGGCCTTCGGTACGGGGGTTGCCGTCCCCCGGGCGGTAAACATATGCCCCCCTCGGCACAACGTCGGGTGTGCGTCCGGTCGACAGTCCCTCCGAGGTCCACATCCGGCAGGCGAGCCGTGCCGACCTCCTTGACGTGCTCTGCATCGAGGAAGCCTCCTTCGAGCAGCCGTGGCCCTACGGTGCCTTCGAGCGGTTTCTCGGCACACCGGGGTTTCTCGTCGCCGGCGACGGCGAGGTCGTCGGTTACGTGGTTGCTGACACCGTTGACCGCCACGGCGCAACCGTTGGTCACATCAAGGACCTCGCGGTCGCGCCGTCCCACCGTGGCCGCGGCATCGGTCGCCGACTGCTCTCACGGGCGATTTCGACGCTGTCTGTCGCTGGTGCTGCCCGCGTCAAACTGGAAGTGCGTGCTGGAAACAACGCGGCAAAATCACTCTATCGCTCGGTCGGGTTCGAGCGTCACCATACGATACCGGGCTACTACGCCGACGGCGAGGACGCCGAGGTCATGGTCCTTTCGCTCCCCTAGCGGAGCCGCCAGAGCAACGACCGAAGCTTGTATCCGAATGTCCCGTTCCGGTAGCCGCGCCAGCCGCCCATTCCGCCCGCGAGCGTTTCGGCCTCACGGCCGGCGTCACGGAGCAGTTCGGTGGCTCGCTTGGCGACGATACCCTGCTTGCAGACGACGACTACCTCCCCGTCGGGAACCTCGTCGAGCCGGTCCCGGAGCGATCCCTCGTTCCCGCTCCGGAGGTCGTCGTAGACCGGTACGTTGTGGCTTCCCTCGATGGCGCTCTGCTGATACGCTTCCCGTGGGCGGATGTCGAGTATCACTGGGGGGTCGCTGCTTTCGAGCCGACGTTGAAGCTCCGGCGGCCGGATTGCGTCCATGCCTCCCCCGTTCGATTCGCGTCCACTAACCGCTATCGCTACGGCGTAACGCCGAAAGCTTTCGGGTCATACCGGAACACGTCACGAATCGCCTCCCATACCTCCTGTTCCTTGAGCCGATATCTGGCCAGTTCAGGATTCCCGACCAGCTCGGCTTCAATCAGCCGAAATCGGTCGGAAGCGTACAGTTTGTCCCATGCGAGCGTTCGCTTTTCCTCTTCGGGGTTGGCGGACGGCTTGAAGACAGGCTCGCCTTTCTGAATGTGTGTCACCGTTCCGAACTGATATCGGACCCAAACCTCGTATTCGTCGAACGGCACGGTTTCGGTTGGAGGTCCCTTTCGCCGATACTGTATCCGGTACCGCTGGTCGTCGTCGTCGCCGCCCCAGAGGTGCCCGCGCGCTACAACCCGACGCTCGCCCGCGGCGCTAACGACGGTGTCGTAGGAGATGGCCGCGTCGGTGTACTCCCGTGACCGGTACTGCTCTGCGACTGACTCGCCCGACAGCCGCACCCGCTCGCGCCGCCGGTACGGTGTGTTCGCTTCGACGGCCCGCTGGTATACGCTCCGGGTTGCCGGGTCGGCATCACTGCCAGCGTCGCTTTTTCCTGCCCACGCCGAGCGTTTACTGTCCTGTGGGTTTATCCAAGCCATGCTGTATAATAACGTACGATATACCGTGAGTTAGCTCTTATCACCATATGATGGCGGACCGACGGATGACCGAAGCGTGTCGGAACTGTCGGGAATGAAGCAAAATGAGGAGAGTGACAACACGGGGGGTCGCGGACGCAGTCGTTTTGGCGCTGGAACCCCAGTTGTCGGCATGGGATACGTCTGTCCGGTTTGTTCTGACCCGCAGGCCGACGCCAGCCACCTCGCCAACCACCTCGCGTTCACCGCCATGCTCGGCGACGACGACCACGAGGCGTGGCTCGATGACAACGTCCCCAACTGGTCGTCGATGGGCGAAAGCGAACTCGCATCGGTGATAGAAGACGGCGCCGAAAGCGCGGCGTTCCCACAGGTGTTTGAGGATACCGCCGGCGCGCTCGGTGAAAACGAAGAGCCCGCCGAGGAGCGGTCCGGAGCGCTCTTCGACGACGAGCACGACCACGGCCACAGCCACGGACACGACCACGACCACGACCACGACAGCGCTTCTCCGACGCCGACTGTCGACACCAGCGGCCAACTCGATGCGGAAGCCGCCGAGATTCTTGAGGAGGCACGCGAGATGACCAAGGAACTACTCGACGACGACGAAAACGCGTAACAGCCCGGCCACCC
Source organism: Natronomonas pharaonis DSM 2160 (assembly GCF_000026045.1). Lineage (NCBI taxonomy): Archaea > Methanobacteriati > Methanobacteriota > Halobacteria > Halobacteriales > Natronomonadaceae > Natronomonas > Natronomonas pharaonis. The sequence continues at coordinate 200,788 of NC_007426.1, read as the reverse complement.
TATCTGTGGGTATGGACGAACAACAGACGCGGGGCTTTCTGCAGCCGGAGACGTGGGCCGACGCCGAGGCCCGTTATGAGGCGCTGGGACCGACGGCACAGACGATGGTCCGCGAGGTCGCTCGGGCGATGTCCTTCGACCGCGAGGAGTACGACGAACGTGTGACACCCGCGGTCGTCGAAACCGCCCGACAGACGCTCTTTGCCGAACAGCTCACGGTCCGCGTTGCCGACAGAGAGACGTTCAATGTGTGGCGCGAGGAATCGACCTACGATGTCCGCCGTGCCGGCAGCGACAACGTCGACCGCGTCGCGTGGCACGTCTCGCCGGCCGCCGAGGCCGCCACGGCGGCCACGTTCCAGAATGAGCCGGATGCGGCGGTCGGCACCGTCCGGCGGATGGCCTTTAACCGTCTCTACCGTGACCGTCTCACGGGGGACGAACAGTGACAGACGACTACAGCCCCGCCGACCACGACTGGACCGTCATCGAATCCGAGACCGAGTACGAGACCGGCTGGTACACCGGCGGTTACGACCTCGTCGAACTGCCCGACGGCCGCACGAAACGCTACTATTGGGCGGAACTCCCGCCAGCAACGGTCATCGTTGCCGTGCTTGATGACCCCGCTGCCCTCGGGTTCGACTCCGAGGAGCGGTCTGTGGTGATGGTCGAACAGTTCCGACCGACTATCCGCAAGCTCTGTCGGGAACTCCCCGCCGGAATCGTCGAGTCGGGCGAGGATTTCGCCGAGGCCGGCCGCAGGGAACTCGAAGAGGAGGCCGGACTCGTGGCCGATTCGGTCGACCTCCTGTCGTCGTTTTGGTGTTCGACCGGCGTGCTCCGCCATTCTCGCGGCATTGTCTATGCTGACGACCTCTCTGTCGGTGAGCGACGGCTCGACGGCAACGAGTTCCTCGATGTCATGACCGTTCCCGTCGAAGCGGCTCTCGATGTCGCCCGCGGGCCGCCGGCGAACGATGCGACGATTGAGGGGCTGTTGCTCGCCGACGAGGCCGACCTGCTGTGATTTTAAGCCCTCGGTGCCCTACAGGACGGTATGGACGGCGAAATCAGCGCCGAAACGCTTCAGGAGCTGCTTGATTCGGACACCGACCTCAGAATCGTCGACATCCGCTCGCCCGCCCAGTTCGGCCGGGGCCATATTCCCGGCAGCGATAACATCCCGTTCCAAGAGCTAACGACGCACATCGAGCAGGTCGCCGACGCCGACCGGGTGGTGACCGTCTGCCCACACGGCCAAGCGAGCCAGCAGGCCGCACGGCTCATCGCCTCCTTCGAGGGGTTCGACGGCCGCGTTGATTCGCTGGAACCCGGTATTGAGGGGTGGCCCTATGACCTCGAAACCGACGAGGGTTCAGAAACGGAGGCGTCCGACGCGCCGTTCTGAGAAGCCAGCGGCTCGCCAGTAGGTCTGAAAAAACCGTGGCGCTCGACGCGCGGTATTAGAGTGCGGTCATGCGACGTTGAACCCCTTCTCCCGAAGGAAGTCCTCGACCCGCCCGAGGTGGTTGCCCTGTAGCTCGATGGAGCCGTCTTCGACGGTACCACCGCAGGCGAATTTCGATTTCAGGTCCGACGACAGCGAGTCCAAATCGACATCCTGTGGGTCGAACCCTTCGATGACCGTTACCTCCTTACCGTATCGGCGCTCGTCGATGCGGATGTTAATCTCCTGAGACTCCTTTGCGACGTCCTCACAGACGCAGAGTTCCTCAGGGAGCCCGCACGTCGAGCAGACTTCCGACATTACAGTTCGGGGTTACACAACGGCCATATTAAACACTATCGGGTGCCCACACCGCGTTCGGCGGTCGCCGGCTGCGGCTCCGACAGAGCTTCATCGGACGGTAAAGACTGGCTCGGAGAGGTTCTCGCTTTTACATTCCGGACACCGCGACGGGCGATTGATGAGGTCGTCGAAGTCCTCGAAGCCACAACTGCGGCAGGCCGGTGGTGCCACGAGTAGCTCTTCGTCGGCGGACTCCAGCGAACGCGCAATATGCTCGACGTGCGAGAGCGCCTCCTCGACTGTCACGCCGAACTCCGCGGCCAGCGCTCCAGCCTCGGCCTCTTCTTTCCGAAGGTGTGCCCGAATCTTTTCTCTCGTTGTTCGGTCGTCCGTGCTCATACTCACTCCACTCCGTTTGTCAACTGTGTGTGTGCACCGATGAGCGCCCCGGCGAGGTCGATACCCTCCAGATGCGTCCCCTCATCGATTATCGTCTCGTGTATCTCACACCCTTCGACGACGGCGTCCTCGAAGACGACCGAGCGGTCAAGCGTCGCATCGGCGATTTCCGCACCGGCCATCACCTGCACGTTTTCCCCGATTGTCGAGCGCTCGACGGTGGCCGACTCCGCGATAACGCTGTCGCCGCCAAGCGTCCACGCTACTGCTTCGAGATACGACTCCGGCGTCCCGATGTCGAACCACGGCTCGTCGAAGACGAACGCCGACACCGGTTCTTGGTTCTGGAGCCACTGGATGAACCATCCCGGTTCGTCGGGGTTGTTCCCGCCGGAGAGATACTCCTCGAAGCGAATCGACTCTTGGGGGAATGCATAACATGCGATGGAGACGAGCGTGCTGTTCGGCTCCGCTGGCTTTTCCTGAAAATCGACAACCCGGTCGCCGTCGAGTTCGACGAGCCCGTATGATTTGGCTTTCTCACGGTCGCCGACGTCGTATGCGGCCAGCACCGCTGTCTCCTTCTGTTGGAAGTAGTCGATAAACTCCGAGAGGTCGAATCCGATGAGGTTGTCGCCCGCAACGACCAAGAGGTCGTCGTCGATACCCTCGCGTTCGACCAACTGCCCGAGTGCCCCGACAACGCCGAACTTCTCGGCTTCCTCGGTGGTTTCTTCGACCGACACCACCGGCTTCTCGAAGGACTGGTCGGCCAGATGCTGCTCGAAGGCGTCCGCAAAGCGTTCGTTCGTCGAGACGTACACCTCCTCGATTCGCTCGTCTGCCTCCAGCGCGCTGAAAATCCGGTCGATGACGGTCGTCTCGCCGACCGGGAGCAGCATCTTCGGCCGATGTTTCGTTATCGGCCACAGACGCGTCGCGTACCCGCCGGCGAGGACGACTGCCTTCATACAGTATTCGACCCGAGCCGCGGGTAAGTGCTTTTTCCTCTCCCTGCCCGCGGATTTATATTCGATGACGGAACCACCGACGGTGTGCTCTGATAGACTGCGGCGGTCCGCCGAGGCGGGAGTACGGCGTCCGGGCCGCCGGTATCGCGTGCCGTCTGCTCGCTACGCTGCCAGCCACGCGTCGGTAATCTGTAGTGACCCGCGAAGCCCGTCAAACGTCGTCTCGTACTCCAATTCGATGCGTCGGTCCATGTGTGGGGCGTCCGTCACGAGCGTTTCGAACTCGCCCCCCTCGCCGAGCACGTGGACGCCATACTCGTCGTTGAGCCGCTCCAGCTCCGCGAGCGCCTCTGCGTCGAGTGTCCGGCCAAGCCACGACTCGTCGAGTCCGCGGGCCGACACGCTGACGATGGTTATTTCGAAGCCGGCGGCAAACATCGCTTCGGCCAGTTCTCGGGGGTTCTGCTGCCACAGCGGCGCGAAAAGCTCCGCGTCGAGTCGGTCACAGAGCCCTTCGAGCCGGTCGGTCTGATAGCTGCTTTCGACGGCCCCGGCTGTCACGCCGTCGATGCCGCCCAGTTCGTCGGCGAGTGCCGAAAGTTCGGCTTCGAGTGGCTCGAGCTCCCGGTCGCCCCGCTGGCTGGAGTCCTCCGCCGCTGTCGCCCCATCGTCGAAATCGTCGGGGCGGACATTCACAAGCGGTATCCCAATGCTTTCGGCTGCCAGCGAGGCAAGCTCCGTCGCAGGGACGTGGTACATGAACGAATCCCCCTCAGGGTGGACCGTTACCAGCCGCTCTACCGGCTTGCCGTCCTCGAGCGCGCGGTAGAGCGCCCACGACGAGTCCTTTCCTCCTGAAAAGAGGCTCACCCACGGCTTCATACACGGACGTTCTCCCCAACGGGCAAATGGCCGTCGGTTCGTTCAGCCGCGCTCGCCCGCGTCGTTCATTTGTGACGTGAACACAACGCCGAGCAGGCTGACAACCACGCCGGCGACGATGTATATGGCGAGCCGTCCCCAGATAGAGACGGCGAACCCCTCGACTGCAACGGGTCCGGCTTCGAACGACGGAACGACGAACGGCTCGAAGACCCCGGCTCGCTCCAGCAGATAGCCGCTGAACCCACGGACGACAAGTCCGATGGCGACGACGCCGAACGGGAGATTCATCAGCGCCGTCGAAACCGGCTGCTCGGCCAGCAATTCGTCGATGAGCCGGCCAGTCGCCGCCGCCAGCGCTGCCGCGGCCAGCCATGGCACGCTGTCGAAGAGAAACCGAACCGCGACAAGCAGCTCGCTTTCGGCGCTCATGCCTGCAGCGTTGATGCCGCCAGCGAAGACGCCGATGAGTGCCAACCCGGCTCCGACAACGTAGGTGACGAGCGATACCTGTCCCGAGTAGAACGCCGTCCGCGCCCGCGACGGCAGCGTCGAGACGAGGTCGTCGATACCGAGGCCCTTATAGAGAAGAAATAGCCCGATGACGGCAGCAATCGACGCCATCGCCACCGCGACGCTGTCGGCGAGCAACAGCAGGAGCGGAAACGCGAGCATCCCTGCGCCGATAGGTACGAGCACCGTTCCGCGGAGCTCCTCGTCACCGAGGAACTGTTTTAGGAGGTAGTAGGTCGACTGAATGTCGTGGGACTGCCGGACAATGACGCGGTCGACGGCGTCGACCTGCACTCGGCTTTCAATGATGGGGACCAGCCGTTCGTCGTTCGCCGAGTCGGTGACGACGATTGCTGACGAGGGGTCGTGTGCATCGACGAGCTCGTCGACCTGCTCGGCGACGGCGCGGTCGCTGTTTACCCCCTCACCGCCCCCGGAAACGACGGCGACGATAGCGGTCTCTCCCGAATCGCGGAGGTCCCGTCCGACCCGGAGTGCCTCCAGCAGGCAGTTAACACGGCTGTCCTCCGGGTCGTCGATTCCGATTTCGGTGACCAGCCCCCGAATGGTCTCCCAGCCAACGACCGGGGTCTCGTGGTCGATGCCGCCGTCCCGGTCGACACAGACGACCAGCGTACTCACGTGTCGTCGTTCCGCTCCGGTAGAGAAAAAGGTTCAGCCTCCCGTCCGTCGTCGAACCGCAACCGGCGGGATTTATGAGACCGCTCCCGTAGGTACGGGTATGGAAACCGCTAACTCGACGGACAAGGGTGTCGGCTTCTCGATGCTATTCGGCGTCATCGCCGTCCTCGGCGCGGTCGGGCTCGCCGTCTTCGGAGTTACGGGCGACCAGTTGGCCGCCGGCTGGTCCTTCGCGGTCGCGGTCGCCGCTGGCGGCCTCTCCGTCGCCGCGTACCACCTGTACAGCTAGAAGGGACGCCCTTAAGCCGCTCGCGGCCCAATACGGCAGTATGAGCGAACTGAGCGAGGAAGACGAGCGCATCCTCGCCCACCTCAGAGAGCGCGCCAAAGGTGGTGACCGCTACTTCCGTGCCAAGCATATCGCCGACGCCATCGACCTCACTGCCAAGCAGGTCGGTGCCCGGCTGCCACGGCTCGCAGAACAGTCTGAGGACGTCGACATCGAGAAGTGGTCACGCGCTCGCTCGACGACGTGGCGAGTTACCCCTGAGTGACGCCGAAAAGGCCGGCCTTTTACTCGCGCTCTCCAATGTAGCTGTATGACTGTACGCGTCGAGCGCGTCTTCGACATTCCGGTGCCACCGGAGGGGGTTTGGTCGGTCATCGCCGACCCGAAGACGCGAGCCGAGTCGATAAGCGTCGTCGAGGAGTACGAGACGACCGGCGACAGAACCGCTGTCTGGCACGTCTCGCTGCCGATTCCACGCGTTGACCGGACGATACGAATCGAGACAGAGGACATCGAGCGGGACGAACCGGAGTACGTGAAGTTCACCGGTCGCTCCAAAGCCATGTACGTACAGGGTGAACACGAACTCGAACCGACCGACGAGGGGACTCGCCTCACGAACCGTTTCGTCGTTGACGGCCGCCTCCCGGGCGTCGAGACCTACTTCAAGCGAAAGCTCGACGATGAACTGGCGAACCTCGAAGCCGTCGTCTTGGAGTCGGTCAACACCGAGGGGACGGACGACGGATGAGACTCGCGCTTGCCCAACTGGAGATAACGCCGCGAGACGTCGAAGAAAACGTTACGAGAGCCGTCGACGCGATTGCGGACGCCGCTGCCGCCGGGGCCGACTGTGTTGTGCTGCCGGAGATATTCGACGTCGGGTACTTCGCCTTCGATAGCTACGAGCGCTACGCACAGCCGCTCGACGGCGCGACTCACCAGCGGCTCCGTGAGGCAGCCGTCGAGTTCGATGTGGCCGTGCTGGCGGGGACAGTCGTTGAGGACCTCGCGGCGTCGGCCGACGCGGCACAGCCTGTGCCGGCCGAGGAGGGGCTCGCCAACACCGCTGTCCTGTTCGACAGCGACGGCGAGCGACAACTCGTCTATCGGAAGCACCATCTCTTCGGGTACGAATCCGCCGAAGCAGAGCTGCTCGTCCCCGGAGAACGGCTCCCAACGGCCAACATCTGCGGACACACCGTCGCCGTAACGACGTGTTATGACCTCCGGTTCCCGGAACTCTACCGCCAGCTCGCCGAAAAGGACGTTACGATGGTGCTTGTCCCGAGCGCGTGGCCGTACCCGCGCATCGAACACTGGAAGCTCCTGCCGCGCGCCCGCGCCGTCGAGAACCTGCTGTATGTCGGGGCCGTCAATGGCTCTGCGACGTTCGACGACGCATCGCTCGTCGGGCGGTCGACTATCTACGACCCGTGGGGAACCCCGGTCGCCGCTGCCGACGATGGGCCGACGCTCGTCGTCGCCGACTGTCCGCCTGACCGTGTCGCCGATGTTCGGTCGGAGTTCCCGGCGCTTGATGACCGCCGCGATGGCCTGCGGTGACCGGGTCGAGGAGCTTTTCGTCACCAGGCGAGGGTTTATAAGCTATCCAGTCCAACAAATGAATGCCAGAACGACGCTTTTCTCGTCGTGACGGCACACACAACGACGCCCGCACCACGCCCGTCCGCCAGTACGTCGGGTCCGCCCGGTGCCCGACGTTCCCGGTCGCCTCCTCGCCACTTCGTTTGATGCCGATGCCGAACCGCTTACCTCATTGTATCCCCCACAGCCGTTCGTGAAAGAGTTCGGTTTCGAGCTACGCGTTTGTGCGTGGGCCGAGCGCCACTGGCAGCCGTCCGGTGACGGACGCGTCCTCGTCGCCCGGCAGCTCGGAACCAGAAGCCGTCGCTGGGACACCGTCATCATTGAGACGACCGAGACGGCGCTGACGCAGCGAGCAGCCTTCGGCCCCGAACGCCTTGATTCGGACCTGCTGTTTGTCGCCCAACACGCTCCGACCGGGTGGGACTATTACCGAGACTGCCTTCCTGACCCCGGCTACCCGTGGCGGTATGTCCGTGAGTCGATACACCGAGCGGCCGACCGCGGGTTCATCGAGACTCGTCGCGACGGCAACCGCATCGAAATCCGCCGACGGTATCGGTATCCCGACTGGGTCGACCGCATCGTTGCCATCGAGAACAAGCCCGACCTTGATGCGTCGGCGGCACGACGACTGGCCGAACAGCTCGAACACGATGTCGCCCTTGGGTTGGCCGACGAGGTGTGGCTAGCAACGAACACGACGGGCGATGATATCGAACCCGCGTTGCTCGAAGCGATGCCGGTCGATGTCGGTATCCTCGCCGTCGATGCTGACGGCATCCACGCCGAGCGTGTCTGGAACCCCCGTACGCTCGATGCGTCTTCTCCCGGTGTCCGTCCCACCGACCGGTGTGACGGCCGTATCGACTTCGAATACGCCGACGCCGACTGGAAGCAGCGGAAGCGGCTGGAAATCGCCGAACGAGCCTACGAACGCGGCTGGCGTTCCTACGCCGAGACAATGCGGCCCGACTGCCGCCACTTCGAGCTACGCGACCCCGCCGGTCCGTTTCCGTGGTGTGCCGCAAAGGAACGGGAACCTACCGCTACGGAGTGTTCCGGCCGCTGTGTCGACTTCGAACCCGAACCGCCCGCGTGGCGCTCGAAGGAGTGGCCGCTGTCCGGCGGCCCGGGGCGTGCCGTTTCGCAGTTGCTCGACCGGAAGCGCCAGCGACGGCGCTAAGCGTGCGCCGGCTCTTCGAGGGTTTCGACCTCGATGTCGTCCCGCTCGACGGCGAGCCTGAATGTCGGTACGGTCTTTTTTATAACGGCAACGATGCCCTTGTCTTCGAGGCTTCGAAGCCCGGACCGGACGGCGTCGACATCCGTCTCAATGCCGGCGTCTTCGAGGTCGTGGAGCACTGAAACCACACTCTGTGGTTCCCCATCGGGACCGGCGAGAACGTCGATGATATCCGACTGCAGCGGGGGTACGCGAACGATATCCTCGTCGGTATCGATGCCGACGAGCTCGGCCGCTTCGGGTGTCGCTCGGATGAGGCTGTTTTCGTCGCGGTAGTAGTACTCCTTGAGTTCGGATTCGAGATACTGGTGTACCTCGCTACCGCCGTCGAGCCCCCACCGCTCCTGCAACTCACTGTTTTTTGTCGGCTGAAGCGAAACGATGTCGGCGAGCCGCGATTCGGCTTCCTCGGAGAGTGTCATTGCCGGTGGTTACGGCTGCTCCGGTACAAAAAGGGTCGGCATGGAACCCATCCGCTACGCCGCTCCATAAACTATCGTAACGTTTCTATAGGTTCCACAAACATCCGTTATAGTTTGTACCATATACGTCATTTAGGTAATAGTATCCTCCCTACCCAAGCTTTTTAGAATACGGCGAAGGTGTGAATGACACCGATGGTGATTCCAACACCAGACAGCGGGATTCTGAAGCGGGTGTACGCCAACCTCGTGGGGTCGGGGGGCTTCGTTTCTCTCGATATACCCGACAAGGTACTCAAGCGGCTCTACACCTATGGCAGCCTGCAGGACACGGACAGGGGTGTCGAATTCGAGATAAAAAACCGGCTCCAGGACGCCAAGTTCGCGGGCGTCTCCCGGGTAGTTATAAACGGCAACGAAATTGACCCCGACAGGGTGCGGCTCGAAACCGCCGACGGCGAGACGTTCCGCCTCGATGAGGTCACCGAATCCGACCCAATATCCTTCCCGGTCGGACGGACCGTCGTTGTCGTCGTCGAGGAACTGTCGATTCCGACGGGCGACCACGATATCCACGTGGAGTTTCTGGCCGAGCCATTCGGCGAGCTGTCGCTGGACATCAGCGACACCATTCGCGACGAGGGTGAACTCCCGTCGATTCCCCGCGACGAGGAGGACAACTACAGTCAAGAGGCCATACAGATGCGCCACGAATACCTCGAAGAAGAAACGGGCGTCGACCTCGAACACGTCCCCGAGTACTCGTTTGACTCCCAGCGTGGCGAAGGCAACATTGAGAACTTCATCGGCGTCGCCCAGATGCCGCTCGGTCTCGCCGGCCCGGTCAAGGTGAACGGCGAGCACGCCGACGGCTACTATCCGATTCCACTGGCGACGACCGAGGGAACGCTTGTCGCTTCCTACAGCCGCGGTATGAAGGCCATCAATATGGCCGGCGGCGCGACGGCGACGGTCGTCGACGACCGGATGAATCGGGCTCCGGTGTTTGTCTTCGAGGACGCACGCAACGCGCGCGATTTCCGCGACTGGGTCTTCGACCACTACGACACGATGAAAGAAAAGGCCGAGGAGACCTCCAGCGTCGCCGAACTCGTCGAAATCGAGGATTACATGACGAACAACCTCGCCCACCTCCGGTTTAGTTTCCGGACGGGCGATGCCGCCGGGCAGAATATGGTTGGGAAGGCGACCTTTGCGGCCTGTAACTGGGCGCTCCAGGAGTATCCCGGTTACGTCGAGAACTTCTATCTCGAGGGGAACTTCGCGACCGACAAGAAGGCCTCAAAAGTAAACGACATGATGACCCGCGGCAAGCGTGTCACCGCGGAGGTCACGCTTGACGAGGAAACCTGCATCCACCACCTCGGGGCCGAACCGGAGAGCCTCGACCACCACAGCAAGATCGGCACGCTCGGCTCATTTATGTCGGGGGCCAACACCAACGGTGCCCATCCGGCAAACGGGCTGGCGGCGCTGTTTATCGCGACCGGCCAAGACGAGGCCAACGTCGCCGAGTCGTCGGCGGCGATTCTCAACACGACGCTGCTTGCCGACAACTCCTTGCACATCTCGGTTACCATTCCGTCGCTCATCGTCGCGACGTACGGCGGCGGCACAGGGATGGCAACCCAGCAGGAGTGTCTTGCGATGCTCGACTGCAACGGCACCGGCAACGTCAACAAACTCGCTGAAATCGCTGCCACAGTCGTTCTCGCCGGCGAGCTATCGCTCGGGGCGGCTATTTCAGCGTCCGACTGGGTGACGAGCCACGAGTCGCTCGGACGGAACCGCTAGCGGCCGCCCAAGATCGGGCCGCCTGTCGCCGTCTCCAGCGTTTCTTCGACCTGTGTGGCGACCAACACCAGCGCGAGGAACGCAAGCACAGCCCCGGCGGCAAACGGCACGACGAAGGCGTATCCGAAGAGGACGCCGGAGGAAAGCGGCCCAACGGCGGTGCCAAGCCCGAACGCCATCGTCAGCACCGAAAGAGTCGTCCCCGACTCACCCTCCTCGGCGAGGTCACCGGCGACGGCGAGCGCCGGCGCAAAGACCATCGCCACCGAGACACCGTGCAAGAGCCTGACGACGAGCATCGTCCACGATGACGTTACGAGCCCCTGTGCCAGCACCGCCGGCACCAGCAACACGAGACCCCAGACCAGAAACGGCCGCCGGCCGATGCGGTCGGCGGCCCGGCCGATGGGCATCTGGAGGATGACGTTCGCCACAACCACGGCCGCAAACTGGATCCCGAACCAGAGCGGCCCTTGGCTGAGCCGGTCGTTAATCGGTTCCTGTAGCGTGGCAAACAGCGCGATGCTGACTGCCATAAAGAAGGTTGCCACGCCGAGCACGAACACGGGGTCAAGCAGCCGACTATCGCCGAAGACGGCGATAGAGAGGTCGTCGGTCGCGTCGGCGGCCGCCATCGGCGGCTCCTCGATAAGCACCGTCACGAGCGTAAAGCTCACGAGCGCTCCGAGGACAGCGACGCCGAAGGCGGCGTTGAATCCCGAGAGCTCCGTTCCGAGCGGCAACGCGTACGGCCCGGCCTGTACGACGACGCCCGCAACGATGGGACCGAAACCGAAGCCGATGAGCCGGAACGTGTTGAAAACGCCGAAGTTGCCGCCGCGTTCCGCATCCGAACGTGCGAGGTCGTTGACAAGCGCAATCGTCGTTGGGATGACGAACGCGCCGCCAAGCCCCTGCAGCGCCCGAACGACAAGCAGCGCCTCATAGCTCTCGACGAGCGCGTAGGCGACACTTGTAACCGCCAAAACGACCAGCCCGAAGAGGATGTATATTTTCCGCCTGGCGGTGCGGTCCGAGAGCCGTCCCGTGAACGGCTGTGCGAAGCTGTTTACGAACCCGAAAAGCGACAGCGCGACGCCGATGAGTAGCTCGACAGTCAGCGGGATACCGAGGACGCTTGCCCCCTCGAAGGCGGGCAACGCGAGCTCGCCGCTGGCGATATACAGCGGCAGCACGATAATGAGAAACGAGTTCGCGACCGCGTCCGCCATGCGGGCAAGCGCCAGCACGACGACTCGGCGGTCCGTCCCGAACATCTATCGAACGGACGGTCGGTTCGCCTAAGATGTTTCCGAAAGCGCACACTCGGTCAGTTGTTTTCTCCGGAGTCGCCGAACCCGGCTGTTTAAATACACGGCCCAACCGATATGCCGGTATGGAATTCTGCGACGAATGCGGTTCGATGATGCACAGCGAGGACGGGCTGTGGGTCTGTCGCTCCTGTGGCTTCGAGAAACAGCAGGGAGACGACGACGCCGACCGGATGACGACGACTGAGGGCCAAGACACCGACAGCGGCCCGGTCGACATGTCTGAGGTCGACGACTCCGAAATCGGTCCGACGACGCGGGTCAACTGCCCCGAGTGTGGTAACGACCGCGCCCGCTACGAGATGAAGCAGATTCGTGCCGCCGACGAATCGGAGACGCGCTTTTTCACCTGTACCGAGTGCGAACACAAGTGGCGCGAGGACGACCACTAGCTGTTTTAACGGCGACGTAGCAACTCCGGGTGTCTCCTTTTATTTGGTCGCTTCTGGGAAACGGAAACAAACTCACTCATAATTCCATTCCTGTTATATATGTGTGTTTTTAACATGCGGTTGTAGATGGGGGGTTTGCAGTACTAATGCAAGCACGTAGCGATCTATCGCCGGCCGAATCGGCGAATGACGACGGGGGATACAGCACCGATACCGAAGCCGGAGCTCTTCGGAGAACACATCGCAGGACGCTGGCGGGGGTGGGAGTCGTGGCTCTTGCCGTCGCTTTGCTCTGTCTTACGGCGGTCCCAGCAACCGCGGCTGGGGCGCCACAAACGAATGCAGGGCCGGCGGACACACACGCAAGCACCGATGTCCCGGCGTCGGAGGTCGTCGACTACGCTGTTGTTCCCGAGGATGCCGAAGGCGAGGCGGGCGACCGGGTTGCAGTCGACATCGAGGCTATCGACTTCACCGAAGACGGCGACGGCGATGTGACTGCCTACGACTTGACAGTTGACTACGACGATGAAATACTCGTCTTCGACAGCGCCGAGTCGTTCCTCGCGGAGGATGAAGACCTCGACGTAGAGCAGGACAATGGTACCGTGTCGGTTGAATGGAATCCCAACGCTTTCGAAAACGCGTACGACGAGATGATTGCTGAGGTCGCGGACGGCGAAGCCTCGCCCGATATGAACGTCACGCTCGTCACGCTTGAGTTTGCGTCCCTCAGCGATTACGCGGGCGAGACTGCTGAAATAGATGTCACGGACGACTCACAGATGTGGCACGGCACGACCGAACTGGAGTCGTATGATGGCGACGATGTCTGGTGGGGCCACGGGAAAGTCGACATCGTTGACGAACTCGAAGACGACGGGCCAAGCGGGCCGGACGGACCGCAGGTCGGTGAATTCACTGCGGTGAGTCAGGGTGGATTCGTCGCCTTCAACGAAGAGACTGAGGCTGACGCCCGCGAGGAGGGCGTTGAGTTCCCGGCTCGGAGTGACGACGAAACCCCGATCCAGATACGTGGCGAGATATTCGACGACGGCTCGTGGCAGTCGACAGAAGTTTCGTTCCCCACGCTTGAGGCCAGCGGCATGGATGTTGACGTGTACGTCGACGAGAAACTGTACGGCGACATTGATGAGGACGCTGACCACATGACCGCCGAGGGTGAGTTCCGGGTCGTCATCGACAACGACGAGGATACGTCCTTCGAGTTTGAGATAGCCTCGCTGACAGACGACAGCAATGCGTTGTCCGGTAGTGGTGATATCGCCGACGACGGCGGTGCAGTGACCGTCGTCGACAACGAGTTCCTCGTTGAGGACACGACCGGCGACAGTACCGTCGACAGCGGACTGGGGCTCCCTTCGACGGAGGAAGGTGAAAACTGGATTGAGCTGCCGCTTGATATCGAAATAACCGACACTGACGTTCCGACCGGCTCCGTCGAAGGCACTGTCGAATCAGAAGCCGGCGACCCGATAGCTAACGCGGATGTGAACGTTGTCGACGAGCTGGATGCAACCCAAACCGATGAGGACGGCTCGTATGCGTTCGACCTCCCTGTTGGTACGTACGACCTTGCGGTCGACGCGGATGGCTACTACGAGACGACAGTTGAAGTCGAAATTGAGGAAGACGAGACCACCGAACGCGATATCGCGCTCGAAGCTGGCGACCCCGCGTTAGAAGCCATCCTCGTCGGGGATGAGGTTACCGCCGGTGAAACGGCCGAAATCGTCGCCACAATCGAAAACGTCGGTGACGGCGCGGGCACACAGGATGTTGTGTTGTCAGTCGGCGACGACTCGATGACAGAATCGGTCACCCTCGACGTTGAGGAAGAGGCTTCCGTCTTCTTCGATTGGGAGACCAGCACAGACGACGTTGGAGAACACACCGCTGAAATAGAAACGGAAGACGATACTGCAAGCGCCGAGGTCGTCGTCGAGGCGGATGACGACGAGGCTGAAGATGCAGAGGGAGCCGATACGGTTTCCGTAACGAGCCAAGGCGGTTTCATCTCCTTCTCTGAGCCCGACGACGTCGAGACTGCCCGCGAGGAGGGCCTTGAGCTCCCTGCGGAAGGCGATGACGACGGCGCAATCGAAGTCGAAGGAACCTACAACGGCGACACGTGGCGTTCGACATCGGTCGACTTCCCGGACCTCGATGCAGACGGCATCACAGCCGAGGTGTCTGTTCCGGACGGTCTGGAGGGTGAACTCGACCCCGAAAGCGATTACATGACCGTGGAAGGAACCCTGACTGTGACTATCCCTGACGCCGGGAGCTTCAGTTTCGATGTCGAACTTACCACTGACGGAAGCGGTGCGCTCGACGGAAGCGGAGACCTCGATGCCGACGGCGGGTCCGTTACCGTGGTCGATAATGAGTACCTCGTTTCCGACGAGAGCGGCGACGATACGATCGATACAGTGCTTGACCTTCCGGCGACCTCTCCGGGTGAAAACTGGCTCGAACTCGAACTCAGCGTCGATATCGAAGAAGGTGAAACACCGGACACAGCGGCTGCGGAAGACGAAGACGAGGCCGACAAAGAGGACGACCCGGAACAGTCGGCCGCCGAAGCGTCTGACGATGACGAATCCACCAGCGGTGAGTCGGCAGCGGAACCCGCTGAGGTCGAAGTCGACGGTGAGTCCTTTGTCGCTCACAGCCAAGGCGGGTTCATCTCCTTTGCCGAGGACGGCGAAGACCAAGCCATTGAGGAGGGACTTGCCTTCCCAGTACAGGGTGACGACGACAGTCACATCCGAATCGTCGGCACAATCGACGACGGTACGTGGGAATCAGAGCAGACGGTGTTCCCGACGCTCGTGACTGATTCAGGCGTTGAAGCCGAAGTCAGCGCACCCGACGGTCTTTCGGGTGAAATCAACGAAGAAACCGGTGAGATGACGGCAACCGGTGAACTCGAAGTCGCCGTCGGTGGGGACCCGGACACGACGTTCAGCTTCGAAATCGATACGACAACTGGCGACAGCGGTGCTCTTAGCGGTGACGGCTCCTTCAGCGACGACTCTGGCTCCGCGACGCTCGTGGACAATGAGTTCCTCGTCGATGATACAACCGGTGACACGATTATCGACTCCCAGCTTGAGCTTCCGGTCACCGAATCAGGAACCAACTGGTTCGAACTAGAACTGGACGTCGAGTTCGATGCAGACGGGTCGGAAAGCGGTGATGCCGGCGACGAATCCGAGGAGACCGGTGCAGCCGAGGAGACACAGCAGGACTACGGTGGCAGCCTCGTCACCAGCTTCGGACAGCTGACTGGCTTCCTCGGAATGGTAGCTGCCGGCGGGCTAGTCACGTTCAGTCTCGCTAGCCGAGTCGCCGTCTTCGCCGGGCTCTGACCACCGGTTTCGACTACATCGGCAAACCTTTTCGTTCCTGACCCTGTAGCCGGCGACAATGCCGGACTCGGAGCCGTCTGAGACGGAGGACCGCAAGGACGACCACGTGCGAATCATCCGCGAAGAAGATGTCGAATCCGGCGGCACCGGGCTCGGCGATGTCCGTCTGGTTCACGAGGCGTTGCCCGACGTCCACTACGATGATATCGACACCAGCATCCCCTTCCTCGGTGCTGAACTCGACGCGCCGATAGTCATCGAGAGCATGACCGGCGGCCACGCCAACACGACCGATATCAACCGGGCGCTTGCGGCCGCCGCCGCCGAGACAGGTATCGCGATGGGCGTCGGCAGCCAACGGGCCGGGCTTGAACTCGACGACGAGGGCGTCCTCGAATCCTACACCGTCGTCCGCGAGGCCGCCCCGGACGCGTTTCTCTACGGGAACCTCGGGGCCGCACAGCTCAAAGAGTACGACCTCGAAACCGTCGAACGCGCCGTCGAGATGATAGACGCCGACGCGCTCGCCGTCCACTTGAACTTCCTGCAGGAAGCGGTCCAGCCGGAGGGCGATGTCGACGCTCGGGGATGCTTGCCGGCCATCGAACGGGTCGTCGACGGTCTCTCAGTGCCGGTCGTCGTCAAGGAGACCGGCAACGGGTTCGCCGCTGAAACGGCACGCCGGCTCGCCGATGCCGGCGTTGACGCAATCGACGTCGCCGGCAAGGGCGGTACGACGTGGTCCGGCGTCGAAGCCTACCGCGCGGCCGCCGTCGGGGCCTCCAGACAGGAGCGCGTCGGCGAACTGTTCCGCGAGTGGGGCGTCCCGACCGCGGTCAGCACGCTCGAATGCGCCGCCGAACACGACTGCGTCGTCGCCAGCGGCGGCGTCCGAACGGGCCTCGATGTCGCGAAGGCCATCGCCTTGGGAGCCCGCGCCGGCGGTCTCGCCAAGCCGTTCCTCGAACCGGCCGCATCGGGCACCGAAGCCGTCGTCGAGCGCATCGAGGATTTGAAAACTGAACTCCGGACGGCGATGTTCGTCACCGGTTCGCCGACAGTCGCCGACCTCCAAGAGACTGACTACGTACTTCTGGGCGGGACCCGCCAGTACGTCGAGCAGCGCGGCGACTGACTCTGGCGACCTCTCTGCTCACATTTTTGACCGGCTCAGCCCAATACGGCTGCATGTCGGTGCCCGTTCCCGAGTCGGCGCTGGACGGCGGCTGGACCCACGCGAAGAACCGCAGCCGGACCGTCTTCGAGGGGTTCGGCGTTTCAGTCCGTGCTGAGACCGTCATCTACGAGGACGCCGACCTCCGGGAGCGCATCGCCGCTGCCGGTGGCCCAGACCGTGTCTGGCGGTTCTTTTTCAGTTCACGGCTCGCCGTCTCTCCGTCGCCGCCGCTTCTCGAGACGGTTGGCAGACCGCACGCGGTCAGAGAATCAAAACAGGATTTCGCAGCCGAACTCCGCGCCCGCGGCATCGAGGGTGTCTCCGCCGGCGACACCCGGTCGGTCCGCGTTGCGGACGCCGAGGCGGCGCTGACACCGTTCTATGGGACCGTCGATGCTGACGGAGCCACAGTCGATGTTGTCGGCGCGTTGGCGCTGTGGTACGAGGATGGGTTCCTCGTCGCAGGTGGTGCGTACCCAAGCGACGGCGTCGAACGGTGGGTCGATGTTGCGCCCGACGCCTTCGAAACGGAGCTCCTGTCGCTCATTCGAGCGACGGCAGAAACCGCGCAAACGTGAGATAGCCGGTGTGTCCGACCCCGGCCGTCGAGGGGCGAGAGCCGCGGTCGTCGAAGTCCATCTCCCGCTGAATGGTCTCCAGCGTCTCGACATCGTCGAGGCCAGCCTCACGTGCCGCCTCGGCGCACGCCCGCGCTGTCTCGACAAACGGCGAGTACGTGGCGATGAAGCCGCCGGACGCGAGCAGGTCGTCGGCCTGTGCGACGACCTCGGGGGCGTCGCCGGTATCAAGCGTTATCAGGTCGAACGGTCCCTTGAGGTCGTCGATGGTGGCTGCGATATCGCCGGTCTCGACGGTGACATTGTCGGCGACGCCCGCCGTCTCCATGTTCTCGCGTGCGACCTCGGCGAACTCGGGGTCGCGCTCGTAGGTCGTCACCTCGACGCCGAGCCGGCCGAGATACGCCGCGAGCACGCCCGTTCCAGTGCCGGCGTCGAGTGCTCGGTCGCCCGCAGCGACGCCGGTGTGACCGACGACGAGGCCGATGTCGCGGGGCATCATCGGCGCGCCGGTTCGTTCGAGATGGTCGAAGAGGTCCGGGCCGCGGAGCCGGCGGACCTCGAAGGATTCGTCCAGATGCGTCTCGACGGTCGTGCCGGGCTCGATGTCCTCCGGGAGTTCGAGCACCCCGAGGTCTGTTTCCTGTGTCGCGCCCGGCTCAAGCAGGAACTCGCGGTTGCCGCGTACGACGAGCACGCGGCGGTCGGCGCGTGTCACTCCAGCTTCTGGACGGCCGCCGCGAGGTCGCCGGTCTCCTCGAGCGTCTCCCGGGCTGTCGATTCGCTGACGCCGGCCCGCTGGGCGACGATTTCGACATCGTCCTCGGAGAACTCGCCGCCGCTTTCGGTCTCGCTGTCGTCTTCGGAGCCGCTGTCGCCTCGCTCGCGACTCTCGGGCTCGCCGACGACCTGATAGGTCTGCTGGCCCTGAGCGTCCATTAGTTGGACCTCAGCGTCGTCGAAGACGAGTTCCTCGTCGGCTGTACGGATGACGACCTCCTCGGCGTCGATTTCTTCGAGGTCGATACCCATCTGGTTCATCATCTGCTTCATCTTGCGCGGGTTCAGTCCGCCGCCTCCTCCGAACATACGTGTACAGACGGTACGGCGGTGCAAAAAGCCTGATGTTCCGCCACGTCGTGGTCGGCTGTTTACTCCGGATTCCCGTCGCGGACCGCGACCGCCATCCCGGTTTCGAAGTCGGCCATCGCGGCGGCGGAAAGCTCCGCTCGCCCGACCGCCAGAAGGTCGCCGTCGTAGTGTTCGACGAGTACCTCGTCGCCGGGGCGAATCGCGGGGTCGACCTCGCGGACGAACTTCGCGAAAACGTTCTTTTCATCGCGGACGAACGGCTCGCTGTCGTCGCCGACGATGACGCGGTAGGCAGGCGGCGACAGCGCTGTCTGCAGTCGTTTTCCGCCGACGGCACTCAGTGTAACCCGTCCGTCAGTCCCGTAGGAGACGACCCGCTCGCCATCGACCAGCACCTGCTGTGGGCGTCCCGACCCCGTCCGCTGGATTTCGACCTCGCCGTCGAACAGCGCCTCGCCGGCCCCGCGTCCGAACTGGTAGTCGGCGACGGTCCGCAGGGCGTCTACGTCGCGTTCGTCGCTCACGCCCGGCCTTCGGCGGTCCCGAGCATACACGTTTCGGAAGTCGAGCGGTTGCCGGTTCCAACCGGTCGGTTCCGCTGGCTTTATGCTGGAGACTCACTGAAAAGCGCATATGGCAACGGATACACAGAAGCTCGGAGCCGGGCTCGCCGCGCTCGTCGTCGGCAGCGTGCTGATTCTCTCGACGAGCTTCGTCAACACGCCCGTCCCGGGTGCTGCGGCGGGGGTCGCGGCGATGCTCATGGCCGTCGGCTCGCTGCTTGTCGGCCTCTCCGAGAAAGGCGCTGGCGTCTAGCCGCGGTCGCCCAGTTTTAACAGGTGGCCGTCCTTGCATGCAGACGATGAGCCGTATCGCAACCGCAAGCCGAGTCGTACTTGGTGTTTTTGTTGCCGCCGTCGTCGCCGTCGCCGGCTGGGTCATCTTTATCGAGGTGCCCACGACGATGGCCGACCTCGTTGGCGTCGTCTTCGTCATCGTCGCCGCCACCGTTGGACTCCGCATCGGTGGCAACATCGCCACCAGCCTCGCGCCGGGGTACAACGTCGCCGAGGTCGCCGTTGAGGGACCGATAACCCGCGACGGCGGCGGTGGAATGCCGCTTTCGCCCCCCGGGTCACCCGGTGCCGACGATATCGTCGAGCAAATCGAGGACGCCGACGCTGATGACAACGTCGAGGCGCTCCTTTTGCGTCTCAACACGCCCGGCGGCGCGGTCGTCCCCAGCGACGACATCCGGCTGGCTGCGGAGGCCTTCGACGGCCCAACGGTCGCCTACACGACCGACGCCTGTGCTAGCGGCGGCTACTGGATAGCCAGCGGCTGCGACGAACTGTGGGCCCGCCGCGGCAGCGTCGTCGGCTCTATCGGCGTCCGTGGCTCCCGCATGACGGCCGCCGAGCTGCTCGACCGGGCCGGCGTCGAGTACGAACAGCTCACCGCCGGCGAGTACAAGGAGGCTGGCGTTCCCTTCGACGACCTCGGCGACGACGAGCGGCAGTACCTGCAGGGCATCGTCGACGACTACTACGACCAGTTCGTCGAAACCGTCGCCGAGGGCAGAGAGATGGAGCCGTCAGCCGTCCGGGAGACGGAGGCGAAGGTCTTCCTCGGAGAGGAGGCCTTCGAACGCGGGCTGGTCGACGACCTCGGAACGAAAGACGAGGTCTGCGAGCGGCTCGAAGAGGTGCTCGGCACCGAGGTCGAAACGACCGAACTCGAACCACAGCAGGGCCTCGCCGCTAGACTACAGGGTGGCGCAGAACGCGTCGCCTACGCCTTCGGTGCCGGCCTCGCCGGACGCTTTGTCGACGCCGAAGGCGAGTTCCGGTTTCGGGTCTGAAACCCGCTAGAAACTGCTTTTGAGCTTCTCGAAGAAGCCCTGCTCGACGTCGATTTCCTCGCCGCCGGCTTCGGCGAAGGCCTCAAGCGCTTCCCGCTGTTCCTCGTTGAGACTCTCCGGAGTGACCACTCGGACCTGTACGTAGAGGTCGCCGTGGCCGCGCCGTTTGAGCCGCGGCATCCCCTTGCCCCGCAGCCGGAACGTCTCGCCGCTTTGGGTGCCGGCCGGAACGTCCATCTCGACAGCGCCGTCGAGCGTCGGCACCTCGACGGTGTCGCCGAAAACCGCCTGTGGGAACGAAATCGGATGGCGACACCGGAGGTCGTCGCCGTCCCGCTCGAAGGTCTCGTGGTCGTCGATGCGGATTTCGACGAGCAGGTCGCCCTTCCGGCCGCCGTTCTCGCCGGGCGCGCCCTCGCCGTCCATCCGGAGCGTCTGTCCGTCGCGGATACCGGCCGGTACCTCAACCTGCAGGGTGGTCTCGTTTCGGACCTGCCCGTCGCCGCGGCAGGTCGAACACGTCTCGGAGTAGATGGTCCCCTTACCGTCACACTGTGGGCACTCGCGGGTCTGCTGGACGCGTCCGAGCGCGGTCTGCCGAACCGTCGTCTGCTGGCCGCGACCGTCGCAGGCCGAACAGGTCCGCGAGTCGGCGTCCGGCGGATGGCCCGCCCCGTCACAGTCGGGGCACTCCTCCGGCCGGGTGACGGTCAATTGCTTTGTGACGCCGTGGTAGGCGTCTTCGAGGTCGACTTTCAGCCGCGTTTTGAGGTCCGACCCCTGCCTCGGGCCCGAGCGGGATTGGGAGCGCCCGCCACCGCCGAAGAACTGCTCGAAGATGTCGTTCATGCCTCCCATTCCGCCACCGCCCATGCCGCCCATGCCGCCGCGGCCGCGGTCGGTGTCGGTCGCGCCGCGCTTTTCGGCCTCCTGGAAGCGCTCGTGGCCCATCTGGTCGTACATCCGCCGCTTCTCGTCGTCGAGGAGCACCTCCTTTGCCTTCTTTACCTGCTTGAACTTCTCCTCGGCGTTCGGGTCGTCCGAAACGTCCGGATGATACTCGGAGGCCTTTTTCCGATACGCCTGTTTGATCTCGTCCTCGTCGGCGTCCCGCGAGACGCCCAAAACCGAGTAGAAGTCCTCGCTCATTCGTTGTCTGCGGTAGACGGTTGAGACACTTGAAAAGAACGGGTCGACGACGCCGCGATACTGTTTTGCCCCATCGGGTGCTACCGCCGCGTATGCCCGACACCGTAACCCCGGTGACGCCGAAGAAGACCTCGCTCGGCAACAAGATACTCGACTCCGTCATCGGCATCGGCGCGATGCTGCTATTGGTGCCGCTGGCGCCGTTTCTCATCCTGATTTGGCTGTGGGACCGGTTCCGAAGCGATGGCGACGATGGCCCCGCCGACGACTGACGCTATCGGCCGATTTTCGACCGCGAGATACCGACGCCTGCCGGCGTAATAATGAGCTGGTCGTCTTCCTTTTGGACGATATCGCCGCCGACCTCGTTTGCGACCTGCTTGAGTTCGTCGAGAATGTGTTCCATCGTCCGGTCGCTCGTCGTATGCCGGATGATGTCCGCGATGACGATGTCGCCGTCGTAGACGGCGTCTTTGATGTCGATGACGTCGTTTTTCTCGCTGATGTCGGTGAAGCGGACCTGTACGGAGGCCGCGCCCGCCTCGCTGGCGTCGAAGTCGTCGACATCCAGCTCAACGTAGTCCTCGGCGCTGTGGGAGTTTCCGCCGAGAAGCTTGCTCATGAGTCCCATATACGAGCAACCGACTGCGGGCGGCATAGGTCTTACGTCAGACGTGACAGCCGCTTCCAGCCGTCTGGTATACTTTGTGGCCGGAATGCATCCCCAACGCAGTCGACGGCCGGCCCGATTCCTGTGGTATGTCTACACGTGGAATTCATACAGGTCGTCGCCGACGTGGTGGAGCGTCTCGACGACCTTTCCGGAGTCGCCGACCATGTCGTCGCCGTCGGCCTCGGCGCGGCCGACACCCAGTGCCTTGCCGTGGGCTTCTTCGACGATGACAACGAGGTCGCCGGGCTCGATGTCGGCTGTCGCTTCCGTGATACCGGGGCGCATCACGTTCGCGCCGTCGGAGACGAACGAGACTGCCCCCGAGTCGACTGTCACGACGTGGCTGTCGGGGGCGTACTCGTTGGCCCCGCGGACGGTCAAAAAGAGGTCGTCGTCGAAAGAGGCAACGAGCGGTTCGCCGTCGACGAGGACGACCTCGCGGTCAACGTCGTCGAACTCGACGCGCTCGTAGCTGTCGCCGTCCGGGGTGACACCGAGCCGGTCGGCGAGCCGCTCTTCGAGGGCGTCGATTTCGTCCGACCGGAGGTGGTGACGTGATTTCACCTGCATACCGGTGTGTGGGTCCCTCACCGGTTAAAAACCGCCGGTCGCCGTGGCGGTGCCGAGCGCAGTCCTTTTGCGGCAAAGCCGCCTTTGTGCGTATATGAGCGACTTCGACCGGGAGAAAGAACGCGAAAAGCTCCGCGAGAAATACGAGCAGGACAAGCAAAAACGGGAGGCCTCAGAGCGGATGAGCGAGCTGCTCTTGCAGGGTGCGACCATGACGAACCGACACTGCCCCGAGTGTCACTCGCCGGTTTTCCGCCACGAGGGACAGGAGTTCTGCCCGACCTGCCAGCAGGTCGTCACCGAGGACGGCGACCTCGTGGACCCGGCAGACGCCGGTGCTGGCGCGGACACTGGGGCCGACAGCGAGGCGGGCTCGAACGCCTCACCCGACACCGACGCGCAAACCGACACGGATGCCGAGCCTGCGCCATCGGCTGACGCCCACGAGCCATCGGCGTCGGAGGCTGCTCCCGAGCGCGGCCGCGACCCCGGCGCGGACGCCCCGGCCGAAGCCGAGCCGGAACCTGATGTCGACCGCCGCCCTGCAACCACCGACGAACGGCGGCCCGCCCGCGTCGACCCCCCGGCACGGAGCGAGCCCTCGGAGCCGTCGACACCTGATGCCCACGAGTCGACCGGACGACGCAAAGCCCCCCGCGACCGCCGGCCGACCGGTAGCGGCTTCGATTCCACGGAGGCGACGCTCGCCGACGAAATCGCAGCGCTCACCCAACAGGCCGCAGAGACCAGCGATATCGGCCGCAAACGCGACCTGCTTGCGGCCGCCCGCGAGGCCGCCGAGACGCTACAGACGATTCGCCGACTCTAGCTGCTGTCGGCGTAGGTGGTTCCGGTCACGTCGCGTATCCGCTCGGCGGTCACGTCGCCGACGCCGTCGACTGCTTGTAATGCTTCCTCGTCGGCGCTCATCACCGCCTCAACGCTGCCGAAGTGTTCGAGCAGTGCCCGAGCCGTCACGGGACCGACCTCGGCGACGGCGCTGACGACGTACTCCTGTTTTTCGGCCAGCGTCTTGCCGCCTTTCTCGCCGTGGACGGAGACGCTTCGGTCGTCGGTCTCCTGTTCGCGGGTTGCGATTACCTCCAGCAGGTCGGCCGTCTCGTCGGTGTCGGTCGTTCGCAGCACGCTCGCACCGAAGTCGACCGCAAGCGAGGCGACCGCGCCCCGGATGGCGTTGGGATGGACGTTTCGTCGCTCGTAGAGTCCCTCGCCTTCGATGATGACAACGGGGCGGCCGTAGTGGCGGGCCGCTGCCCCCACCTGCTCGAACATCGAGCGGTCACCGCCGACGAGCGTCTCCAGAAAGTCTTCGACGGCCTTCCGTTCGACGACGACCCTATCGGAGAGGACGTAGTCGCCGACCGCGAGCGTCTCCAGCCGCGTCTCGACTCCGTCACGCATCGAGAGGTCCCGGGCGATGTGTGAGTCAAGCTCCCGCTGGTCGGCGACGATTTCGACCGTTTCGCCCTCCGGGGCCGCCGTTGCCACCGTGCCCGCTTCGTCCGTGTCTGTCCCGTCCGCTTCGGCGGCGAAGTCGGTTAGCCCAACCTGTCTGTCGGCGTCTTCCGCGGGCTCTGCCGCGTCGCCACCGTTGCTGTCCGTATCGGGAGCTACTTCGGCCGTATCGCCCGATGTTTCCGCCTGGTTTCCGTCGTTGGATTCTCCGCCCCCGCTGTCAGGCGGCTCCGCCTCACCGGACTCGGCTTCGTCCTCTGCTGTGTGTTCGCTTTCCTCGCTTCCTTCCGGTGGAGCTTCGGCGAACGACCCGAGGTCGGCCTGTGCGATTTCGGCTTCGATTTCACCCTCGATGGATTTCAGCTTCCGGAGCTCTTCTTCCATCCGCTTTTCTTCGTTTCGCGACATCCAGAAGAACGCCTCGTCGCGGGTGTCTTCGGCCAGCAGAACGACCACCCGACCGTCGCTGGCCCGCCCGGTGCGGCCCTTCCGCTGGATGGAGCGGATGCCCTTCGGCACCGGCTCGTAGAACAACACGAGGTCGACATCCGGAACGTCCAGTCCCTCTTCGGCGACCGATGTCGAGACGAGCACCTCGAACTCCCCGCTCCGGAAGGCATCGAGCGTCTCTTTTTGTTCGGTCTGTGTCATCCCATCGGAGCCGTCCTTGTCGCCTTGGCCGACGAACCGCCGCGTCTCGAAGTGTTCGCCGAGAAACGCCGTCAGACTCTCGGCGGTGTCGCGCGATTCGGTGAAGACGATGACTCGCTCGCCGCCCTCGATGCCGAGCGTCTGGGCGAGCAGAATCCGCGTTCGACGGAACTTCGGGTGGAGGTCATCGAACGCCGTGGCTTTTCGCATCGCAGCCTGTACCCGCGGCTCGCTGACGAACCGCTGGCTGGCCTTCGATGCGCCCGAGGATTTCGCGTCCTCGCGCTGGCGCTCGAAATACCGCCGAACCGACTCGACGCTCTGTGTCTCGACGAGTTCGACGGCCCGCCGGAGTTTCATAATCTCGGCGTGAGCGCTCATTCCCTTGTAGCCGCTACTGTCGTCGTTATTGATGAGTTCCTGCAGCTTCGCCCGGATGGCGTTGAGCTGCGATTGGGACATGTTCGGGTCCGTCGATGTGGTGACGCCCAGCTCTTTCAGCTTCGTCAGGCGCTCCGTGATGACCTCGTTGAGGTTGTCGCGGATGTCGATGACTGCCTCGGGAAGCTCGACCCGCTCCCACTCGACATCGGTGTGGTGGGTGTACTCGTCGACATCGGCATCAGCCTCCGTCATCACCGCCACCTCACGGAGCCCGAGGTTGTCACAGACGGTGAGTATCTCTTCTTTGTCGCCGCCGGGCGAGGCGCTCATCGCCGTCACCAGCGGCTTCGCGGCATCCTCGTGGTACCGCTCGGCGATGTAGTTGTATGCGTAATCGCCGGTCGCCCGGTGACATTCGTCGACGGTGAGGTGGGTCACCGGTCGCAACGAGACCCGGTTGCCGACGAGGTCGTTTTCGACGACCTGCGGGGTCGCACAGACGACGCTGGCGTCCTCCCACAGCGCGGCACGGTCGTCCGGGCGGACAGCACCGGTGAACACAACGACCTCGTCGTCGGCAAGCGTCAATGCCTCGCGATAAAAGGCGGCGTGCTGTTGGACCAGCGGCTTTGTCGGCGCTAACAGGAGCGCCTTGCCGCCTCGGTCGGCCAGCCGTTCGGCGGTTACCAGCAGGCTCACCGCGGTCTTACCGAGTCCGGTCGGCAGACAGACAAGCGTGTGGTCTTCGGCGGCGGTCTCGGCGAGTTTGAGCTGGTAGCGTCGTTTTTCGAGCAGCCCCTCCGCCAACAGTGGCCCCTCGATATACTCCGTATCCTCGGCGGCTGTCGCCATCTATGGCCTTTTTGGCGTGTTTCGGGATAAGCGTTCGGCCAGCACGGTGGACGTGATATCCGTCTGGACTCGGGCCAGTGGTGAGAAAAAAGCGACCACTTAACCGTCTACGCTGTCTATATATCTTGTGACAGAGGAAACACAGCGGAAGGATCTCCGCATGCCGGACGACAGCGAGATGTTTGCGACGGTGACCGAAATGCTCGGCGGCCAGCGCGTTCGCCTCCAGTGTAACGATGGTAAAGAGCGCATGGGCCGGATTCCCGGTCGGATGCGCTTCCGAACGTGGATCAACAAGGACGATGTCGTTCTCATCGAACCGTGGGACTGGCAAGACGAGAAGGCCGACATCGAGTGGCGGTACGAGGAAGCCGACGCGAACCAGCTGCGCCGCGAAGGCCACATCAAGTAGTTACGTCTTGTAATACGCCGCGTTCAGGCCCGTTACTTGAGCCGTTCTCGTTGCTCCGCCCGTAGCTCCGCCGGTGTCGTCTCGCCTTCGAGCACCGCGCGAACGCGGCCGATGAGTTCCTCGCTGGCCAGCAGGTCCGGGACGCTGACGTAGGTCGCCCCCGCATCAAGCAGCCGCAGCGCGGTTTGCTCGTCGCCGGCCCGGAGGACGAGGTCCGCCTCGAGGTCGAACGACAGCAGTCGTTGCGAGACGGGCTCGAAGTCGACCATCGACATGACAAGCGCTGCGTCGGTGACGTTTGCTTTCTCCCACGTGTACTGGTCCATCGCGTCGCCGAAGATATACGCGTCACACTCTCTTTGCACCGCATCGTGTCTCGCCGGGTCGTTTTCGATGACTACGTACGGCACGTCGAGTTCCTCACAAGCGGCCACCACCGGCTTTCCGGTGTGGCCGTAGCCAACCACAACGATGTGGTCGCTGATGTCGTCCGGAACATCACTCATCGAATCGACCTTCCCGTGACGGCTCGGCAACAGCCCTCGCTTGGAGAGCCAGCGGTAGATGGCTTCGTCGTGTCGCTGGGTGAGACTCGAGGTGACCATCGTCACGACAGCCGCGAGGACGACAGCGTCGAGCGTTATCTGCGTCAAGAGCCCGAGCAGGAACGCCTCGATGGCGATGATGAGCGCGAACTCGCTCACTTGGTCCGAGGTAGCCCCCGTCAGCGTCGCCGTCCGCGCCTCGTACCCCTTGTACATGAGTATGGCAATCGTGACGGCCGGCTTTACGAGCCCGGCCAGTACGACGAGTCCCCCGGCCAGCAACAGCTTGTTTATCGATTCGGCGGTTCCGGCATCGACGAACGGGACGACGACGAGCGCCCCGACGGTGACGAAGAAGATGGCGACAAAGAAGTCCTTCAGCGACTCGACACCGTTGAACAGGCCGAGATGCGTCCCCGGTTCGTGGCGGATAGCCAGCCCCGCAGCGAAGGCCCCGACGGCAATCGAGACGCCGAAGACCTCGGCCGCGCCGATGAAGACGACGAGCAGCGAGACGGCCCCGATTATCATCAGTTCGTCGGAGCCGCCGGCCAGCCGTCCGAGCGCGTCAAAGAGATACCGATTGATAGCCACCGCGGCCGCGAACAACACCAGTCCGTACCCCAACTGCGTCGCTATCGGGTCAGCGGCAAACGCCTCGGCGCTGATGATGAGAAGCACGCCGACCGCAAACAGGTCCTGCACGAAGTTGATAGACTCCGCCAGCCGGCCGTGGACGAGGTCCATCCATATCTCCCGCTGTAGCAACGCCGTTGCGACAATCGTCGACGAAAGCGCAGCAGCGATACCGAACAGGGCCGCCTCGACGGGCGGCAGCCCGACGACCACACCGAAGCCCGTACCGAGCGCCCCGACGACCCCGATTTGACCCAGCGCGGCGAGTTCGCTGTCGGCCAAGACCGTTCTGAGGGAATCCAACTGGATGCCGACACCAAACGAGAACACGAGGAGGGCAACGCCGTAGCGGGCCAGCTCGAGAACGAGTCCCTGCTCTTCGAAGAATCGGCCGGCGACGATGCCAGCAAGGATGAGCAGCGGCACCGCCGGGATATCATACCGGTTAGCAAGGAGCAGGAACGGCCCGGCGACGATGAACATCACCGAGACGATGGTCAACAGGTCACTCATTGGCCACGCCTCCTCTCAGGCTGGTCGACGGTATGCCCGCAGCCTCGGCCAGCTGTCGGCTGTCGCTGTCAGTCATCGAGTTCACCTACCATCTGCTCGTGGGTTTTCGGGAACGGGTCCGGGTTCCGGAGTAGCTCGGTGTCGGTTTCGATGGCACGGTCGAACGTCGGGCGGCCGTCGAGGTATGCCTCTAAGTAGGCCGTGAGTCGGTCTGCGGCGAGGTTGAAGCTGTTTACAACATAATCGGCCCCGTACTCGTACAGGATTTCGGCCCCGGCATCGCTTCGTGCTTCAACGAAAACGGTCGTCCCCTCGCCGACCTCGTCGATGATAGTTTTATTCACTGCGGGCTGGTCCGACGACGAGAACACGAAGTCGGCCTTCTTCAGCGCCGCGTCCTTTCGTATCGTCGAACTTGCGACATCGCCATATATGGCGTCGAAGCCCTCTGCCTGTAGCGCCTCGATGTGGTCGACGCGGCGGTCGATAACAACGACGTCGTCGTAATACTCGTCGAGGAGCGGCAGCACGTTCCGCGTCACGTCGTCGTAGCCGATTGCGACGGCGTGGCCGTTGTATGCCTTGCCTCCCTCGCTGAACGTCTCCTTCGGTTCGAACTGCGACAGCCACGGCTCGAACCGCTCGAAGAGTCGGTCGCCGAACTCAATGAAGTACACCGAGACGGCCATCGTAATCAGCGCGACAAGCGTCAGGAACCCGAGCACTTCGACACCGATGAAATCACCAGCCAGCGCCGCGACGCCGACGACGATACCGAATTCACTGACCTGAATCATGTAGAGGCTTCCGAGGAAATTTGTCTCGATGTCGAACCGCTGCCAGTTGATGAGGACGAAGAAGATGAGGAACTTCGCCACCATCAACACGACCGCCACGACGATGGCTTCCCGCCAGTAGAACAGTAGCTCTCGCGCCTGGATATCGAGCGCGACGGAAGCAAAGAATATCATCACAAACAGGTCAGTAAGCGGGTTCACCCGGTTTTGCAGCTCTTTGCTGTAGGGCAACTGCGCGATGGCAAGTCCGGCGAGGAAGGCCCCCATCTCGATGGAGAGGTACGCCGTCAGCCCAAGCGGCTCTAAAAAGAGGTTGACGTTGTCGGACACGAAGACAAAGAGAAATGCCCACGAGATGGCGACGAGGAAGAATATCTCCTTGTTGTCCGCGATACGGCGGAACACCCGCGGGAGTGCATACTTCGATGCCGCGAGCGCGGCGACGGTCACGACCGCAACGAGCACCAAAACGACCGCGAGCGTTCTCGCGACCTCACCGGCGCTTTCGGGACGGCCGGCGGCCAGCACCGCCAGCAGAATGACCACGACGATGTCCTGTACCAGCAGGACGCCGACATCAATCTTCCCGTGGAGGGATGTCGCCTCGTCTCTGTCTGTCAGCATCTTGATGACGACAGCCGTTGAACTGTACATCACCGCCAGCCCGATGATGACCGACTCGAGCACGGTAAACCCGGAGAGCGCCCCGATGGGAACGAAATTGAGCGCGTAGGCCGCTCCTCCACCAACGGCGGCAACAGCCACCATCTGCGGGATGGATATCTTGACAATCGGTGAGAGAACGTGTCGCACGTCGTCGAGGCGCATTTTGATGCCGAGCAGGAACAGCAGAAACGCCAGTCCAAGGTCGGACAGCGTATCGGTGAGTTCTGTAACCTCAACGATGCCGAACACGACCGGACCGATGAGTACCCCAGCAACGATGTAAGCGATAATCGTCGGCTGCCCCGTCTGCCGGGCGACGAACCCGAGAAGCGTGGCGCTGAGAAGTATAATCGCTAGGTCGACGGTGAGCGTCGTCTCGACGACCATTCAAGTACTCGTTTCGAGCCGTGGCTGCTAATTAACGCTGTCGGTACAAGCCGTTTCAACGGAGCCTCTGACCGCGAATGCTGCTTCGACCGGTCCCGCTACAACTCCGCAAGCGTTGCGCCGTCGACGAGTTCTGCAATCGCCGCCGGAAGGCCCTCGACCGGGACGCGGGTCTGGTCTGTCGAGTCCCGTTCCCGAATCGTCACTGTCCCGTCTTCCTGGGTTTCGTAGTCGACGGTCACGCAGTACGGCGTGCCGACCTCATCCTGACGGCGGTACCGGCGGCCGATGTTACCCGTATCGTCGTAGGCCACTTCGAATCCGGCTTCACGGAGCGTCTCGGACACCTCCCGAGCGCGGTCGTCGAGGCCGTCCTTGGTCATCAGCGGGAAGACCGCCACGGTCGTCGGCGCCAGCTCCGCCGGCAGGTCGAGGTAGGTACGTTCCTCGTCGTCGACCGTATCGGTTCCATGCGAGTGGACCAAAACACTGTATACCAGCCGGCCGACGCCGAATGACGGTTCGACGACGTGGGGCGTGATGTGCTCGCCGGCCTCGGTCTGTTCTTCGACGGCGAAGCCGGTCCTTTCGACGGGCACCGTGTATTCGTCGCCGTCGACCTCGACGGTGACCTCGTCGCCGTCGAATGCCGACCGGTCGCGGCCGGCAAGCGACTCCAGCGCCGCGGCGATGTCGCCGGCAGCGCCGCCGAACTCCGGACCGAGGTAGCTCATGTCCGGGTCGACGGTCGCCCGCTCTACAGTCTTCGGCTCGTCGTACTGTCGGAAGAGCGTGAACTCTTCTTTGGAGTAGTCGCCGTGCTTCGAGAGGTCGTAGTCCGACCGGTATGCGAAGCCGGTTACCTCGACCCAACTCCCGCCCAGTTCCGTCTCGGCGTCCCAACAGTCGGCCGCGTAGTGGGCCCGCTCGCCCGGCAGGTGCTGCCGGTAGCGGAACCGGTCCATGTCGATGCCGATGCGTTCGTAGAAGTCCATCGACCGCCCCAAGTAGTAGGCGACCCACTCGCTTTCGATGATGCCGGAGTCGACCGCCTCTGCGACGGTGTAGGTCTCGACGCCCCCGTTCTCGGCGTTCTGGTTTGCAACGGAGTACAGCGGTAGTTCGACATCCGCCACGCGGTCGATGGGCGGCTCGTCGCGTTCGGGGTCGATGAAGTGTTCGAGTTCGGCTTGCGTAAACTCCCGGACTCGAACGAGCGCTCGCCGCGGCGAAATCTCATTGCGGTAGGCGCGTCCGATTTGTGCCACACCGAACGGGAGCTTGTTGCGGGCGTACTCCTTGAGCCGCGGGAACTCGACGAAGATGCCCTGTGCGGTTTCGGGGCGGAGATAGCCGGGCGCGGACGACCCCGGTCCGATATTCGTCCCGAACATGAGGTTGAACTCCTCGACGGACTCGCCGGCCAGCGACTCGCCACAGGACGGACACTCGATGTGGTGGGTCGCGATGAGCTCGGCGACCTCCGTCGGCTCGTAGGCCTCCGCGTCCTCGATGTCCTCGATTTCGTCCTCGACGAGGTGGTCGGCCCGGTGGGTCGCCCCACACTCGGGGCATTCGATTATCATGTCGTCGAAGCCATCGAGGTGTCCGGACGCCTCAAAGACCGCTTCCGGCATGACTGTCGGCGCTTCGAGTTCCATGTTCCCCAACTCGCGCACGAAGATGTCTCGCCAGATGTCCTCGAGGTTTCGCTTCAGCGCCGCGCCCTCGGGACCGTAGGTGTAGAACCCGGCTGTGCCGCCGTAGGCCTCGTTCGATGAAAAGAAGAACCCACGGCGCTTTGCGAGTTCGGTGAGCGTTTCCAGCTCGCTCATACCAGCGCCTCCAGCAGGTCAACGTCCCGAACGATGCCGACGAGTTCGTCGCCGGAGACGAGCGGAATCTGCTCGATATCGTTCGATATCATCTGCTGGGCCGCGTCTCGGGAGGTCTTGTGCTTGGGAACCGAAATCAGGTCTTCCGTCATGAACTCGGCTACGGCGGCCGACGGAATCTCGACGTTCCGGGTCGGCACCGCGCGGCTCCCGACGGCCTTGATTCCTTCCCACATCCATTCGGAGTCTTGGTTGGCGACGGCGTCGCCGGGGTCGGTCTCGCCCTGCACGACACGGGCGACCTCGATGATATCGACTTCGGTGAGCATCCCGGTCTGTCGGCCGTCGTCGTCAAGGACGACGGCGTACGGGACGTTCGCATACGAGAGCTGGCGTTCGGCGACCGGCAGCGGCGTTCCCTGATAGATCGTGTTGACCTCGTGGGTCGCGAGCGAGCCGACCTCGGTTGCCCCGTCCTGGTCGCCTTCCGCGATTGCTCGAACGATGTCGGTTACCGTGACGATACCGACGAGCTCGTCGTCCTCGACGACCGGTACGCGGCGTTCGCCGGATTCGAGAACGAGCTCGGCGAGCGCCGCTATCGACGCCGACGGTTCGACGGTCGGGACCTCGCGTGTCAGCAGCGCCAGCTGGTCTTCGTCGGGCTGTTCGATGAGCGACTCGCGGGTGACGAGCCCGCGGAACAGCTCGCCGTCCGCGGTCGATTTCACGACCGGAACCGAAGAAAAGCCACGCTCCTGTAGATATTCGAGGACGTCTTCCCGTTTGCCGGGGATTTCGACGGTCACGACCTCGGACCGCGGCGTCATCGCGTCTACGACGTTCATACCGGCGTCCTTTCGTCGCCTCCGTACTAAGTCCACCGACCTCGCCCCGAAGACTACGCGTCGTCGTTGCTGGCGTCGATGCTGTCGTCGCCGTTGCTACTGTTCTTTGTTCCGTCGCCAGCTTCGTCGCCGGCTTCGTCGCCGGTTTCGTCGCCGGTGCCGTGGTCGACGCCATCTTCGGCGCTGTCCTCACCGCCGTCCGTGATGCGCTGCTCGATGTGCTCCCGTAGCTCCTCGGGGTCAATAACGCCGCGTCGAAGCCCGATACCGGCACCGACAAGCCCGACGCCGACGACAGAAAGCGCCACTGACTGGACGGCAAGCGCTTCGCCGATTCCTGCAAGCAGCGCGGTGACGACGGCAGCCGCCTCTGGAAGCGCCACCTCGGCTTCCAGTACCGCGAGCGCCCGCTCGACACCGACCGTCCCACCGACGAGGCCGACGAGGCCAACGAACAGCGACCCGCTTCCGAGGCCCACCGCGGCCGCTGCTGCGGAGGCCCCCAACGCGATGACGGCCGCCAGCGCCAGTGCGGCCAGCGGCAGCGCGACTGCGAGCGTCTCGGCCGTCGACACGCCTTGCTGTGCTGTCTCGGCGGCCGTCATCGCCTCCTCGTCGACTTCGGCGGTCAGGTCAACCGTCTCCGGCATCTGCTCGTCGAGTTCGTCCTCGGCGATATCGACCATCGCGTCCCCGAGGTCGTCTCTCGCCGCGTCGGTCCGTTCGACGTACTCGTCGTGGTCGGCCGCGCCGGCCACCGCGTCGGCGTAGGCGGTCCCGAGCGCCACCAGCGGCTCCTCTAGCTCACCGGCCGGACCGGTGAGGTTCGCCCGTAGCGCGGCGGCTGTCTCCTCGCGGAGCTCCGTCCGGTGTGCTTCGAGCTGGGCGTCGATTTCGGCTTCGAGTTCGGATTCGTCGTATTCGTCTTCGACCGCCGCTTCAAGCTCCTCGTCGCTTAACTCCCGTCGCGTCTCCTGTTGTATCGCCGCTTTCTGCTCTGCTCGAATGTCTGCCGCTATCTCCGCCCGGAACGCCTCCTGTTCGACTTCGAAGCGCGTCTCGTTTTCCGCCATCGCGTCGATGGCCTCGCCTTCCGGCACGCCGAGCGCGCCGAGGTCGATGTTCGCTACCTCAGTTTCGAGGACGTCGAGAAAGTTCTCTTTCGCTGGCTCAAGGTCGATTTCAAGCTGTAGTGTCTCGGTGTCGCCGCTGAGGTAGGCGTACAGCCGGTCGATATTCGCCTCAACCTGTGATTGGATGTACGCCTCGCTGACGGTCGCCTCCAGTAGCTCCTCTTCGGAGCGTTCGAACGGCCATTCATCGGCGGTGTCGGCTTCCGCTGCGACTGGTGGACCGTCGTCTCCCCCGGCTGCTTCTGTCCCGGACTCGGGTGCCGCAATCGCGGTTGCCTCCTCTATGTCTGCCTCTTCGAGTAGCTCCCCGCGCAGCTCGTCGGCGAAGTCCTCGTAGGCAGATTCTTCTTCGGCGGTCGTCTTTACGTACTCCTCATCGAGGACCGTCCTATCGACGGCGACGACGAGGTTCGCCGCCAGCAGGACGATGACAAAGACCACCCCAAGCGCGACAGTCCCACCGTCCGCCAAGCGCCCATGGGCACATTCTAGCAGTTACGGGTCTTAAACGCCCGGCTCAGTTTCTGCTGGCGAAACGAAGCTTGGTCGCTCCGGGTTCACGTTCGCTCGTAGCTTGGGTCATGTGTCGCGGCGGTAGTCGCGGCCGTGGGGGGCACTCGGCTCGTACAAGGGTTGTCTGAAACTCGACTCCATCCGGCGTATAGCGGTACATCGTGTTGCTTCAACCCCACAAGGGTTCGTCTGAAACCCATCCCACGTCCGCAGTTCGTCAAGGATGTTTCCGCTTCAACCCCACAAGGGTTCGTCTGAAACCTGGCAGCACGTCGATGTAGCCAGCCGTCTCAAGAGCGCTTCAACCCCACAAGGGTTCGTCTGAAACGATTTATTGTTCATCGGTAGGGCGTTGGATACAACAGCTTCAACCCCACAAGGGTTCGTCTGAAACCAGCCCTGCTAGAGGCGTGTCAACAGCTCTACGTCTGGTTCATACAAAGAAATTTCCATCGACCCCCAATCAACCCCATACCCCTGGGGGGTTGATGGAAAGCCACTCGACGGTTGCAGCCAGGCAAGTCAGTCGAAGGCTGTCTTACTGGGATTGAATTCAGGTCTGGATTATACATCATAAGTTACTCGTGCCGGACGGCATCCGAGTAATCAGTTGTGGTGGGCGTCTGCCGGTGGTTGCCCCCACCAGCTTTGGGGTACGGTTCTCACGCTGTGCTGGATACAGAGCCTCTATACAGTGATAAAAATAAACGTAAAATCAGCTAGTCTGGCGGTAAACGCCTTAGGTTGTCAAAAAGCCGGCCAAGGAGCGTATACACTGTGGATGGGCCCTGCCGGATTTGAACCAGCGCTCGCCCGGTGTCCCATCCCGTAGCCGAACAGCGACGGGAGTATGAGCCGGGTGCTTTTAACCAGACTAAGCTAAGGGCCCTTCTACTCCGGAGTAACCGCCCGCCCCTCTTTAGTTTGCCGGGTATCGGCCGCCGCTGCATATACCTTACTTGAGCCACTATTTACGGTATGGACCTGTCCCGACGGGGAGTGCTGGCAGCAGGGGCGGTCGCACTCGCCGGGTGTGCCGACCTCGAAGAGCAGGCCGACCGCCGGCTCTCGTCGTCTGGCGGCCACCCGCTGTCCGGGACGACGTCGGTCGCCATCTACGACCGGAGCGAGAGCGACCACGACCTGCAGGCGCTGTCGACCGAAGCCTTCGATTTCTGGGAGGCCAACGCGCCGACCTATGCCGGCTTCGAGACCACGTTCCTCTTCGGGGCTGACGACCTGGACCTTGAGGTCATCTTTCTCAATGACGGGAGCGAGCTACAAGGCTGTGCCGACCACGCGACTGACGACATCCTCGGTTGTGCGCCCCTGCTCCAGGCTGACCACGACCCCTCGTTTCCGGTTACAATCGAAGTCGTCGTGGACGACCGGCCGTTCGGTGACGTTCGGGTGACGCTCAAACACGAACTCGGGCATGCGCTCGGGCTGGGCCACGACGACGACCCGGCCTACGTGATGTCCAACGACATCGAAGACCGCCTGCCGGAGTACGAGGCTCGCATTGCGGTCCGGGACGCCTTCGAGGAGGCATGGCGGACGAGAAACGCCGCGACGGAGACCTACAACGAGGCCGTCAGCCGCTGGGACTCCGGTGACCCACCGGCCGCCGAGTCGACGTTTGAGGCGGCGGCCGACACGTACCGGGACATTGCGATTCACGCCGACGAGGCAGAGACGGCGGCTCGGGCTTTCGAATCGATGCCCAGACGTGACACCGTCGACCGCGAGGAACTGTCACAGTACGTCGACCAACTTCGCGCGTGGGCCGACACTGCGGCCGAGCAGGCCGAACTCATGGCGACCGCTGCCGCGGCAGCCGACAGCGGCGACCGGCAGACCGCACGGGACCGTCAGCGGGAGGCACAGGATATCGGCGAGACGCTCAAGTCGAAGCCGTTCCCGTCGCCGGCTGCTGTGGCGGTGGCTATCGGACTGATGCGGTGAGTGTCAGAAGGAAAAGCGCCGCCGCCAGGTCTCGAACCTGGGACAACCACGTTAACAGCGTGGTGCTCTACCAGCTGAGCTACGGCGGCCCTCGCACCCCAACGTAGTCCGATTTGATTCATATGGCTTTCGCTTCGCACCGCCCTCATCGTGTAATTCCATACCACGGATAGCACCGATACGTTTTACGAGCCGACGCCGCAACCGCAGGTATGTCCCTGGAGTCGGTGCTGTCGTCGGTTCGTGACCGGGTTGTCCCCGAGGCGTCGGAGCAGGAAGCGCTGCAGGCGGCGGTCGCGAAGCTGACGGCCCGCGCCGAGGCGGCCATC
Organism: Natronomonas pharaonis DSM 2160; assembly: GCF_000026045.1. Classification (NCBI taxonomy): domain Archaea; kingdom Methanobacteriati; phylum Methanobacteriota; class Halobacteria; order Halobacteriales; family Natronomonadaceae; genus Natronomonas; species Natronomonas pharaonis. Next base: position 164,088 of record NC_007426.1, on the reverse strand, counting down.
ACCGACCTTCCCGTCACGGCGGACACGCGTCTTGTCGGGTCGACGGCCCGCGGTACGTGGCTTGCCGGCGACCGCGACATCGACCTTTTCGTGCGGTTCCCGCCGGACCTCGACCGCGAGCGGCTCGAAACCTACGGGCTCGAAGTCGGCCACGCCGTGCTGCCGGACGGCCACGAGGAGTTCGCCGAACACCCCTACGTCAAGGGCAGCTACCGCGGTTTCGATGTTGATTGTGTCCCCTGCTATGCGGTTGCGGATGCGACCGATATCCGGTCGGCGGTCGACCGGACGCCGTTCCACACCGAGTATCTCGACGGCCGCATCGAACGGCTGGCCGACGACGTGCGGCTAGCGAAGGCGTTCCTGACGGGCATCGGCGTCTACGGAAGCGACCTCCGGACACGCGGCTTTTCGGGGTTTCTGACGGAGCTTCTGGTGGTCGAATACGGGGGATTTGAGGCGCTTGTTGAGGCGGCGGCCGATTGGCAGCCGCCCGTGCGACTCGACCCCAAATCCCACGGCCAGCGGTCGTTCGATGACCCGCTCGTCGTCGTCGACCCGACCGACCCCGAGCGGAACGTTGCCGCAGTCTGTTCGGCGGCGAACGTCGCCCGGCTCATCCACTACGCCAGAGACCTACAGACCGACCCGCGGGCGTCGCTCTTTGAACCGGCCGACCCCGAACCGCTGTCGCCGGCCGCAGTTCGAAAACGCGTCAGCGAGCGCGGGACGACGCCCGTGGCCGTTCGGTTCGACGCGCCCGATATCGTCGACGACCAACTGTATCCGCAACTCGACAAGTCTCTCAACGGCATCGAGGGGGCGCTCGACCGCGCCGGATTCGACCCGCTCCGTAGCGCCCGCTTTGCTGACGAGTCAGCGGTGCTTTTCGTCGAGTGTGCTGTCGCCGAACGGCCGGCGATAGAGCATCATGCCGGCCCGCCGGTCGGGGTCCGCGACCATGCTGAGGGATTTTACGATGCCTACGCCGACAGCGATGCCGTGTCCGGTCCGTTCATCGACGAAGACGGTCGCTACGCCGTCGAACGGGCGCGGGACGCCCGGACGCCTGCGGCGCTTCTCCGCGAACAACTCTTCGATGTCTCGCTCGGCACGCACGTTGCGGACGCCCTCGCAGACGACTACGAAATACTCTCCGGCGAGGAAGTCGCATCGCTCGCGCCGTCGTTTGGGACCGAACTCGCTGCCTACTTCGACCCGAAACCGTAATTTCAGAGGTCGTGGGCGTCACGAACGTCGTTGATGACCCGTTTTGATTTCGAGCGAACGTCGCCGCCCGGCTCCATCGGCTCACGGCCATCGAAGATTTCGTGGACGATTCCGACCGAGTCGGCAAGCGGGTCGAGCCCGTAGCCGCCCTCCAGCACGAACGCCAACGGGGCGTCGTGGTCGGCGGCGATGTCACGGACCGTCGCGGTGAGGTAGCCGTACCCCTCAGTGGTGACGCGCATCCGCGAGATGGGGTCGTGCTTGTGGGCGTCGAAGCCGGCGCTGACGACGAACAGGTCCGGCTCGAACCGGTCGAGCGCCGGCCGCAGCAGTTGTTCCATCACCGCTCGGTACTCGGCGTCGCCGCTGCCTCCCGGCAGCGGAACGTTGAGAATCGTGTTTCTGGCGTCCGGCCCGCCGGTCTCCAGCACGTCGCCCGTCCCGGGGAAGAGCCCCCGCTCGTGAATCGAGGCATAGAAGACATCGTCGCTGTCGTAGAAGATATCCTGTGTGCCGTTACCGTGGTGGACGTCCCAATCGAAGATGACTGCGCTATCGACGCCGGAGTCCTCGGCGTCGAGTGCCTGTTGCACCGCGACAGCGGCGTTGTTGAAGAAGCAAAACCCCATCGCCTCGTCGATTTCGGCGTGGTGTCCCGGCGGCCGACCGATAGCAAACGGCGTTTGTCGACCGTCAGCGCCGCCGATGGCTTCATCAACTGCCCACGAGGCCAGTCCCGCCGAGGCTAGTGCGGCCTCCCACGTCTCCTCGACGGCAACGGTATCAGCATCCCACGTCCCGCCGCCGTCGGCCATGAACGCCTCGATGTCAGCCACGTAGTCGGCGTCGTGGACGGCCTCTATTGCATCCCGCTCCGCGAGCCGGCCGTCCCGGTATTCGACGCCGTGCCGCCGCTTGAGGCCGCGGCGGATAGCCCGGAGACGGTCTGCCGTCTCCGGATGACGTGACCCGGTGTCGTGTTCCAGACAGGCCTCGCGGTAGCCAAACCTCATTCGAAGTGTGGTTTGAGTTCGTAGTACGTTTCGATATCGTCGGCCTTGACGGTCCGACGGTCGGCGTGACGAGCGAGAATCGCCGCGGCCGTTGCGACGGTGTCCGCGTACGCCTCAAGCTCGCCCGCGAGGGCGATACGCGCGTCCATCGAGACTCGATACCGGTCGTCGATGTCGAGCCGTGCGATTCTGTCGACAGGCGCAACCGGCAGTTCGAGTTCGTCTTTATCCCCCGGCGTTGACCCGAAATCCTCCGCCATCAGCGTCTTCCGTCCGTCCGCCGTCGCCCGTTCGGCCGCCGTTTCCGCGAGCGCCGCACCGTGGTCCTGTATCCGGCGGGCGAGTTCTTCGGCAGCCTCGGCACTGACCCGCAGTTGCCCCGCGTTCCGTCTAATGATGGTATCGACTGGGGCGAACGGTAACTCGACGCTCATATCCCACACGCGGGGCGAGTCGGCCTTAATCTTTGCGAGGCAGTGCCGCACTAGAAGACGTCTTCGGCCACGAACCGCTCGCCGTCACGACGGCCGCGGACCGTTACCTCCTGTCCGAGATGGACTTCGGCGTCCGTTTCGACGTGAATCGTCTCGTCGCCGTTGTCGAGGATAACCGGGTCTGCGGGCTGGACGACGGTTCCAGTAACCGTTTCCGGTTCATCACCCGCATCGCTTGCGGCCTCGTCGTCGGCTGCTGGGTCGCTGCCGTCGCTCCCGTCGTGAGCCGCTGCCGAACCACCACTAAACTCGTCGAGCCCGGCGGAATCACCGCCACGGTCCGGGTCATCGTCGTCAAGGACGACGACCGTCGACTGCCAGCCGGCGGACGCTTCGAGGTCGTCCTGCCAGCCGTCCTGGATTTCGACATCGGCACAGAACACCTCGTCACCGGGGCCAACATCAAGGTCGGCCTTTTCACCCCACAACGCCACTCGAATGTCGCCCGTGTTGTCCTGCAGCCGGACGTTTCTAACCTGTCCTTCGCTGCCGTCGTCGCGGTCGAAGGTCCGTTTCGGGTCCGCAGAACGGACGACGCCGGCGATATCGACCGTCTCGTCTATGGCGATGCTGTCGATGTCGGTTGCGTCGGGGACGAACTCGACGGATTCATCGAGCTCGTCGATGTCGCTTCTGGAGCCAGCATGGAGTTCGAGGTCGCCCTCGCGTTCCCGGACGTAGCCGTCGACGATTTCGACGCTCTGGCCGGCTTCGAGCGCCTCGGCCCGGTCAGCCTGTTCGTCCCACAACGTAACCCGGATTTTCCCGGTCTCGTCGCCGAGCGTCAGGTTCGAGACGCGGCCCTCGCTGCCGTCGTCGCGGTCGAAGGTACGGACTGCGTCGGTATCAAGAACGACACCGCGGAGCGTCACGTCGGACTGCCCCATCGAAAGCGAGTCGGCCGTCGTCCGTCCGTCGAGGTCGACTTCGATTTCGGCTTCTTCGTCGGCCTCGATGCGGTCGGCGCTGACTTCGACACCGCTGTAGCCGTCTTTCGGACGGCCCTTGATGCGGAACACCTGCCCGGGTTCGACCTCCTCGTCGGCCGCGACGGCGTCGTCGTCCCACAGTGCGACTCTGACTGTCCCCGACTCGTCGGCGACATCGAGGTTGAGGACGTGTCCGTCCTCGTCGTCTTCGCCGTCTCGCTCGAAGGTCCGCAGTTCGCCGACGCTTGCTACCTTACCGAGGAACTTCACCTCCTCTAACCCCGGTTCGATGTCGGCGATGGTTTCGACCTCGCCGCCGTCGAGGTCGTGTGCGATGAGCATCGCGGCCGTCTCCTCGTCGGCCAACCCGCCCATCTGTTCGACCTTCGCTTCGACGGCCTCGCGGAACTCCGACTCGGATACGTCCGCGTCGAGGTCCTCGTAGATGTCCTCGATAGCGCCCATTGTCAGGCTGATTGACGGCTGCCACGCGAAAAGCGTTGTCGTTGTCGTCGCGTCGTCGTCTCCACTGTCTGTCGCTCCCGTAGCCGTCCTCCGTCTGCCACCGCAACCGGAATTGCTGTCAGCATACGTCGGCTGCCCCCGTCCCCGTACAAGAAGCTTCGGCCGCTCCGGCGGCGTTCGTCGCCCTCCTTGCTGGCGCTCGAATCGTAACCCCTATACGTCACTCCGGGTTACGTGTGAGTGAGTCCGGGTAGGGTAGTGGACTATCCTCTTGGCTTGCGGAGCCAGGGACCGGAGTTCAAATCTCCGTCCGGACGTTCTTCACTGACAACTCATCGAACAGCCGTGCCTTCATCCGACAGACTGACGCCTCCACACTCACGACTGTCTGTATGGAGGCGCTTCGCGCCGGCCTCGCGCTCTACAATGCCGGCCACTTTCTCGCCGCACACGAGCCATGGGAAGACCGCTGGCTTGACGCGCCGCCGGAGTCCCGCTCGGACTGTTTGCAGGGACTCATTCAGGCGACAGCGGCCATTCATAAAGCCCGGACAGGCAACTGGTCGGGGGCCGTCGGCCTCGCCGAAAGCGCTGTCGACTACCTCGCCGATTGTGACCGCGTCGCTGTCGGTTCGCTTGTCGATTGGCTTGCCCGGCTCGCTGCCGACCCCGAACTCGCCGAACGCGAGCGGCCGCCACAGCTACGGCTCGATGGCAACGTTGTCGCCGTCTCGTCGCTTCGGGTCCCGGCGCTCGCCAGCGCCGCTGCCGCGCTCGCTGCGGTCCACGGTGACGACTTTGTCGACACAGCGCTTACGTACGCCGCTGCCGACCTCGATTCGGAGGCGACGAGCCCGCTTCTTGCGCCGCTTCGCGCGTACGTCGCCGAAGGAACACCCATCGCCGCGACCCGTCTCGAACGCCGCGTCGAGAAACGAACACGACGCGACGACGACGTAGAAGGTCTCTTCGATTGACCCCGCACCGACCGATACGTTATCTGTCTTGGGCCTCGCGTTGCGGATATGCGTGGCCTGCTCATCGGCCGGTTCCAGCCGTTCCATTTGGGGCATCGCTATCTCATCGAACAGATCGACGAGGCAGTCGACGAGGTCGTTATCGGCATCGGCAGCGCCGGCCAGTCACACACTCGCGAGAACCCATTTACCGCCGGCGAGCGCGTCCATCTCGTGCAGGATGCTCTCGAAGAACTGGACGCCAAGACGTATCTGATTCCCATCGCTGACATCGAGCGAAACGCGATGTGGGTCACCCATATCGAAACCCTCTGTCCGGAGTTCGACGTTGTCTACAGCAACAACCCGTTCGTCGAGCGGCTCTTCGAGGAGGCTGGCTACGAGGTTCGCGGGACACCACTCCACGAGCGGGACCGCTACTGTGGCTCGGAGATTCGCCGTCGAATGGTCGCCGGTGACCGGTGGCGACCCCTCGTCCCTGACCCGGTTGCTGCCGCTGTCGACGATATCGGCGGCGTTGCGCGCCTGCAGAAGATAACCGACGACGACACCTAACTCGCTGCGGTGCGTCCCGACCACAGCAGCCAACGGCTCCAGCGCTACGCGTCGTCTTTCGGCGTTCCGTCGAAGTGGTAGTCTGCGGAATTGTCCTTCGGTTCGTATCCGAGTACGTCTTTTGCCCGCTCCAGCGAGTAGTACTTGCGGTCGTTGTCGGAGATACCGTAGACGATTTCGAAGTCGTAGTCGGCCTGCAGCGCCCGGTCGTGGAGGTGCGCACAGTCGCGGTAGGAGAGCCACATGGCCTGTCCGCGCTCGTACTCCTTCGGTGGATGCCCCTTGGTGAGGTTTCCGATGCGGATGTTGCAGACATCGATACCGTACTCGTCGTGGTAGTAACGGCCGATAACCTCGCCGGTCGCCTTCGAGATGCCGTAGTGATTGCCCGGCCGCGGGAACTCGGTGCCGTCGAGCCGGAAGTCGTCATCGGTGCGGTAGAGCTCCGGCTTCCGGTCCGTCTCGAAGTGACCGACCGCGTGGTTCGAGGAGGCGAAGACGAACTTCTCGACGCCGGCCTCGATGGCCGCATCGTAGAGCACCTTCGTCCCGTGGATGTTGTTCTCCAGCACGGAGTCCCACGGTGCGTCACGCCGGGGGTCGCCGGCGAGGTGGACGACTGCCCCGACATCTTCACAGGCCTCGGCGACGAGTTCCTCGTCGCTTACGTCCCCGACAAGGTATGGATGGTCCGGGTCGAACGGCGGTGGGTTGTGAAACAGATACCGCCAGTCGTACTCGTCGGCCAATCCTTCTCTGATGGCCGTTCCGACCGACCCCTTGGCTCCCGTGAGCAGCACGGTCTCGTCCATTTGTGTCGAGACAGGCGGCAAGCCGGTAAGAAACGTGCGGTTCGGAGCAGCCGCGATTGTGGCTGCGGGTCTGTGCGTTAGTGGCCGCTCCAGCTCCGTCGGCGAGGGAATGAGTCGAGCGAAGCGAGACGAATGGACTCGCGGCGCAAAATAGTGGACTCGCCGGGATTTGAACCCGGGGCCTCTTCCTTGCGAAGGAAGCGATCTGCCGCTGATCTACGAGCCCGCATCAATCGGTTATCGATTCGGTCGTTTGAACCTTCTGATTCGCAGCGTTACGGAAAGCGACCGGGAGCGGTCGCGCGTGAGTGCTGCGGCGGACACGACCCGCGCGGCGCGTTAGTCCTCGAGGACGATCTCGATTGAGACGTCGTTCGGGACCTGAATCCGCATCAGCTGGCGGAGCGCGCGTTCGTCGGCGTCGATGTCGATGAGCCGCTTGTGGACGCGCATCTCCCAGTGTTCCCACGTCGCGGTCCCCTCACCGTCGGGGGACTTGCGGGCGGGAATCTCCAGCGTCTTCGTCGGGAGCGGAACCGGGCCGGAAAGCGTCACGCCGGTCTTGTCGGCGATCTCTCGGACATCGTCGCAGATGTCATCGAGGTCTTCCGGGGCCGTGCCCGCGAGGCGAACGCGTGCCTGCTGCATGCGTTATCGCTCGTTGACGCTGAGGACCTTGCCGGCCGCGACGGTCTGACCCATGTCGCGGATGGCGAAGCTGCCCAGCTCGGGGATCTCGTTCGAGGACTCGATGCTGAGCGGCTTCTGGGGTCGAACCGTCACGACAGCGGCGTCGCCGGACTGGATGAAGTCCGGGTTCTCCTCTGCGACCTCGCCGGACGACGGGTCGATCTTCTTGTCGATGGATTCGATGGTACAGGCGACCTGTGCCGTGTGGGCGTGGAAGACAGGCGTGTAGCCGGCCGTGATGACCGACGGGTGCTGCATGACGACGACCTGTGCCTGGAAGGTCTCGGCGACCGACGGCGGGTCGTCGGCGGGACCACAGACGTCACCACGTCGGATGTCGTCCTTGCCGACGCCGCGGACGTTGAAACCGACGTTGTCGCCGGGTTCGGCCTTCGGGACCTCTTCGTGGTGCATCTCGACGGTCTTGACCTCACCGGAGACGTCCGACGGCTGGAACGAGACGTTGTCGCCGGTGTTGAGGATGCCGGTCTCGACACGTCCGACGGGGACGGTACCGATACCGGAGATGGTGTAGACGTCCTGAATCGGCAGTCGCAGCGGCGCGTCCGTCGGCGGCTGCGGCTCCGGCAGGTCGTTGAGTGCCTCAAGCAGCGAGGGACCGTCGTACCACGACGTGTTCTCGGAGGCTTCGGAGACGTTGTCGCCTTCGAACGCCGAGGTCGGGATGAACTTGGCGTCCTCGGTGTTGAAGCGAACCTGCTCGAGGAGCTGGTTGACTTCGTCGACGACAGCCTTGTACTTGTTCTCGTCGTAGTCGACGAGGTCCATCTTGTTGACCGCGATGATGAGTTCGTCGATACCCAGCGTTCGGGCCAGGAAGACGTGCTCTTGGGTCTGCGGCTGGACACCGTCGTCAGCAGCGACGACGAGCACCGCGTTGTCGGCCTGGCTCGCGCCAGTAATCATGTTCTTGACGAAGTCGCGGTGGCCCGGACAGTCGACGATGGTGAAGTAGTACTCGTCGGTGTCGAACTCCTGGTGGGCGATGTCGATGGTGACACCACGCTCTCGCTCCTCGGCGAGGTTGTCCATCACGTAGGCGAACTCGAAGCCGCCCTTGCCCTTTTCTTCTGCTTCTTCTCGATACTGTTCGATGACGTGCTCGGGTACGCTCCCGGTCTCGAAGAGGAGCCGCCCGACCATCGTACTCTTTCCGTGGTCGACGTGGCCGATGACGGCCAGGTTCTGGTGGGGTTTGTCTTCGCTCATTTGTTTTCTCACGCGCAGTGGCGCTGTATCGGAGTCTTTTGTCGGTCCCCCGTAAAACGATTTCGAAAGGGATTCACCTGAAACCGGCCGCTTCGGGGCCTTTGCGAGCCGATACCACGGAAAAAGCAGTTGTCGTCAGTCTTCGGTTCGAAGCGTCGCTGGCGCCGCTACTCCAGTGGCGGCAGCCGACCCACGTCGGCGAGGACAGCGCTTGCGGTCTCCGGACCGCCGGCTCCGCGTCCGGAGATGTTCAGCTGGCCAGCGTGTGCTGTCTCGAGCTGGATGATGTTCAGCGTCCCTGAAACAGCCAGCGTCCCGTTCTCCGGGACTAGCCGCGGGGCGACGCTGACCTCGCCGTCGGAGACGTCACCGATGAGCCGGATGGTCCGGCCGTCTTCGGCGGCTAGCTCCAGCGCGCTGCCGGGGAGGTCGGCAATGCCCTCTACCGAGGCGTCTTCAAGCGTGTAGGTGTCCTCGTAAAGGACATTCGCGAGAATGACGCATTTCAGCGCCGCGTCGGTCCCTTCAACGTCGAAGGTCGGGTCGGCCTCGGCGACACCGAGGTCCTGTGCCTCCGCAAGGACGTGCTCGTATCCGAGCCCCTCAGCAGCCATCCGGCTGAGAATGAAGTTCGCCGTGCCGTTGAGGACGCCGCGGGCCGCGGTGACCTGCCCGTCGAGGTCGGCTATCGTCGAGAGGATCGGTATCGCACCGCCGACCGCTGCCTCGAAGCGGACGCTTCCGGCGGAGTCGGCCTCCAGCGACCGGAGTTCGTCGTATCGCTCGGCCACTGGCCCCTTGTTTGCGAGCACGACGTGCCGGTCGCGTTCCAGCGCCTGCTTGACGTGTGAAAAGCCCGGCTCGGCGTCCCCGAGCGTTGTCGGCGTCGCTTCGACGAGAACGTCGTAGTCGGCCTCCAGCGCCGCGTCGGCGTCGGCATCTCCAACCCGACCGTCGGTCCGCTTCCGCTCCAGTACTGCCTCGGCATCGAGCCCCGACTCGTCGACCGCCGCACTTGCGGAGTCGGCGACGGCGACGACCTCGTGGCCGTATTCGCCAGCTAGCTCTACGACAGCGGCTCCGACCGCGCCGGAGCCGAGCACCGAGAGCTTCATGCCGGCACCCCCGTCAGCGGCTCGACCACACGCAAATCCTTCTTGTCAGCGACATCCTGTATCGTCTCCAGCGCATCGCTAGTGTGGCCTTCGCTCGCCACCAGCCGGAGCCGAGCGCTCGACTCCTCGTCGGTCCCATCGGCCGCCGAAAGCGAGACATCGGCGACGGACGCGCCGCCACACTCCTGTATCTGCTGGAGCGTGTCCGACAGGTCGGTTTCGACGAGATGGCCGACAAGCACGACTGTCAGCTCCTCGCTGTATCGCTCCGCGCCGGCCTGGATGACGTTGACGCCGGCCTCCCGGAGCGCGTCGACGATAGTCTCGAACTGGGCCTCCGTCGCTTCGAGGTCGACCTCGACCGGGATGTGACCCCTCGGTGTGACGTTTCCGCGCTCGTGGAAGATGGAGAGCAGGTTCCCGCCGTTGTCGGCGATGGGTTCGAGTGCGCCCAACAGCTCGCCTGGCTCATCGACGAGTTCGAGACGTACCGTGTACGCGCGTACTGTCGCTTCGCTCATCGACTCACCTCCGGTTGTTCGCTCATTAGGTGTGTCTCTGTGCCGCCGGCTATAAGAACGCCGCCATTCGCAAGCGTGGCCGGTTTCGGTGTCGGCGGCCGGTCGGTTTCGAAACCCTTTTTGATAGCCTGCGCCTCGGTTCACGTGCGAGCCGCCTTAGCTCAGACTGGGAGAGCACTCGACTGAAGATCGAGCTGTCCCCGGTTCAAATCCGGGAGGCGGCATGGTTGTTTTACTCGGACAACATTCGACAGACAGCAACGCCTTACGGCGATTCTCTCACATATCTCCCGATTAGAGTTGACCATGGTTCCACTCGCGCCCCGACGCCTTCGGGCGCTTCACCCTACATTTGACTCGGCACTCCCTTGTAGTTACTCGTACCTCATCCTTCCAGAGAAACGACTAATGCACTCGAAAATGCAGGTATTGGTATGAGTTATGAAAAACCGGTTGAATGCGCTCTTTGTGGGGAAGGATTATTCGAGAAGGGTCCACAGGGGAACCCTCAGCGAATAGGAGAAACGGAATTGGTTGTTACATCGGATGAAAACGTAGCCAAAATGGAAATTCCTCCCAAAAAGAGAGGAGAGGTGACACGGGCATTTGCGCTCAAGATTGGTCTCTGTCCAGACTGTATCGACGACTATGACCTGCAGGGGAGTGGTGAGCTTGCGGACACCTACGATGACATAGTACTTCACAGAGCGAAAATCCTCCCGAAGAAAGAACCACCGTAATAAATAACCCTCCTGACACTCTCAGCCGATTCTCGGCCTCTCACGGCACTCTCAGCAATCTGACTCAATCCACAGCGGGAAACATCGGCCTTCGACTCACTCGGCTCTCACGGCCTCTCACGCGCGTAGACTGAATTGACTACTCAGCGTCGGATTCTAACTTCTCTGCATCCAACTCGCCGTCGAGATACTGCTCACCTTTCTCGGTGATACGATAGACGCCATCTTGATACAGCGAGGGAATCCCGCCCTTCCCGTGAGTGATGAGTGTTCCGACTGGTCGGAACCGAGGAGCGAACAGGGCGGGAGGGAATCGCGTAAGCTCCATACAGCAATCCACCGGCTACACCATGTCTGACTCCCCAACGTTGTGCCACAATATGAGTAACTTCTATAACAACTCAAATTCATATGGCAACTGTGGAGCTTCGACGTACTGCCGTCGTGAAACTCGACGTAGACGACGATGCTCACCGCCTTCTCCAAGAGACGATAGACCGCTTCAAACAGGCCGCTCAGATGGTTGCAGACGACGGCTGGAACGGGACAGAAGATGGCTACATCGTCACGTCGAAAACTGAGCTACACGACCGGACGTACGACGACGTACGCGAAGCCACCGACGAACTCAACGCTGACCTCGTATGCGCCGCTCGGAATCGAGCCGCCGACGCACTCGATTCCTGTGCCGAGAAACGCAAAGACGGGAAAAATCCCTCGAAGCCACAGTTCACATCCGATTCAGTCGTTTACAACCTCAACGCAATCACCTACTACGACGACTACGCCACGCTTGCGACCGTGGACGGACGTATTGAAGCTGAATACGTCCTGCCAGACGAGGACGTACCACCGACAACCTACTTCTCTGAAGACTGGGAGAAACGTGAGGCCACGTTGCATCACCGCGACGGCGACTACTACCTCCACATCGCTGTTGTCAGAGAGACGGAGACAGAGCCGGAAGATGCCGAGAACGGAACGGTTCTCGGCGTAGACTTGAACGTGGACGGACATCTCGCCGTCACTTCGACTGGCGCGTTCATCGGCAACGCCGACTATCTCAATCACAAGCGGCGTGAATACGAGAAGCGGCGTGGACAGATGCAACAGACGGGTACACGGTCGGCACACCTCACGATGAAATCACTTGGTGGGCGATTCGCCAACTGGAGCGAAGACTACCTGCATCGTGTCTCGAAGACATTGGTACAGGAAGCTCTCGCCCACGACTGTACGCACATCGCATTCGAGAAACTGACACATATCCGCGAACGCATCTCCAACGCTTCCAAATTCCAGCAGTGGGCGTTCCGTCGCATCCAAGAGTACACCGAGTACAAAGCCGCCGAGTACGGGATTGCGGTCGAGAAAATCGCGCCACAGTACACCAGTCAGCGGTGTAGTCACGTTGACTGTAGCTTCACCCACGACGACAACAGAGACGGCGACGAGTTCTGTTGTCTCAAATGCGACCGCGAATACCACGCCGACTACAACGCCGCCAAGAACATCGCTCGGAAACTACTCCAGAACTGGCACAAGTCTGGTTCTGGAGGGGCAACCAGTCACCTTGCCCTGAAGTCGGGGACGTTGAACGTGAACGGCATTTTCACGCCTACCACCGTCTAGTGGTCAGAACGGGAGTCCACCGACAAGCTCCGCCCTTCAGGGCGGAGAAGGTGACGTGTCTCCACTACATTTGACAGCGGAATAACGGTTGTGTACACGCCGTCTGCCGACAGCGACCTGCGCCCCGCCGCACCGGTGCCACGCGGAAAACGGTTAACCCCGTCGAGAGCGTACGAATACCCGATGACCGACCGTTCGCTTCCGACGGGCTCGACGCTGCTTGTCGACCTCGATGGCGTCGTCGCTCGACAACTCCCGCGGCTCTGTACACATCTCCGGGAGGCCTACGACCACAACGTCGCCCCCGACGATATCGACGAGTGGTCCTACGACGTGCCCGAAGCCGACGGCCACGTCGGCGACATTATTCAGGGACTCATGCGCGAGCGCCCGGAGTGGTATTTCGGCGGCATGGACCCCCAGCCGGGCGTCGCCGACGCGCTCTCGTCGCTGCAGTCGCACTACCGGGTCGAAATCGCCACCCACCGCATCCCCGAGACCCACGACATCTCGAAAGCGTGGCTGGACGACCACGGCATTCCGTACGACGACTTCCACGAGCGGGTCCCACGAAACAAGGGGGCTGTTCCCGGTGACGCGCTCATCGACGACTACCACGGCAACGTCGCAAACGCCCTCGCGGCCGGGAAGGCTGGCCTGCTTATGCGGCAGCCCTACAGCGACCCCGGTGCCTGCGACGGGGCACACGTCGTCACCTCGTGGGACGAAGTAACGCGGCTGCTGCTGTAACCGACGTTTTCAGTCCGATTCGTTTTCGACCTTTTCGGCGTGTTTTTCGAGGTCAGCCGCGAGCGTGCGTGCCTCCGACGCCGAGAGCCGAACCTTGTCGGCGTGTGGGCGCAGCGTTTCCAGTTCAGTATTATCGAGCTCCAGCTGCAGCGAGACGTGGTCGGGATTCTTTTTTGGGCTGGTGACGTTCAACACAGCGTAGGCGTCTTCTTCGAACCCGTGCCCTTCGGCTTCGCCGTCCAGAAGGTCAAGCGTCGTATACGCGTTGACCTTCATAATACGGTCTACCATATCAACCGCGAGGTGCTCCAGCCGTCTAAAACCTCCGAGGGCGGATGTATTGCCGCCCGCATTGGGCGGCTGTTCGCTCCGACTGCTCGGTTGCCTACTCGAAGACGAGCACGGTCGCGTCGTCGGCTTCGAGAACGACGACTTCTTCACCGCTTTCGGCGCGCTGTTCTTCGACGATGTCGAACATCTCGGGCTCGACGGTGACCGTCTCTCCGTCGACTTCGAATTCGACGTGGCCGTCGGTGTCGAGCTCGGCCTGTAGCTCCGCGGGGTCGGCAGATTCGAGCCGGCCGACGACCTCGCCGGCCTTGTCACGGAACACGGGACCGAGTTCGCTGTGCTCGATGTCGACGCCGACCGGTACGAGCTCGACGCTCGGGGTCCCTTCCTCGATGTAGACGGGGCCGTTGACGGTGTCGGCAAGGTCGTAGGTGTCCAACGGACGGTCCTCGTCGATGTAGACCTCGACGCGTTCGAGGTCGGCGTTCAGCGGCTTGCCTTCGTCGGATTTCCAGCCGCGAATCGTGGCTGCAACCTCGGCGATGAGTTCGCCGCGTTCCTCGGCGGCCTCGTCGCCTGCCGGCGGGTCGGGCCACGCAGCGTTGTGGACGCTGCCGTCGGCCGGCAGGTGGCTCCAGGCCTCCTCGGTGATGAAGGGAGCAAACGGCGACAGCATCCGCAACGACGCCGAAAGCGAGACGAAAAGCGCGTGCTCGGCGGCCTTCCGCTCTCCGGGGCGGCCTTCATAGAGGCGACCCTTGATGAGTTCGAGGTAGTCGTCGGCGAGGTCGTGCCAGACGAACTCCCGAACCGTCCGGAGGGCGCTGTCGAAGCGGTACTCGTCCATGTCGTCGGCGACCTCATCGGCGACGCGGGCGCATCTCGCGAGAATCCACTCGTCGGCGTCCCGGTATGCCGGTGCTTCGATGTCGGGCGTCGACTCGTCGATGTGCTCGCTGGCGAACTTCGTGATGTTCCACAGCTTCGTCTGGAACCGGGAGGCGGAGGTGACCTCCTTCCACTGGAACTGGATGTCGCTGCCGGGCTGGCCGCCAAGCGCCATCGCCTGCCGGAAGGCGTCGGCGGAGTGTTCCTCGACGACCTCCTCGGGCTGGACGAAGTTCCCGCGCGATTTGGACATCTTGTTGCCGTCGTCGCCGAAGACCATCCCGTTGATGAGCGCCTCTTCCCACGGGATTTCGTCGGTGACGGCCGCAGTCCGGAGGATGGTATAGAAGGCCCACGTCCGGATGATGTCGTGGCCCTGTTCGCGGAGCTGGACCGGCTCGAAGGTCTCATCGGGCCAGCCAGCGACGTACAGCGGCGAAATCGACGAGTCCATCCACGTGTCCATCACGTCGGTCTCGCCGACCCAGTCGTCGCTGCCACATTCGGGACAGGACCCGACGGCCGGTTCGTCGTTTGTCGGGTCGACCGGCACCTCGGATTCGTCAGCGAGTTCGATGTGGCCGCAGTCGGCACACTCCCATGCCGGAATCGGCGTCGCGAAAACGCGCTGGCGGGAGATAACCCAATCCCACTCCATGCCCTCGGTCCATTCTTCCAGCCGCTCGTACATGTGGTCCGGATACCAGGCGATATCCTGTGCGGTCTCTAGGATTTCTTCCTGGTCGACCTTCACGAACCATTGCTCTTTTGAGAGAATCTCGATGGGTGTATCACAGCGCCAACAGCAGCCGACCGACTGCTCGGTTGGTTCCTCTTTGTGGAGGTGGCCGGACTTCGACAGCGCCGTCGCGATTTCGTCTTTGGCCTCGTCGATGGAGCGTCCCTCGAACTCGCCGGCGCGTTCGTTGAGGTGGCCGTCCTCGGTGACAACCGGCCGGAGGTCGAGGTCGTGTTCGGCCCACCAGTCGACGTCCTGCTTGTCACCGAACGTACATATCATCACCGCGCCGGTCCCGAAGTCGCCGTCGACATCGTCGTCGGCGATGAGTTCGACCTCCTGACCGAAAATCGGCACCTCGAAGCGGTCGCCGACGCGACCCTCGAAGCGGTCGTCGTCCGGGTCGACAGCGATGGCGACACACGCCGGCAGCAGCTCCGGTCGCGTCGTCGCGATTTCGATGTCATCGTTGTCGGCCCCGCTGAACGTGATGTAATAGAGCGTTCCCTCTCGGTCTTCGTTTTCGACTTCGGCGTCGGCGATGGCCGTCTCACATCGGGGACACCAGTTAACCGGGTGTTCGTCCTGGTAGACGTAGTCCGAATCGGCCATCTGGAGGAACGACCGCTGGGTCTCCTGCCAGTAGCTGTCGTCCATCGTCCGGAACTCGTGGTCCCAGTCCTGGGAGAACCCGAGTGTCCGCATCGTCTCTTTCATCGCCGCTATCTGCTCGTCGGTGTGTTCGACACACCACTCGCGGAACTGCTCGCGGGAGACGTCCGTGCGGTGGATGTCGCGGTTTTCCTCGACTTTGACCTCGGTCGGAAGGCCGTGGCAGTCCCACCCCTGCGGGAAGAGCACGTCGTCGCCCTGCAGCCGGTGGTAGCGGGCGGCGTAGTCCATATAACACCAGCCGAGCGCGTTCCCGATATGGAGGTTGCCCGTCGGGTACGGCGGCGGCGTGTCGATGATGTAGTCGGGGCGCTCTTCGTCGCCGTCGTAGCTGTAGACGTCGCTTTCGAGCCACTCGTCGCGCCACTTCTGTTCTGCCTCGTCGGGGTCGTAGCTGTCTGGAACCTCGCTCATGGTTGGCTGTCGCGTAGACCAGTCGGTACGGATGTTCCGTGCTGCGCCCGAAATGAAGGCGCGATTACAGTCCGCCTACTACCGACTGGGTCGCGCTCATATCCGTTGGGTCGACCGTTCCGGATAAAAAGCTTCGCTTAACCGAATTGAGCCGCCGCTGGCCGGCATCGACTCGTGGCGACCCACTGCCTCCCGTGTGGCCCAATCGTGGGTGTCGTCGTCGGCCGGCCGAACCACAACGCTGACTTTTCGCCCCCGTAAGATGCTGGTATGCAAATTGGCGTTATCGGCCTCGGCCGGATGGGACAGATTGTCGTCGAGCGAACCCTCGACGGCGGCCACGACGTGGTGGCGTTCGACCTCGACGACGCGGCCGTCTCACAGGCCGCCGACGCCGGTGCGACGCCGGCCGACTCCATCGAAGACCTCGTCTCGCGACTCCCCGACGAGAAGCGCATCTGGCTGATGGTGCCGGCCGGCGACGCCGTCGACGCCACACTGGATGACCTCGACCCACATTTGGATGGTGACGATGTCGTCGTCGACGGGGGCAACTCCCACTTCGAGCGCTCCGTCGAGCGCGCGGCAGCAACAGCGGCGGCCTACCTCGACTGCGGTACCTCGGGCGGTCCGGCCGGTGCCGAACTCGGCTTCTCGCTGATGGTCGGCGGCCCCGAGTGGGCCTACGAGGAGTTCACTCCGGTCTTCGACGCCGTCGCGACCGGCCCCGACGGCCACGACCGGATGGGGCCGTCCGGGTCGGGCCACTACGTGAAAATGGTCCACAACGGCGTCGAGTACGCGCTGATGCAGGCCTACGGCGAGGGGTTCGAACTCCTCTACGAGGGCCGCTACGACCTCGATATGGAGGCGGTCGCCCGGACGTGGAACAACGGCGCTGTCATTCGCTCGTGGCTGCTGGAGCTCTGTGAGGAAGCCTTCCGCGAGGAGGGCAACGACCTCGGTGATGTCGCCGACCATATCGCCGGCGGCTCGACGGGCACGTGGACGGTCGAGGAGGCGCTCGAACAGGAGGTTTCCGTCCCGCTCATCTACGAGGCGCTCGGCGAGCGCTTCGACTCCAGAACCGACGAGGACGGCAAGTTCTCCCGGCGGCTCGCCAACCGCCTCCGGTATGGCTTCGGCCGCCACGAGGTCAAACGGCAGTAGCGCCGCCGCTGTTCTCGCTAGCCCCGTAGCAGCAGCGTCCTGATACCGCCCCGTCCAGCAATTCTTGCCGTAACTCGCAGTTATAGATACGTATGGCTATATGCACAGCATACATGAACGACGACGAGCGGCAGTTGGGCTTCGGGACCCGGTGTCTTCACGTTGGGCAGGGTCCGGACCCAGAGACCGGCGCGGCGGCCCCGCCCATCTACCAGACATCGTCTTATGAGTTTCCGGACGCGGATACGGCGGCGGCGAGATACGCGCTCGAAGACGAGGGCAACGTCTACTCACGCGTTGCGAATCCGACCGTTCGGGCGCTTGAAGAACGGCTAGCGTCGCTCGAAGGCGGTGTTGACGCCTTGGCGACGGCGTCGGGGATGGGGGCGTTGGACGCGGCGACGCTTGTGTTGGCCGAAGCCGGCGACAACATCGTCTCTGCATCTTCCATCTACGGCGGTACTCACGCTTACCTCTCGCATACGGCCGCCCGGCGCGGTATCGAATCCCGCTTCGTTGAGACGCTTGACCCAGCGGCCTACGAGGAGGCCATCGACGAAGATACGGCCTACGTCCACTGTGAGACCATCGGCAACCCGGCGCTCGTAACACCGCCGCTGTCGGAGATTGCTGCTGTGGCCCATGACAACGGTGTGCCGCTGTTTGTGGACAACACGTTTGCGACGCCGGCGCTGTGTCGGCCGCTCGAACACGGCGCAGACCTCGTGTGGGACTCAACGACCAAATGGATTCATGGCTCCGGCACGACGCTCGGCGGCATCCTCGTCACGGATGGGTCCTTCCCGTTCGAGGAGTATCCCGAGAAGTATCCCGAAATCGCCGCGCCGAACCCCGCTTTCGACGGGACTGTCTTCGCCGAGCGGTTCGGCGACCGTGCGGTGACGATGGCGGCGAGACACCGCGCGACCCGGAGCATCGGCGACCCACAGTCGCCGTTTGACGCGTGGGCGACGCTGCAGGGGTCGGAGACGCTGTCGTTGCGGATGGAGCGCCACTGCGAGAACGCCCGAGCAGTCGCGGAGTTTCTCGCCGACCACCCGAAGGTCTCGTGGGTCACCTACCCCGGCCTCGAAGCCCACGAAACTCACGACCTCGCAAACGAGTATCTCGACGGCGGGTACGGCGGGATGGTCGCGTTCGGCCCTGAAGGCGGCTACGAGGCCGGCAAACGCCTCTGTGAGGACACGGAGGTCGCGAAGTTCCTCGCCAATATCGGCGACGCCCGGACGCTTGTCATCCATCCCGCCTCGACGACTCACGCCCAGCTGACCGGAGAAGAACAGCGCGCCAGCGGCGTCACACCCGATATGATTCGGCTGTCCGTCGGCATCGAAGACGTAGATGATATCATCGCGGACCTTGATGCCACACTATGAGCGAACAACAGACTGCCTCGCTGGGGGAGTTTACGTTCGAGTGCGGGGAGTCAATCCCGGACCTCGAACTCGCCTACGAGACCTACGGCGAGTTCACCGGTGACAACGCCGTCCTCGTCTGTCACGCCCTCACCGGTAGCGCCCACGTCGCTGGCGGCCGCCGCCGCAGCGACACCTCGGGGCAGGCCCACGCGTGGTGGGACGACATCGTCGGCCCCGGCAAGGCCGTCGACACCACCGACTACTACGTCATCTGTGCGAACATCCCCGGCTCCTGTTACGGTTCCTCGGGGCCGCCGTCGACGAATCCCGAAACCGGCGAGCCATGGGGGACTACCTTCCCCGCGGTGACTGTCGGCGACTGGACGCGCGCCCAGCGGCGGCTGCTCGACCATCTCGGCGTGCCACATCTCCATGCCGTCGTCGGCGGCAGCGTCGGCGGAATGAACGTCCTCGACTGGGCGAAGCGCCATCCCGACCATGTCAACCGGGTTGCCGTCGTTGCCGCCGCCGCTCGGCTTGACCCGCAGTGTCTCGCGCTTGACGCCATCGCCCGCCGCGCAATCACGACCGACCCCAACTGGAACGGCGGCGACTACTACGGCGAGGACCCGCCGGTCGAGGGGCTCGCGCTCGCCCGACAAATCGGCCACGTAATGTACCTCTCGAAGTCCTCGATGCAGGACAAGTTCGGCCGGCGCTCCTCGGGCATCGACGCCGGCCGCGACAGCTTCGAGATGGACCCTGCCGCGGGCTTTTTCCCCTACCGAGAGGTCGAGTCCTACCTCGACTACCAAGGCGAAAAGTTCGCACGACGGTTCGACGCCAATTCCTATCTCTATTTGACGCGGGCGATGGACAACTACGACCTCGCGTCGGGCTATGAATCCGACCGGGATGCGCTGGCGGCCTTCGACGGCGAGGCGCTCTTGATTTCGTTCACCGGCGACTGGCATTTCACCGTCGAGCAGTCCGAAGCCGTCGCCGATGCCTTCCGCGAGAGCGGCACCGACACCGCCCATCACGTCGTCGACTCCGACCACGGCCACGACGCCTTCCTCGTCGAACCGGACCGCGTCGGCCCGCCGCTCGATGACTTCCTCGTCGACGGCGTCGCCGGCAAGGCGGTCTCCGACACCACTCCGGATGATGACGACGGCGACGAGTTTGCCCCCGTTCATACGAGTCTGTTCTCCGACTGACCTGTGTACGCCGTGTCGTCGGTATCGGCTACAGTTGACATCGAGGGTAGGTATTAACACGCTCCGGCACGCGCTTCGAACATATGTTCGACCGAGACGACCTGTACACCGATTCGCTACACGCAGGCCAAGAGGCCGACCCGACGACCGGCGCGCGCGCACCGCCCATCTATCAGACGACATCCTACGAGTTCGACGACGCCGAACACGCCGCCGACCTCTTCGGACTCCGGGAGGCCGGGAACATCTACTCCCGGATTATGAACCCGACAAACGCTGTCCTCGAAGAGCGCATCGCGTCGCTTGAAGGCGGCGTTGCGGCGCTTGCCACCTCCTCGGGAATGGCGTCGTTCGACCTTGCGACGTTCATCCTCGCGTCGGCGGGCGACAACATCGTGTCCTCGTCGTCGCTGTACGGTGGTACCTACACCTACCTGACCCACACCGTCGAACGCCGTGGCGTCGAGACGCGCTTTGTCGATACGCTTGACTACGAGGCCTACGAGGAGGCCATCGACGAGGACACCGCCTTTGTTCACTGTGAGACCATCGGCAACCCGGCGCTCGTGACGCCGGACCTCGAACGCCTCGCCGACATCGCCCACGACAACGGTGTGCCGCTGTTTGTGGACAACACGTTTGCGACGCCGGCGCTGTGTCGGCCGCTCGAACACGGCGCAGACCTCGTGTGGAACTCGACGACCAAATGGATCCACGGCTCCGGCACAACCGTCGGCGGCGTTCTCGTCGATGGCGGCTCCTTCCCGTGGGACGAACACGCCGACCGGTTCCCCGAAATCGCCAAGCCGAACCCCGCTTACCACGGCATCAACTTCTCCGAGACGTTCGGCGACGCCGCCTTCGCCTACGCCGCCCGGACGCGCGGACTCCGTGACCTCGGCAACCAGCAGTCGCCATTCGACGCGTGGACGACGGTACAGGGACTGGAAACGCTGCCGATGCGGATGGAGCGCCACTGCGAGAACGCCCAAGCCGTCGCGGAGTTCCTCGACGACCATCCGGAGGTCTCGTGGGTCACCTACCCCGGCCTCGAAGACCACGAAACCCACGAGGAGGCAAGCGAGTATCTCGACGGCTACGGCGGGATGATTACCTTCGGTCTCGAAGACGGCTACGAGGCGGCCCGCACGACGGTCGAATCGACCGAGCTAGCGAGCCTGCTGGCCAACGTCGGCGACGCGAAGACGCTCATCATCCACCCTGCCTCGACGACCCACCAGCAGCTAACCGACGAAGAAAAGCAGGCAAGCGGCGTTACCGACGACCTCGTGCGGCTCTCGGTCGGTCTTGAAGACACCGACAGCATCATCGCCGACCTCGAAGCGGCCATCGACGAGGCGACCTGAACAGGCGCTCGGCACCCGCTACGACAACCAACCCGCGGTACCGCCCGCCGGAGGTATCACTACCGGCACTGAAGCCGAATCCGGTCGCATCTAGTCGCCTTCTTCCTTCGAGTACCGACAAAGGAACAGGCGTTCGTGTGGTTCAACGCCAACGACGAAGGTTCCGCCGTCCACATTAACAAAATCGCCTTCGGTCCAGTCGACCTGTAGATCGGTTGGACTGTCGACGTATTCGATGCTCACACTCCCGTCGCTTACATCGTCAACCCGCCACGTGGCATGCCGATAATACAATTTGTCACCGACGCCGTACGTTCGGCGGTCTCCGTCGGGTGCTTTCAGTGCTATTGAGTCGCTATTGATACGGAGTTCGTATGGCTCTCCGTCGGAAATAACGACTCCCCCCTCGTTGAGCACTCGAATATTCGGCTCCCGTGTGATGGTTCGTGTCATCTGTGCGCCCGTCTCACCTATTTCGGATACCGGCTCCCATTCGACAAAATCCATGACGGGTGGGTCCTCTCCGTCAATGAACTCGTGTGTTGGCACATCGCATGTCGGGCCGGAATCCGACGTAGCCGACTCGCCGCCGTCTTCGTAATCACCGCTCTGGTTTTCTTCATCTGTTTCGGTGCTTTCGTTCCGCCCATTGTGTTCTGTGTTGTTGTCAGCCGGGTCGGTCCCGCCGGATGGGCTTTCACCGTCGTCAAAACAGCCTGAGATGGAAACTGCTGCAACGGTCACACACGATGTAAGGAGGGCACGTCGGCGCATATTCTCCCGAATTATCGGATAATATAAGTCCTTTCTGCATGCGAACCGACCCCCGACACCGAACGCCGACCCACGCTCCAGCACGCTTGGCTACTGTCGGCTCACCATTTACCCGTCGTAGAACAGCACGACAGCCAGCCCCACACCCGCGGTAACGAGGTATGCTGGTCGTTCTGCGGCCAGCTCCGCCAGAAGCATCGCTGTCTCCGCTTCCGTGGTCAGTTCGGCCCCCGTTGCTTCGAGGCTGAGGCTCATCGACACCAAAAGCATCGCCAGCGCTCCGAGCGCGATGATGGCTCCGACGGCACTCAGCGGGTTGCTGTCGGCCCAATCGGCGATGCGGTAAAGCGGCGCGAAAAGCACCCTGCGGAGTCCCATGCCCCAGTTGATGTTCTCTGTCGAAATAAAGCGGCCGGAACCCAGTTACAGGACCGCCTTCGCCTCAAGCAGGTCGAGCAACTCGGCCATCGAGGCGACGACGGTGTCACAATGCGGCTCGACGGCCGGCTTCGGCTCGTAGCCGACCGCCAGCCCGGCGACCTCCAGCATCGGGAGGTCGTTGGCTCCGTCGCCGATAGCCACGGTGTCGTCCATGCTGACGCCGACTTCGTCGGCGAGGTCGGCGAGCGCGTCGTCCTTGGTGCCTTCGATGAGCGGTCCCTCGGCGTCGCCGGTCAGCGTTCCGTTCCGCGCCGGCAGTCGGTTGGCGACGACCGTATCAACGCTGACCCCCTCGGTTTCGAGTGCGCGCTCGACGCCCTGCTCGAAGCCGCCGGTCAGGATGGCGACGTGGTGGCCGGCCTCCGAGAGCGCTTCGATGACGTCTGCGCTGCCGGGACGAAGCGCCACGCGGTTGAAGGCGGCGTCGACCGCCGACGATTCGAGTCCATCGAGCAGCTCGGCTCGGGCGTAGAGGCTCTCAGCGTAGGAGAGTTCGTCGTTCATTGCCCGCTCGGTGATATCGTCGATCTCGTCGGCGACGCCGGCTTCCTCGCCGAGCAGCACCGTCATCTCTGAATCCGAGAGCGTCCCGTCGAAGTCGAACGCGATGAGCATACCGGCTCTGGGAAGCGAGGGGTCACAAATCGTCCGGTTCCTGTTCGAGGTGGAGCTACGTACGCCCGGCATGCCTCGGCCGTGCACCGGCGAACGACCCATCCCCGTGTCTATTTCGAGTCGAATTTTGCCGCCGGAATACACAAACATGTCTACTTCGGGGGACGGCAGCCGGACCGATGAGGAAAGCGTTATCCCTGCCGGACGGGAGCATACGCTTATGAAGGTACTCGTCACGGACCCCATCGCGGATGCCGGCCTCGAAGTGCTGCGTGACGCCGGCCATGAGGTCGTCACAAACTACGATGCGGAAGGCCAAGACCTGCTGGACGCAGTCTCGGATGCGAACGCGCTCATTGTCCGCTCGGGGACGGAAGTCACCGAGGAGGTTCTCGACGCCGCATCCGACCTGGTCATCGTCGGCCGGGCGGGCATCGGCGTCGACAACATCGACATCGACGCTGCGACCGACGCAGGTGTCATCGTCGCCAACGCGCCCGAAGGCAACGTCCGCGCTGCCTCGGAACACACCGTTGCAATGACGTTTGCGACCGCCCGCTCCATTCCGCAGGCTCACACCCGTCTCAAGGGCGGCGAGTGGGCAAAGGGCGAGTTCCTCGGCACCGAACTCAACGGGAAGACGCTCGGCATCGTCGGCCTCGGCCGTGTCGGCCAAGAGGTCGCCAAGAAACTCGACTCGCTGGGGATGGACCTCGTCGCGTTCGACCCGTACATCTCCGAAGAGCGGGCCGAACAGCTCGGCGCGGAACTCTCCGACCTCGATGACGTGCTCGAACGCGCAGACGTCCTGACGATTCATACGCCGCTGACGCCCGAGACGGAGAACATGCTCGGCGAGGCGGAACTCGCCAAGATGGAGGGCGGCTACGTCGTCAACTGCGCCCGCGGCGGCATCATCGACGAACCGGCCCTCGCGGCAGCCGTCGAGGACGGCACTGTCGCCGGCGCGGCGCTGGACGTCTTCGCCGAGGAGCCGTTGCCCGATGACAGCCCGCTGTTGGATGTCGAAGACGTCATCGTCACGCCGCACCTCGGCGCGTCGACCGAGGCTGCCCAAGAGAACGTCGCCGTCTCGACGGCCGAACAGGTCGTCGCCGCGTTCAACGGCGAGCCGGTGATGAACGCACTGAACGCACCCTCGATGGACGAATCGGCGTTCCCGCGCGTCGAGCCCTACATCGACCTCGCGGAGACAGCCGGCAAAATCGCCGTCCAGCTCCTCGACAGCCGCGTCGAAAACGTCGAGGTCACCTACGAGGGCGACATCGCCAGCGAGGATGTCGAACTCGTCACCGCCTCGGCGCTGAAGGGCGTCTTCGAGCCGCTCGAATGGCAGGTAAACGCCGTCAACGCGCCCAGCATCGCCGAGGAGCGCGGCATCGGCGTCTCCGAAACCAAGCGCCGACAGGCCGAGGACTTCCAGTCGCTTGTGACCGTCACCGTCAGCGACGGCGAGGAGGAAATCGCCGTCTGCGGAACGCTGTTTGCTGACGACGATGCCCGTATCGTTCGCGTCGACGGCTACCGTGTCGACGCCATCCCCGGTGGCAAAATGATGGTCGCCCGAAACACCGACGAGCCGGGCGTCATCGGCCACATCGGGACCGTGATGGGAACATACGACGTGAACATCGCCGGCATGTTTAACGCCCGCGAGACACACGGCGGTGAGGCGCTGACCGTCTACAACGTCGACCAAGAGGTTCCCGACGAGGCACGGGAGGAACTGGAGTCCGACGACCGCATCATCGAGACGAAATATATCAGCCTCAACGGTTGAGCCGGTGGCGGCGGCTGTCCCGCCAGACCCACCATGCCAGCCCGCCCGCAATCGCCGCGGCGGCGACGGTAATAGCGGCCAACACAGGGACCGACCCGCCCGCTTCCGGGTGACGAGCCATTTCGACCAGCGTCCACCCGACGACCGCGATGCCGGCCGCCGCTGTTGCTACAAGCGCCTTGAGAGCGGTACCGGCCCACTTTAGCGATACACCCATACGGCCAACAGCACGCCGCGCGGTTAAAATCTGCCGCGCAAAGGACGGAGTTTTACTCCCTGACCCGCAAAGGCGGGATAATGAGCGAAGACGACGGGGAGCCGTCAGACAAACAGAAATACGAGTTCCAGAAGGTAATCGAGGAACTCGACGAGTATTCGGGCTCCGGGACCCAGCTCGTCTCGATTTACGTCCCCGAAGACCGACAAATAAGCGACGTGGTCCAACACGTCACACAGGAGCACAGCGAAGCCGCGAACATCAAATCAAAGCAGACCCGGACTGCGGTACAGGATGCTCTCAAGAGTCTCAAGGATCGGCTGAAGTACTACGATACCTTCCCGCCGGACAGGGGGATGGTGCTGTTTTCGGGCGCGGTCGATGCCGGCGGTGGCCAAACCGACATGGTCACGGAAGTGCTTGAGTCGCCGCCGGACCCGATTCAGTCGTTCCGGTACCACTGTGACTCGCATTTTCTCACCGAGCCGCTGCAGGAGATGCTTGGCGACAAGGGCCTCTACGGGCTCGTTGTCCTCGACCGCCGAGAGGCCAACGTCGGCTGGCTGAAGGGCAAGCGTGTCGAGCCGGTCAAGTCCGCCTCCTCGCTGGTGCCGGGCAAGCAGCGGAAAGGTGGCCAGTCCGCCCAGCGATTCGCCCGCCTGCGGCTCGAAGCCATCGACAACTTCTATCAGGAGGTCGCCGAGATGGCTGACGACCTCTTCGTTCCGAAGCGCCACGAGATGGACGGCATCCTCGTCGGTGGGCCTTCGCCGACAAAGGACGAATTCCTCGACGGCGACTACCTCCACCACGAGCTACAGGACATGGTGTTGGGCAAGTTCGACATCTCCTACACCGACGAGTCGGGGCTGTACGACCTCGTCGACGCCGCCGAGGACGTCCTCGCCGAGACGGAGGTCATGAAAGATAAGGCCGAAATGGAGGAGTTCTTCGAGCAGCTCCACGACGGCCAGAAGGCGACCTACGGCTTCGATGCGACCAGACAGAACCTGATGATGGGGTCGGTCGACCGGCTGCTCATCAGCGAAGACCTCCGAAAGGATGTCGTCACCTTCGATTGCGGCAGCCGCGAAGAGTACGAACTCATCGACCGCCGGGCCGACACGCCCGACCACACCTGCGAGGACGGCTCCGAGGGCGAGGCCGTCGAACGGGAAGACGCCATCGACCACCTGATGGAACTGGCCGAACAGCGCGGCTCCGACGTGAAATTCATCTCGACGGACTTCGAGAAGGGCGAACAGCTACTGACCGCCTTCGGCGGCATCGCTGGCATCCTCCGATACTCGACCGGCGTTTAATCGAGTAGCTGTGTCAACTGGTGTCGTCGTCGCTCAATATCGAACTCAGGGTTGGTGCCGCCCTGTACGTGTAGCCGGTCTAAGACCAACAGCGGGTCGACGCCGGCGCTCTCGACATCGGTCAGCAACTCCTCCAGCGCCTGCCGGTTGAGCGCGAGCGAATCGAGCAGCCCGACAGCGATGGCCAGCGGCACGGCCGCGTCCTCGTCGGTTGGGAACGAACTGGTGATGCGCTCGAAGCGCGACTCGGCAGCCGCATCCTCCGCGGCGGCCAGCGCCAGACACTCCGGACACAGCCCGGCGCGTTCGGCACCTTCTGGAATGTAATCTCGGTACGTGACGGGGACATCGAAGACGACAAGCGGGACATCGCAGCTCGGACAGTTCATACGCCCCGTTATCGGCCCGCTCCGTATGAATTGTACTACTCGGCGTCTTCGAGTAGCGCCTCCATCTCCGCCTCGAAGGCTGCCGCGAGTTCTCCGGGCGCTCCGAGCAGGTTTTCGTCGGCCGCGACGCCGACTCTGACGTTGCCGTCGTAGCTGAAGATGCTGATGCCGATGCCTTGTTCGTTGGCCTGCGGCACCCAGAATATCATGTCGGTTATCTCGCGTCCGGCGAACTGGATGGCATCTGTCGGCCCCGGGACGTTCGTCACGACGCCGGTCGCGCGGTCCTCGAACAGCGTCATCACCTTCTTTTGGACGTACTCGGGCACGTGGCCGCCGATGGTCAACAGCGCGTACATCAGGAACGCCTGAATCCCTGCCCGCTTGCCGTCCATCCACTCGTGGATGATGCTGATTCGCTCCTGTAGCGGCTCAGTACCGACCGGCAGCGGCAGGAACACCAGCCCGAAGTTGTTCCCCAGCGAACCGTCCCGCTCCGCCATCGGCTTGAGGTTGACCGGCACGGTCCCGTGGAGTTCCATCCCGTCGACGGGTTCGCCGCGGTCCTCTAAGAGCCGGCGAAGCGCCCCCGCAAGCGCCGCCAGCAGAACGTCGTTGATGGTTGCCCTGTGCGGCTGGGCCTCACAGACGGTCCTGACCTGTTCCAGTGGAATCTCGTCGGTCCAAGCCGCCCGCTTTGTTTGCCCCAGCTCGCCGCGGAGCGAGGTATCGGGGTCGTCGTCGCCGAACAGGAGGTCATACCCCGTCGCAACGCCCGTCGCTGCAGTCCCGGCCGCGCTGACGGGACTCGGGAGCCCCGACGAGCCACGTTCTCCATCCGATTTCGAATCGGTGTCGGCGGGCTGTCCGTCCCCACTCGCCACGTCGCTTTCGTCCGACCCATTACCCCCGTCCGCTCCGCTGTCGGCATCGTCGCCGATATCATCCGGTGCCGACACCATCCCCGATGGGAGTTCGATGTCGCCGGGGTTGTCGACGAGCCCGAGCAGGACATACAGCAGCGCAAAGCCGTCCCCGATGCTGTGGTTGAGCCGGAACGCTACTGCGTTTCCTTCTCCCGGCCCCGCTCCATCGACGAGATACGCTTCCCACAGCGGCCGCGACTCATCGAGCGGCCGACTCATCAGTTTTCCCACGAACGCCTCGAAGGTCGCCTTATCCTGCGGCTCCGGCAGCGAGATGTGGTAGACGTGCGGTTCGACATCGAAGCCGTCGACGGTTTCCCAGTAGGGTTGTCTGAATCGGCGCTTCCGGCCGCCAATACGCTGTTGGAACCGCTCGAACCGAAGCAGCCGCTCTTCGAGCCGATTACAGAGGTCCTCGTAGGTCATCCGTTCGTCGAACATCATCACCCCCGTAATCGTCATCAGGTTCGTCGGTGTCCCCATCCGCCGCCACGCGTTGTCCGCCCCCGAGAGAGATTCGCGTTCGCTCATTGTTTCGGTCGCTCAGCTACCGTATCATTTACCCGGGGGTGATTATAGGCTGCGGTCGTGTCAGAAACAGACACCCGACAGTGCTCGGGACAAAAGCGGACGCGCCGACGCAGTCTCAATCAACGACAGCTGCAGCAGCCTGACGGGCTGTTTCGGAGCTACTGCCCGGCTTCCGTGACGGCCGCTTCCGCGGCGGATTCGGTGTCGGCGACGGGGTTTTCTTCTTCCTCTTCTTCCTTTTTCGCCTTGATTTTCTTCATCCGGAATATCTCTTCCCGCTCCTGTTCTTCGAGCTTCTGCTCGATGTACTCCTGTGCCTCGTGGAGCTCGGGAAGCAGCTTGAACTCGAGGGCGTTGACACGGCGCTTGGTCTTCTCGATTTCGTCGAGCATCTTCTTCATCGCCGTCTCGACCTCGGCGGCGAGAATGATGGTCTCCAACAGCTCCTCGTAGGCGTCGGCAGCCTCGTCGATGCGGGCGGACGTCCCGACGAGTCCGTAGCCGCGCTGGTCGAGAGACTTCTTGACCTTCGTCGACTCGATTTGCGGGACGACGACGCCCATGATGTTCTTCGACTGCGTGGTGATTTCGGGGTGTTCTTTCAGCGCTGCGGCGGCCCCCCGGACCGCGACATCGCCTTCCATCGCCCGCGCCATGTTGATGTTCCGCTGAGCGCGCTCGTAGTTCTCATCGAGGTCGGACCGGACATCCTGTGCCTGGTCGAGAATGTCCATGAACTCCATGATGAGGCCGTCCCGTTTCTTTTCGAGCGTGTCGTGGCCCCGCTCGGACAGCTCGATGCGGTCCTCGATGGCCATGAGGTTCTTCCGCGTCGGCTTGACGTCCTTGCTCATTCTTGTCGGCCCTTCAGTCCGAACCGGGTTAATCCTTTCCAGTCGTCGCGGGCGGCTTGTCCGTTCACAGCCACTCGACGAGCAGGACCACCGCTCCCAGAAAGACGTGCTCGCCGTCGACGACGAACCCGTAAAACAGCGGCCCGCGGTCGCGGCTCGCAAAGGGGATGTAGGCGAAGACGTACGCCGAAAGCGACAGAAAAACGAGCGCTCGATGCGAGACGACGCCGGTCGCAACGGCGACGACGACGCCGGCCGCGACGAGGACGGTGATGACGGCGGCACCCCAACGTGTCGCTGCCGGGCTGAAAACAATCGGGAACGTCCTAATTCCCTCCGCTCGGTCGCCCTCGATGTCCTTGATATCAAAAATCGCCGCTGCGACTGTCAGCATGACAGTAACGAACACGAAGGCAAAGAGCACCTCCGGTGTCCAGAGCACGCCGTAGTAGACGCCGACGCCGAGCGGGATGATGCCCCACGCGACGCCGACCACGAGATTCTTGACGAGCAGTCGCTGCTTGATTTTAAACGTCGAATACAGCGCTGCAACTACTGCAGGAAGGATGAGAAACGGCGCGCCGGGAAGCCCGAGCCAGACGGCAACGGCGATAGCGCCGAGATACAGCGCGACACCGGCCGCAAACAGCGGCTTGCCGTAGCGTTCGATGAAGGCTGCCCGCCGCGGGACGTTCTGTCTGTCCTCTTCGATGTCTGTCAACCGGTTGAGGCTGTAGACGAAAAGCGTCGCCGCGAAGACGATAAACAGCGGTACCGGGTCGGCAGACACGCCGACGAGCCACATCGTCGAGAAGGCGACGCTCGTCGCCGCCAGCGAGATGAGGAGATTGCTGTGGACGAAGAGGACGGCGACATCACGGAGTCGTCTCCGCAATTGACGCGTCCCGGCGGTACCGCGTTCCATCCGTCCGTTCAGCGTACGCCGTCCAGCCGGTTGATTCTTTGTGTCACGGGCAGGGACGCGGCCTCGCCGCGACGGAAGGGACTATCCGGCCGGGGAGAAAAGCGGTCGCCATGAAAACCACTCATCGCATCGTCGCCGGCGACGCCCGCGGGCTGGAGGAACTCGACGACGATGCGGTCGAGCTGGTCGTTACCTCGCCGCCGTACCCGATGGTCGAGCTTTGGGACGACCTCTTTGCCGACCTCGACGGGACGGTGGCATCGCTGCTTTCCGACGGTGACGGCGACGCCGCCTTCGAGGCGATGCACGAGCAGCTCGATGCGGTCTGGCGGGAGCTGTCGCGCGTCCTCGTCGATGGCGGCATTGCCTGTGTCAACGTCGGCGACGCGACCCGGACGCTCGGAGACGGCTTTCGCGTCTATCAGAACCACGCCCGCATCATCGAGGCCTTCGAGTCGCTCGGCTTCGACCCGCTTCCCGAGGTGCTCTGGCGCAAACCGGCCAACTCGACGGCGAAGTTCATGGGCTCCGGGATGGTTCCGCCGAACGCCTACGTCACTCTCGAACACGAGTATATCCTCGTGTTCCGGAACGGGGGCCGGCGGGCCTTCGAGCCGAACGCCGACCGCCGCTACGAGGCGGCCTACTTCTGGGAGGAGCGGAACCAGTGGTTCTCCGATGTTTGGACGGATGTCCGGGGTGAGACGCAGACACTCGACAACGAGGACCTCCGGGACCGCTCGGCTGCCTACCCGTTCGAGATTCCCTATCGGCTCATCAACATGTACAGCACCTACGGCGATACCGTTCTCGACCCGTTCTGGGGAACGGGGACGACCACGCTGGCAGCGATGGTCGCCGGCCGGAACTCGGTCGGCTACGAACTCGATGATGGACTCGTCGAAGCCTTCGACGACCGCGCGGCCGATGTCCCCGCGCTCTCCCGTCGTGTCACCGACGAACGGCTCGACGAGCACCGGGCGTTCATCGACCGCCGCCGCTCGACGGGCGAGAGCTTCGAATATCGCGCCGACAACTACGACTTCCCGGTTCGGACGAAGCAGGAACGGGGAATCCAGCTCTATACAGCCGAAGCCGTCACAGAGACGGACAGTGGCTACCGTGTCCGCCACGAGCCAAAGACCGAGTGACTCCACGACCCTCCAGACGTTTGGTACACACCAAACGCACCGCTTTGCCGCTGTAGATGCTACTGTCGGCTAATGAGCCACGAGCGCGTTGAGCTATCGGCGCCGGAGATGGACTGCTCGTCGTGTGCGGGGAAAGTCGAGTCGGCGCTGACTGATGCTGTTGGTGTCGAGCGCGTCGAGACACGACCGACGAGCGGCGTGGTTGTCGTTGAATACGATGACTCGGCGACGGATGTTCCATCGCTTGTCGCCACCGTCGAGGCGGCCGGCTACGAGGTGGTCGACACCGAGGGACGGATGACTGGCGGGGCCGACGTCTGGCGGAGTCGGCGCGCCACGCTAACCGGTCTCGGCGCTGTCGCGATGGCGCTTGGCTTTCTGTCCCTGTGGGGGCCGCTTGCCGACCCGACGCTTGCTACCGTCGGCCGCGAGACAACCCTCAGCGATGTTGCCTTCCTCGTTTCCGGCGCGGTCGCCGGTACGCCAATCGTCCGTGCGGGACTCCGTTCTGCTCGCCTCCGTGAGCTTGATATCGACCTGCTGATGGGTGCGGCTATCATCGCTGCCGTTGTCGCTGACCACTACGTCGAGGCGGCGACGCTGGCGGTCCTTTTCAGTACCGCAGAGCTGCTTGAGGCCCATGCGATGGACCGCACCCGCGAGTCGATTCGTGAACTGCTGGCGCTGTCGCCGGAGACGGCGACGGTCAAGCGGGCAGACGGCGACGAGGAGACGGTCCCGGCAGCGAGTGTTGGGGTCGGCCAGACAGTCGTCGTCCGCCCCGGCGAGCGGATACCGGTCGACGGCGTCGTCGCCGACGGCGCGTCAGCGGTCGACGAGTCCCCGATAACCGGCGAGTCGGTGCCGGTCGACAAGGACGACGGCGACGAGGTGTATGCCGGCTCCGTCGCCGAGGGCGGCTACCTCGAAATCGAAGCGACAGCGCCGGGCGATGAGACGACGCTGTCCCGGGTTATCGAACTCGTCGAGCAGGCCGAATCCAGACGGACGGAGGCCGAACAGTTCGTCGACCGCTTCGCCGGGTATTATACGCCGGTCGTCGTCGTTCTTGCCGTCCTGACCTTCCTCGTCCCGCCGCTGGCCTTCGGTTGGCCGTGGGACACGTGGTTCGTCCGTGGGCTGACACTGCTTGTCATCGCCTGCCCTTGCGCCTTCGTCATCTCGACGCCGGTCACTGTCGTTTCCGGGCTCACGAGCGCGGCCCGCAACGGCGTCCTCGTCAAGGGCGGCGACCATCTCGAACGGATGGGCGAGGTCGACACCGTTGCTTTCGACAAGACGGGGACGCTCACCACGGGTGAACTCTCCGTTACTGATATCGTACCGGCGGCTGGCTACGAGCGGCAGGATGTCCTTACCACGGCAGCGGCGGTCGAGCAGTACAGCGAACACCCGATCGGTGAGGCGGTCGTCGAATACGCCGACGAACAGGACGTCGGCTATCCCTCCGCGACGGCCTTCGAGAACCTCACCGGCCGCGGCGTCCGGGGCGACCTCGACGAGACCTACTACGTCGGCAAGCCGGGGCTGTTTGCCGACCTCGGCCACGACCTCGGCCACGCCCATCTGCGGTCCGATGGCGGTGTCAGCGCTGCTGCCGGTGTGGCCGACTGCGACCGTCCCGGTTGTGTCGACCTCCGCACAGAGACGATAGCGGAGCTACAGGACGAGGGGAAGACGGTCGTGATTGTCGGCACTGAGACGGAGTTAGTCGGTGTCGTCGCTGTCGCCGACACCGTTCGGCCCGAGGCCGGGCGTGTCATCGAGGCGCTCTCAGATGCCGGCGTGCGGACGGTGATGCTGACCGGCGACAACGAGCGCACCGCGCGCGCGGTCGGCGACACCGTTGGCATCGAGGACGTTCAAGCGGAACTCCTACCGGAAGAGAAACTCGACGCCATCGAGGACCTGCTGGCGGCGGGCACCGTAGCGATGGTCGGCGACGGCGTCAACGACGCCCCCGCGCTCGCAAGAGCCGATGTCGGTATCGCGATGGGTGCCGCCGGAACGGACGCCGCGCTCGAAACTGCCGATATCGCGCTCATGGCTGATGACCTCAACGGAGTGCCGTACTGTCTCCGACTCTCGCGGACCGCAAACGGCGTCATCAAACAGAACATCGTCGCCAGCCTCGGGGTCAAAGCCCTCTTGGCTGCCGGTGTTCCGTTCGGCTATGTCTCCGTCATTATCGCCGTTCTCGTCGGCGACATGGGGATGAGCCTCGGCGTCACGGGCAACGCCTTCCGGCTCGGACGCATCGACCCCGAGGAACGGGACTGACGGCGCTCAGTGGTCCGGATAGGCGTCCGTCCACGGCCGAACGCGCTGGAGCGCCGCCGCCGCCGCCAGCACGTCCGCTTCACCGAACCGGCGGCCGACGACCTGCAGCCCGACCGGAAGCCCATCGTCAGTGAAGCCGGCTGGAACCGATGCCGCCGGGTGGCCGGTCAGGTTGAACACCCACGTCAACATCGCGTCGGTCGGCACGCCGCGGACCGTCTCGCCGTCGATTTCTGTCGGGTAACCGTCGGCAAGCCGCTTGCCGTACGGGGGAACGGTGAGCGTCGGCGTTATCAGCACGTCGTGGCCGGCCAGCGCCGCCTCGATGCCGTCGTAGGCGGCCGTCCGCGGGACGTTCTGTTTTCGTTCGTCGCTGGCTTCGAGCCCGTCGGCCAGCGAAATCGTCGCTTCGACCGTCGGCTCGATGTCGGCTGTCTCGAAGTCGACGCCGTACTCGGCTTCGACCTGCTGGGCGAACGCCGCGAAGAACGCCCCCACCTGCGTGACGTAGGCCATCGATAGCTCCTCGTACGGCGGCAGCGACACTGCGGTCGTCTCAACGGCCGCGCCCGCGGCTTCGAGGTCCGAAACCGCTTTTCCGACTGTTTCCCGGACCGCCGGAGCGACCGGTTGGAGGTCGAGGTCGGGGCTGTACGCTACTGAGAGCGATTCGGTCGGCCGTTCAGTGGCCGCGAGATACTCCGTCTCGCCGAGCGGCACGCTGTAGGGGTCCCTGCTGTCGTGGCCAGCAAGCACCGACAGCCCCAGCGCCGTCTCCTCGGCGGTCCGGGCCATCGGGCCGCCGACAAAGAACGGCGAATTGGGGCTGAACGCATCGGTCCCGCCGCGTTCCGGGACGACCCCGAGCGTGGGCTTTAGGCCGATGACGTTACAGCAAGACGCCGGCACCCGTAGCGACCCGCCGATGTCCGACCCCGTCGCCAGCCGCACGGTGCCGGCGGCGAGGGCGGCCGCCGACCCCCCGGAGGAGCCGCCGGCCGAGCGGTTCTCGTCGAACGGCGTCGGCGTCGCCCCGACGAGCCGGTTGTCGGTCTTGATGGTGTGGCCGAGCGCTGGCGTGTTGGTCGTGCCGACGATGTTCGCCCCCGCTGCTTCGAGCCGTTCGGTGACGATAGCATCGCTCTCGGCGATGTTGTCGGACAGTGCTGCTAGCCCCATCGTGTTTCGGACGCCGGCCTTCCGCGACCGGAGGTCCTTGATAGCGACCGGAACGCCAGCCAACGGCCCGGACGCTTCTCCGTCGTCTATCGCCGCGGCGCGTTCGCGGGCGGCCGAATCCAACACCGTCACGTACGCGTTCAGGTCGGTTGTGGCGTCGATACGGTCAAGCGACGCCGACGCGAGGTCGGCTGCTGATAGCTCTCCCTCTCGAACGGCGGCCGCGAGCGCCGTTGCCGTCCGCCCCGTAAGATTTACCATGCCGTTTAGTGTCGTACCACGCTGATAAAAACCCTTACTCAGCGCGTCCCAGCGTTCATGCCCACTCGTCCCCAATGGCCGGCAGAACAATGCCCCGTTTTGACAGGCGCGACTATCTCCGTGCCGCCGGCCTCGCGGGTGCGGCAGCGCTCGCTGGCTGTACCGATGTCTTCGATGACAACGGAGAGACGCCGGATGCCCCGGAAGAGACTGAGTTTACCGTCGAAACAGTCGCAGACGGGTTCGCCCACCCGTGGGGGATGGCCTTCCTCCCGAACGACGAACAGCTTCTCGTAACCGAACGTGAGGGGTCCCTTTCGCTCCTTGACCGCGAAAGCGGCGATGTCGACCGCCTCGACGGCCTGCCGGATGTCCACGCCGCCGGACAGGGTGGACTGCTCGACATCGCTCTCGACCCCGACTTCGAGTCGGAGCCGTGGGTGTACCTGACCTACGCGGCGACGAACGGTCAGGGAGAGTCGACGACCTGTCTCGGCCGCGGCCGTCTTGCGGCTGCGGACGGCCGACTCGAAGACTTCGAGCGGCTGTACACCGCCGAACCGTTCGTCGACTCGACCCAACACTACGGTTCCCGCGTCGTCTTCGGCGAGGACGGGATGGTGTATATGACGACCGGCGACCGCGGCGACAAGGACTTCGGCCCTGACCACGTCTCCCAGGACCCGAGCAACGACCTCGGGGCGACGCTCCGGCTCGCGCCCGACGGTACCGTTCCGGAGGACAACCCCTTCACGGACGACCCGGACATCAACGACGCGATATTCAGCTACGGCCACCGGAACGCACAAGGGATGGATATTCACCCCGACACCGGCGACATCTGGCAGAGCGAACACGGCGAACGGGACGGCGACGAAATCAACATCATCGAACGCGGCGGCAATCACGGCTGGCCGGTCGTCCACTACGGCTGCGAGTACGGCACCGACGAGCCGGTCGGCGAACAGCCCCACGAACGCGACGACACTGTCGGCCCCGTCTACTACTGGGAGTGTGGCTCCGGCGGATTCCCGCCGTCGGGGGCGATGTTCTACGACGGCGACGCCTTCCCCGAGTGGCGCGGCGACCTCTTTGTCGGAAATCTCGCCGGCCAATACCTCGGCCGGTTCACTGTCGACGGGACTGTGGTCGAAGAGACATCGGCACTGCTGGCCGACCGCGACTGGCGGATTCGTGCCATCGAGACCGCACCCGACACCGACTTCATTTACGTCGCCGTCGACGCTGGTGACGCCCCCATCGTCCGTCTCCGTCCCGCTTGACCTTCGAGGCGTGCACCACAACGCCCACAACTACCCGGTGTCCACATCCTACCGGGCGGTCGAGTTCGCTTCATCCACCTGCCGCCCTCCGCGTTTTTCCGCCGTTCGATTCCCTGATAACAGCTATCTCCTTCGGAGGACGGTCGACTATCGCCCCAAACGCACAATCTTTAACATATTTCCGACGCTCAGTTAATACATGACCGTCGTAAGCGTCTCGATGCCGGAATCGCTCCTCGACCGACTCGACGAGTTCGCGGAAGAACACGGCTACACCGGCCGTAGCGAGGTTGTCCGGGAGGCCTCCCGCAACCTGCTCGGGGAGTTCGAGGATAAGAAACTGGAGGGCCGCGAACTGATGGGCGTCGTCACCGTCGTCTTCGACCACGAGACATCCAGTGCCGAAGAACGGATGATGCAGATACGCCACGACCACGAACACACGGTCGTCTCGAACGTTCACAACCACGTCGGCGACCACTACTGCATGGAACTTTTCATCCTCGAAGGCGAACTGGACGAGATATCGACCTTCGTCGGAAAGGTCAGAGCAACGAGTGACATCCTCTCTGTGGATTACTCGGTCGTTCCGCTCGACGACTTCGAGGCCGACCTCGCCCACTAACCAGTCCCGAACTGTTGGACTCCCCGCGACAGTTTTTATTCTGTGGCGTGAAAGCCGTTTATGGAGCTTTCACGCCGCAGTTTCCTGGCGACGAGTGCCGTCGCCACTGCTGGCTTCGCCGGCTGTACCGGTGATTCTGGTGACCCTGACCCGCCACAGCAGTCGACCGGCACCGCCGACTGGACGTGGGATGGCGACGTTCCAGTAGACTCCGTCGTCCAGTACCACCAGCCGTCGTGTGGCTGTTGTGGCGAGTACGTCGACTACCTCGAACGGAACGGCATTGCTGTCTCCGTCGAGGAGCGTCCCGACTTCGATTCCTTTGTCGCGACGAAAGCCGACCTCGGTGTCCCCGAGTCGATGCGCAGCTGTCATACTATCGAGTTCGGCTCCTATCTCGTCGAGGGCCACGTACCACTGTCGGCCATCGAGCGTCTCTTCGACGACGAGGCCGCTGTCGCCGGCCTTGCGATTCCCGGAATGCCCCAACACGCACCCGGAATGGGCCCACCGAGCGACGACCCGCTTACCGTCTACGCCTTCGATGACGAAGGGACACGGCCGTTCGACGACGTATAGGCCATTCTGTATAGCGTTGTTTGGTTTACGAGCGCCCCCGGCCTCCCGGAAAGCGCACGCGAGGCCCTTTTGAGTGTGGGTTTCCTACGCCGTGGTAGATGGTCCAGAACGTCGCCACGCAGATGGCCGAGTTGGAGGAGCCGGATTTCCATCTGCTTTCGGGCATCGAACACGGGATGCGGTTCTCACGGTGGGTCGCCGAGGGGAAGCTACCGAAGTTCTCTCGGCTTGACGAAGAAGAGTTGACCTACCGCCTCGACCGCTGCATGGACCGCGAACTCATCGAGCGGAAGACGATTCAGTACACCGGCTACCGGCTCACTTTCGAGGGATACGACGCGCTGGCGCTGCGAACGTTCTCCGAACGGGAGTCGATAGACGGCGTCGGCTCCCCGCTCGGCGTCGGCAAGGAAAGCGACGT
This sequence comes from Natronomonas pharaonis DSM 2160, assembly GCF_000026045.1. NCBI lineage: Archaea > Methanobacteriati > Methanobacteriota > Halobacteria > Halobacteriales > Natronomonadaceae > Natronomonas > Natronomonas pharaonis. The sequence goes on along the minus strand of NC_007426.1, from coordinate 126,200 downwards.
CTACGAGGCCCGGTCGTTTCGCCCGCTTGCCCTGAAGTTCCACCGCGAGGGGTATACCAACTTCCGTGAGGTCCAAAAAGAGCGGGAGTACACCGCCGACAACGAACACCGGTCGTGGTTCTACACGGCCCGTAAGGCAGCCGAGCGGGAGTACGATGCCCTCGAAACACTGTATCCGGAGGTGTCGGTTCCCCGTCCGGTCGACCAGAACCGCCACGCCATCGTGATGGAGAAAGTCGACGGTGTCGAGCTCTCTCGTGCCAAACTCGACGCCGACCAGGTCGTCGGCGTCGCCGAGCTGATACTCGAAGAGATGGCGACCGCCTACAACGCCGGCTACGTCCATGCCGACATGAGCGAGTACAACGTCTTCGTCGCCGCTGACGGCGTGACGATCTTTGATTGGCCGCAGTCGGTCCCGACCGAACACGAAAACAGCGACGAACTGCTGGTCCGCGATGTTGAGAACCTGCTCGGCCACTTTGAGCGGAAGTACCCAAGCGAGACGCCGGCTGTCGACGAGCGGGCGCTCGCTGACGCGCTTGCTGCCGACGAGTTCGATTCGCTGCGTGCCTTCGAGCAGTAAGGCCGCTGCGGGCTGTTTTCCGGACAGACACGTGCTTCCACTGGTTCGCTCCCGTGGTGCGCGATAAACTGCATATTGGGATATAGAAACCACCCGCTCGCGTTACAGCCGCTACCGTTCCGAAGCGCTTAACCACGCCAGCGGCCACGGTTGAAACGACTCGCTGGATGACGGGCACCAGCGGGCACCTGTCGACACAGGCTGGAATGTGACCGGCTCCGCCGGTTGAACCACGAAACGCCCGTGGTGAACATCATGGCACGAAGCTTCTACTCACACATCCGAGAGGCGTGGAAGACGCCCAAGGAAGGAAAGCTCGCGGAACTGCAGTGGCAGCGCCAGCAGGAATGGCGCGACCAGGGCGCAATCGAACGCATCGAACGGCCGACCCGACTCGACAAGGCCCGCTCGCTCGGCTACAAGGCCAAGCAGGGCGTTGTCGTCGCTCGCGTGTCGGTCCGGAAAGGCACGGCCCGCAAACAGCGGTTCAAGGCCGGCCGTCGTTCGAAGCGCCAGGGTGTCAACAAGATCACTCGGCGGAAGAACCTCCAGCGCATCGCCGAAGAGCGCTCCGGACGGAAGTTCCGCAACCTCCGCGTACTGAACAGCTACTGGGTTGGCGAGGACGGCTCGCAGAAATGGTTCGAAGTCATTCTGCTCGACCCCGAGCACGGGGCCATCCAGAACGACGACGACCTGAGCTGGATTTGCGACGACAGCCAGCGCGGCCGCGCCTACCGCGGTCGCACCTCCGCCGGCCAGCGCGGCCGCGGCCAGCAAAAGCGCGGCAAGGGTACTGAACACACCCGTCCGAGCATCCGCGCCAACGACAAGCGCGGCAAGTAACCCACTCTCGCTGTTTTTTTATCGCTGCTGCTGCCGTTCGATAGCCATTGGAACAGAAGTACGGACGCGAACCCGAGCACGACCCACGTCCGTGACAGGAGCTCACGCGCTCCGGCAGCACCGGAACGCAATCGGACCTTTTTGCGCCGACTACTTTATAGTTTCTGTCTAAGAAATTGTTTAGACACGGCTAATTACTTCCCGCCTCTCCAAGCTCCCTGAACGTCTCCCACGCGGGGTCGACACCGGGATGGTCGACCGCCTCGCCGTCGATGTGAACGCCGTCGCCGGCAGTGACAGCGCCGACAATTGCCGCATCGGTCCCCCGGGCTTCGAGTGCGTCAGCGACGGCCGCAAGCGCATCCGGCCGGCCGGTAATCAACAGTGTTCCACGGGCGGAGACAGACCACGGGTCGAGGCCGACGGCCTCGCAGACGGCGTCGATATCCGGCTGTGACGGGGTTGCGTCGCTTTCGATGTCGATGTGGACACCGCTTGCGGCCGCCAGTTCGGCGAGAGCACCCTTGACGCCGCATTCGGTCGCGTCGTGCATCGCCGAAACCGGGGCGGCGTCGGCGGCGGCGAGCGCGTCTTCGACTGCGGTCGTCGCTTCGAGCCGCGCCGCCGCTTGCTGACACGTCTCTTCGGTGACATCAAGAGTATCAGAAAACAGGGTCGCAAACAGCGCCGCAACCTCGCGGCCCGGCCCGCCGGCGAGCAAGAGTCCGTCGCCCGGCCGCGCGCCGTCGGGCCTGACGAGCTGTTCAGGGTCGCCGAAGCCGATGGCCGTCGCGCCGCCGACCCACGGGAAGTCGGTGGCGTGATATCCCGTGTGGCCGGTGACGATATCGACGCCGAGCCGCGAACACGTTTCGTCGACACCGCCCCAGAACGCCGCGAACTCCGCTTCAGCCATCGACTCTGGGAGTGTGAGTGTCACGCTGAGGTGAGTTGGTGGGACGCCACTGACGGCGACGTCGGAGAGGACGCTGTGGACGGCGAGCCGCCCTGCCCGTTCGAACCCGAGCGCCGGGACGACCGAAAGCGGGTCGGCCGTAATCACGAGTGCCTCACCCGCTGGCGTTACGACGCCGAAATCGATACCGTGCTCTGGACCGAGCACCGTCGAATCGGCCGCTGCGCCTAGATTCGGCTGAATCTGTGTCTCGAAGAACTCGCGGTCGACCTTGCCGGACGTATCGGACATTGCCACGTTGGCCATCCGGAAGCGGATTGAATCTATCGGAGAGCTACGCGGGAGGCCGGCTTGCGGGCCGATATTTATAACCGAGCACGCGGCCAGCGGCCCCATGGGTCATCGAACGCTTGTCGCCTACGACCGAGACGGCTACGACCTCCATTACGCACACTGGACACCGGACCCTGAGTCACTGACTGTCGACACGCCGTTTGGCAGGCCACCGGAGGACGACTGGGCTCGCAAGCGGGCCGACCGCTTGCTCGACGCCGAGGGGGGACGGCTGACAGAGCACCGAACGACAGCCGTCGACAGCGACCCGCTGGCGACCGACCTTTCGTTTACCGACATCGGCGGGTACATCGACCCGCTGGAACACGAGCGCCTCTACGTCGTCGACCCGTCGTTTTCGGTCACGACTTACGTTGTCTTCGGCGTCGAAAACGGGCGGCTCAGCCCGCCGGACGCACCGACGGTCGCACTCGTCGGCTACGACGGCGAACGCGACGCCGCCTATCTCCGCGGGTGGTTAGCCGGTGGCCGGGCGGTCCGTGGCGTCGCCGGCCCGGACGGTGCGAGTATCGTTGCGGCGCTGCGCTGGCTCGACCCCGACCGTGGAACCGTCGTTTGGCTACCGGGGTCCGGCTGAGCGCGTCACTTCTTCTTTTTCCAGCGTCCTGGGTCGACCCCGTAGTACTCCCCCTTCGCTTGGCGCTGTCCCGGCCAGAACGTCAGCGCTGCGGTGGCGAAATAGTAGCCAACGACGATTCCAACAACGACAGTGCCGGGAATGCCCGGGACCGATGCGGTTTCGTGCCACTGCTCGCCGGGAACGAAGATTGTAATCCGGAACACCCACGCGAGAAACAGGAGGCTCAACAGCGGGAAATACACTCGGCGGAGACGCCTGGTTACCGCCTCCCGAACCGACACCTTAAGTGTCGGCTTGCGAAGGTCTTCGGCGAGTTCCGACCGCCAGTGGTCATGAACCGTCCCGTTGGGGTTGAACGCGTTCGCGAAGACGTTCTCCTCTATCATCCGGACCCGCGAGCGGGCCGCGTCGTACGACCGGTAGCGCCGGATATCGAATCCCAAGAAGATAGTCAGCGCGAGCATCCCGATGAGCAGGAAGTACGGGGGGCTGTCGGGTGATGCGAACGAAAGCGCTAGCACGGCGGCGATGAGACCGATAGCCCAATCGACCGTCAGGTCGAGGCGGCTGATTCGGGTCGACATCTGGCTGACCTCTCCCCGGTAGTAGTGCGGCAGAAGCGAGAGGAAGTCGGAAGACTCCTCCCCCGCTTTGGCCGCCACCTCGCGCCCCTCCTCGGTGTCCGGGTCAAACGAGTGCTCGTCGTCCATAGCGGCTCCTCGGGCGGCAGACACAAAGAGCCGCTGCCGAGAACGCGACACTTAACCGCGGCTCGCGGCTACCCTCGGCCGTGACAGACGACCCGAGCGAGGACGCGACACGAACGCTTGCCGAGCCGGCTGTCGGTCCGGCGTCGTCGCTCGTCGCCGACGGGCTCGCCAGTGATGCGCTTGTGACGCTTTTTGGCCGCTGCACCGTCGACTACGAGGGGCGGGCGGCGTCCGAACTCGGCCCCGGCGACCGGCACGTGATGCTGAAACCGGACGGGGCGGCGCTCGTCCACACCGACGAGGGACAAAAGCCGGTCAACTGGCAGCCCCCCGGCTGCACCCACGAGTGCCGGGTCGATGACGGCGCACTTGTCATCGAGAGCCGGCGGGAGACGCCCGACGAGCGGCTCGAAATCCGCTTCAGCGATGTTGCTCACGTTGCCGTCTTTCGGCCGACCGACGAGGAGACGCTCGAACTGGAGGGAACCGAAGCCGACCTGAAAGACCGCATCCTCTCGGAGCCGTCGCTCGTCGAGTCGGGGTTTCGACCGCTGGCGACCGAACGCGAGACGCCCGCCGGAGCCGTCGATGTCTACGGCGAGGACAGCGAGGGACGAACAACCGTTCTCGAACTGAAACGGCGGCGTGTCGGTCCAGACGCCGTCGGCCAGCTTGACCGCTACGTTGCGGCGCTGGAGCGTGACCTCCACGCCGACGCCGAGGTTCGCGGCATTCTCGTTGCGCCCTCGGTCACCGAGCGGGCGCGGTCGCTGCTCGCCGAGCAGGGCCTGGAGTTCGTTTCGCTGACGCCACGCGATTAGTTTCCGTGTCTGCAAGTCGCGTCGTTGAATCAGGAAGCCCCTGCCTCAAGGAGCCTGCGAAGCAGGCGAGTAGGCAGGGGTAGTTCACAGGGCGGCGACAGCCACTGCCGCAACGACGAGCAGTGCCGCAGCGACGATAGCAGCCGTCAAATACGGGTTTTCCATCGCTTTGTGATGGATGGGCATTGCTTCGTACTCGTCGCGGAACGCCGCCCGGTTTTCCTCGTCGAAAAAGTACTTTGTCGCATAAAAGAACTCGCCGGTGACCGCACAGCCGGTACAGACCGGCTCCGATTCGAGCCGCTCGGTCTTCGTGTGGGTTCCGCAACTGATGCTGCCGCAGTTCTCACAGTACGTGTACGTTGCCGCGTCGGCCCCAGCCGTCTCGCAGTGAACACAGCGCCGGATGCCATCCGTCCGAGGGACGTGCCGCTCACCGGCGGCGTCGTACTCGTATCGGTGGGTGTAGGCTCCGAGTTCGACGGCAGCGTCGACACGCGGGAGATAACACGGCTCGACCTGCTGGAGGGCAACGTCGTCCGGCGAGGGCCGGCAGGTTTGCTCGTAGGTGACGTTGTTGTCGCCGGTGTAGGCCACCGTCGTTTCAAGGCGGTCACAGAGACGCTCTCTGGTCCAGTCTCTGGCCTCCGATTCCGTCAGCCCGAACCGGACTGCCTCGCCGCCGTGGCGCTTCTGTTCGTCACTGAGGGCGACCGACTCGATGCCGGTCAGGGTGGAAACGCCCCCCGGCGCGAGCCGCGGCCCGGCCGGGTCGGCCTCGACGATGAGGCGGTCCCGGCGGTTGATGCGGTGGATGACGCCGGCCCCCGTCTCGAAGGTCGACCGGGTGACCGCCTCGATATCGACGATGGGGTTGTAGCCCACCTCGACTGCCGGTTCGGGGAGTTTCGTCCGCGGCGGGGCGTTTTTGATTTCCTCGAACACAGCCGCGAGCACGTGCTCGGGGTCGCCGACCGGCAACGTTTCCTCGCAGAGAATCTCGATGCGGCCGTTGCGGAGGTCCATCCCGACCGATTCGCCGAGTTCGCGGATATCCGTTCCATCGAGGAGCTCTATCGGGTGCGGGTCGCCACGCTCCCGTAGCTCTTTGGCGTATTTTTCGGCCGGTCCGGTGAACCGACCCGAGGTGACGACCATCCCGTGTTTCGGGCCGTCGTGGCTGTATGTCGCGACCGCTGAGTGAAGCTTCTGGACGACCGGCCGGGAGACGGTGTCGGTGTGCTTGCACTCGACGACGTAGGCCGTCTCACCGTCGTACATCGTGATGTCGCGGCCCTCGTCTGCCACCCGGGTCGCGACCGAGACATCCTCGTAATCAAGCGCCCGGAACAGCGAGGCGACGGCGTCCTCGAACTCGTAGCCCGAGAGGTCGTCCAGCAGCGTCGTCACGTTCGGCTTCTCGTCACCGGAGGAGAAAAAGCCGCCGTCTGTCGACCGTCTCAGCTACCGATGTTATCGAGGTACGCCGCGATATCGTCGCTGTAGGCGATGACGATGGCGGCACCGAGTCCGACCGCCAGCGCGAGGCCGAGTCCACGGGCAAGCGGTTCGACGACGGCAAAGACGATGCCGGTCCGGAGGTCAAGCAAGTCGAGTGCGATGACGCCGGCGACGAGATAGAGGAACGCCTGTGTCAGCCCACCGAGGATTGGCGCTGCGGCGGTCCCCCGTACCGGTTCCCACGCGGCTGCGCGGCCGCCGACGACGGTCGCCAGCACTGACCCGATGGCGACGACGGCTGCCGCGCCGAGAGCAAACGTCACATACCAGCCGACGGAGACCGCCAGCCCGCTGATACCGCCGATTTCGAGGGCGGCGACGGCTATCGCCGCGCCGATGAGCTTCACGTATCCCGAAATCAGTATTCCTGTCCCGGCCGCGATGTTGTTTGCCGAGGCGTTTCCGGCGATTGGTGTCTGGCTGACCGCATCGAAGAGCCCGGTCTGTGAGAGCCCGCTCCGGACCGTGCCGGCGATTGTGCCGGCGACACCGAACGCGACGGCGAGTATCAGTATCCCGAGGATAAGTCGGGGCAGCAGGTCGATTATCGTGACGATAGCCTCCGCGAACCGCTGTTCGGCGATGTCCAGCAGCTGACCGAGCATGGTATGACTCGCTCCGATACCCGCGACCTTGGTTTTTTGCCTTCTATCGTCGAATCCAAGCGGGCCGTCCGAACGTCGCTCGTCCGATGTGTAAAGCCCCTTTCAGCGCGCCCACAGCAGCTCAGTCGAGCTGTGATTTGAGCCGCGAAAGCAGGTTCAACGCCTCCAGCGGCGTCGTCTCCGCGAGGTCGACGGCCTCTAACTCCGCCAGCAACGCTTCGGGAACGCGCCCGCCATCCGTCGATGCGGCGGCGGCCGGCGGCGTGTCGTTGCTCCGCATTCCGCCGAGAAGCTCGTCGGCTCGGTCGACTACCGCCTCCGGAACGCCCGCCATCTCTGCGACTTCGACCCCGTAGGAGGCTTCGGCGGCCCCCGGCCGCAGGTCGTGGTCGAACTCGACACCGTCGGCCGTCCGGGCGGCCGCGAAGTGGTAGTTTCGCGCTTGCGGGAGTTCGGCGGCCACGTCGGTCAGCTCGTGGTGGTGGGTCGCAAACAGGGTAAACGCGCCGGCCTCATCGTGGAGGTACTCGGTCGTCGCCTGCGCGATGGCGTAGCCGTCGCGGGTCGAGGTACCGCGGCCGACCTCGTCGAGAACGACCAGGCTCCGCCCGTCGGCGGCGTCGAGAATCGTCGACAGCTCCGTCATCTCGACCATGAACGTCGAGCGACCGCCGGCGATGTCGTCCGACGCGCCGACACGAGTGAACACGCGGTCAAATATCGGGACAGCGGCCCGTTCCGCCGGCACGAAACTCCCGAGCTGTGTGAGCACCGAAGTCAGCGCGACCTGGCGCATGTAGGTCGACTTGCCTGACATATTCGGCCCGGTGATGACCGCGAGCGGCTCCGTTGCAGGGAGGTCGGTCGGGTTGGGAACGAACGACGACTCGGTGCGCTCGACGACCGGGTGCCGTCCGCCTTCGATGTAGATACCGTCGGCGTCGACGGTCGGTCGGCAGTAGTCGTACTGGGCGGCGACGGTCGCCAGCGCACAGAGCACGTCGAGTTCGGCGACGGCGCGGGCGGTCTCCTGTATCCGCTCTGTGGCCGCCGCGACCTCCTCTCGGACCGACCGGAAGCGCTCGTATTCGAGTTCGTCGGCCCGGTCTTCGGCCCGGATGATTTCGTCTTCCCGCTCTTTGAGTTCGGGGGTGTAGAACCGCTCGGAGTTTTTCAGCGTCTGCCGCCGCTGATAATCGTCCGGAACGGCATCGAGATTCGGATTCGTGACCTCGATGTAATAGCCGTGAACGGAGTTGTGGCCGACTTTCAGCGAGTCGATGCCGGTGCGCTCGCGCTCTTTGGCTTCGAGGTCGTCTATCCATGCTTTCCCGTCCCGCTCGGTGGCTCGCAGTTCGTCGAGTCGCTCGTCGTAGCCGTCCCGGATGACACCGCCCTCGGTGATTTCGACCGGTGGCGAGTCGACGATGGCGCGGTCGATGAGCTCTCTGACTGCCGTGCAGTCGTCGAGCCGCTCGCGGACCGACGCCAGCTTCTCGCTTTCCCCGGCCGCGTCGTCGAGGCAGGCGCGTAGCTCCGGCACGACAGACAGTGTCGACTCCAGCGCCCGGAGGTCGCGGGCGTCGGCCCGACCGCGGGAGACGGCCGCCACCAGTCGTTCGAGGTCGTACACGTCCGCGAGGCGTTCGCTTGCCCGCTCGCGGTCGCTGACCCGCTCGACAAGCGCCTCGACAGCATCGAGCCGGCGTTCGATTCGGTCGGCGTCCAGCAGCGGCCGGCGGAGCCAATCGCGAAGCTCGCGGCCGCCGAGGGCGCTGGCGGTTTCGTCGAGTGTCTCGACAAGTGCCGCCCCCTCCAGCCCGTGGACGTGCCGCGGCTCGAATATCTCCAGCGAGCGCACCGCCACGGCGTCCAACAGCATGTACTCTCGGGGGTCGTACCGCGTGAGCTGGTTGATATAATCGAGCGGCTCCGTCTCGCCGTCGGTCGTCGTTCCGCGGGCGTACTCGGCGTACGCGAGCAACGCTCCGCAGGCTCGTATTTCGGCGTCGCTGGCGAGCGCTGTCGACCCGAAGTAGGCCTCGACCCGCTCGCGGGCGGCGTCGAGTTCGAAGGCCGACCGCTCGTACGGCGTCACCATGCAGTCCTCGCCGAAGCAGTCGGTCGGCGCGTCGGGGCCGACAACCGCCTCTGCGGGGTCGAACCGCTCGAGTTCGTCTGCGACGCCCGCCGTGCGGTCCAGCCGGGTGGCATAACAGTCACCCGTCGAGACATCCAAGAGGGCCAAACCGTAGCCGTCGGTCAGGCAGGCGACGAAGTTGTTGTCCGCCTCGGCCAGTAGCTCCGTCTCGGTGAGCGTTCCCGGCGTGACAACGCGGGTGACCGCCCGGTCGACGAGTCCTGATGCCGCTTCAGCCGCCTCTACCTGGTCGGCAACGGCGACCCGGTAGCCCGCATCCAGCAGCGTCTCGATGTACGACTCCGCGTTGTCGATGGGGATACCGGCCATCGGATAGGTCCCCGTCGAATCCTCCCGCTGGGTGAGCGTAATCTCCAGCAGGCGGGCGGTCGTCTCGGCGGCCTCACAGAACGTCTCGTAGAAGTCGCCGACCTGGAACAACACGAGCGCGTCGTCGTAGCGCTCACACAGTTCCAGATACTGCGACAGCATCGGCGTGAGTTCGTCGGCCTTCTCGGCCATCGCGGGCGGCGGTCCCAGCGCCTCGTCCATGTGCGATGGTGCGCCTCGGCGGCCAAATACTCACCGACCGCCGGCTTATTGATGGCGGCGATAAACGAACAGGTATGGCTAACGACGACGACCGTCAACCGCTCTTCGGTCCGGAGCTTTTCGTCCCGACGGAGTTTCTTGCCGACAACATGGACCATAACGTCGACGTGACCGGTGCGACGAGCCTCGAGGTCGAACACAGCCTCGACATCGACGTGCCGGTCCGACGCATCGAGGTCGGCGTCATCGCCTTCGCCGTGCTCGTCGTGTTGCTCGGCGTCTTTGCTCCGGTCGGGGCGACCGTACAGGTAAGCGCAGCACTCGGAGCCGTCGCCGCCGGCAACCTTCTCGTGCGGACGCTCGGCTGACCGACACCGTTTTCGGCGTTTCCTCCCTATCGAATCCCATGACAGACGACGCCGAACGCATCACGCTCGCCTTCGAGCTTGCCGCACTAGAGCGGCTCGCGGACCCCGCCGGCGTCATCCGCGACACGATGGGCTGGACCAGTCATCTCGGCATCATCAGCGACGAGCCGACGCATCTGGTCCGCAAGCGGGCCCGTGACTACGGCTTCAACCCCGACTTCCTGCCAGGGCCGCGGAGTCGCCACGAGAGCCTCCCGAAGGTCAAAGGGCAGCCGGAACACGACGCCGACCGGTATATTCTGGTCGCCGCACACGACGACATCGAGGACGCCGCCGAGCGACACGGCTGGGAGTACCGCCCCGTGGCTGAGGCTGCCGAGACGGCCGGGTGGGTGCTGGCGACGGAGACGGACGACGACGAAGAACACACCGGCTGGCCCTAGCCGACGATGCGGTCTGCGGCCCGACGTGCACCGATGACGTTGCCGGCGAACGGGCCGACCGTCCCAGCAGCGAGCGCGCCGCTCGCGTAGATGCCGTCGGTGTCGCCCCGCCACGATACTGTCGCATCGTCAAGCACGGGCATCCCGTCATAGCCGCGCTCCAATCCCAGCGACGATGCGAGCCGGCGGACGAACGGGCGGTCCCACGGCGGTTCGAACCCGGTCGCACAGCACACCGCGTCGCCGGCAAGCGGCCGGCCGTCGGTCAGCCGAAGCCGAACAGCGTCGTCCGTTTCGACGGCGCTTTCGACCTCGCCGACAACCACAGAGACATCGCTCGCTTCGAGACGGTCCCGGAGCTGCGGCCGTATCGTGCCGGACTTTCTGGCCTCCCGGACCGTCTTGAGCCGGGCCTTCGACCCCGGCGGGTGGCCGTGAAGCTCCCGCTGGATGTGTGGCCAGTTCACCCACGGCGGCTCAGCCTCGGTGACTGACGTCCGGAGCGGATGGCGGCTCAACAGGATATCCGCGTTGCGCTGCAGTGCCACCTGCGCGGCCGTGCTGCCGCCCCCGACGACGATATCCGGGGCCTTATCGTTGGTATTTTCAGCAACGCCATCGCCGTCGGCGACGACGTTCCCGCCGTCGGCGGCGACCGCACGCGGTGACGCTGTTCGGCCGCTGTTGGGGGCGTCGTCCCAGACGTGGTCGATGGCATCGCCGGCCCACTCGGGGAGCGACGGCGGTCCGTGTCCGACTGCAAGCACGACCCGCCGGCTCCGGAGCGTTCCCCCGGTTGTCTCAACGACTAGCCCGTCCCCGGCGTCGCGGACATCAGTCACGGTCCCCCGGCGGTGGAGCGCGTCAAGGCCGCGGCGCGCAATAACATGGGCAGCGTGGTCACAAAACAGCGACAGCGTCGGCCGGGGTGGATAGTTCGGCGTTGGCACCAGCTCCGCTTCCCGGCCACGGGAGTGAGCGAACGTCTCGAGGTCGAACGGGTCACGGCCGAGATGATGGACGAATGGCGACCGGAGCTCAGTCATGCCGCACCGCGCCGCACGCTGCCGGAACGTCGAAAGCAGCCGCGGTGCTGGGTCGACGATAGTGATGTCTTCGGGGTCGTACTCCGCTGTAGCCCGGTTGGCGAGGTACGTCCCGTGGACGCCACCACCAACGATGACGAACTCGTTCACATTTGTTATCAAGAGCTAATCACTATTTATTAATTCCGGACGCTCTCCCGCGGTGGGTAGTTTTATGAACGAACTCCGTCACACACGGGTATGGACGCTCGTCACGGGGCCTGGCGGATTTACCGTGAGAGCATCGCTATTCTCGTTGTCAGTCTCGGCGGCGGCATCTTCGCCGGGTCGGTACTGGGGACTGAGGGCATGACCGACGGGTTCGAGCAGTTCCCCGGATTACTACTGCTTCTGCCCGCGTTCCTCGGTACCCGAGGTAACGTCTACGGGGCGCTCGGTGCCAGAATCTCCTCCGGGCTTCACCAGGGGCTCATCGAGCCGCGATTTGAATGGGACCGCCGGCTCATCAACGCCGTCACCGCTTCTTTCATCAACGGCATCGGCATCTCGGTGTTCATCGGTTTTCTCTCGTGGGTCGTCATTGGCTTCCTCCGCCCCGAGTCGGAGGCATCATTGCTCGCGCTCGTCTCGATTATGCTCATCGCAGGCGTCCTGACCTCCGTCGTTCTCATTGTCGGGCTGCTCGCGCTGGTCTTTGCCGGCTACAAATACGGGATGGACCCCGACAACCTCGTCGGCCCCGTCGTGACGACGCTCGGTGACATCTTCGGCGTCGTTTTCCTCTATACCGCTGTCCTCGTCGTGGGGGTGTTGATATAGATGGTCGCCCCATCCGGTGTCGGCTCCCTGAACACGTGGTCAACGCGCGCCATCGTGCTAACGATGGCCCCCATCCTCATCGGCCTGAGCATTCTGCAGATGGTGTCCGGAGCCGTCTTGGAGACGCTCGAGGAGACGTATCTCGGCAACCCGACGCTGCTCGTCTTGGTGCCGGTGATGATCGACATGGGCGGCAATCTCGGCTGCATCCTCGCCTCGCGGCTCTCGACGCGGCTCCACCTCGGCGTCCTCGAGTTCGACATCCGAGATACGGCGCTGTGGACGAACGTCATCGCAATCTTGGGGCTGGCGGCGACCATCTTCACGATTCTCGGCTTCGCCGCTTACGGGGTCGGGCAGTTTATCACCGGCGAGCCGCTGCCGCTTTTTGACCTGCTTCTCATCTCGCTTCTCAGCGGGATGTCGCTGGCCGTGCTGGCGATTCTCCTCGCGGTCAGCGCGACCTACGTCTCCTACCGGATGGGGCTGGACCCCGACGACACGACCATCCCCGTCGTCACGAACGTCGCTGACATCTGTGGCGTTCTGATACTGTCGGGCGTTGCGATTCTCGTGCTCGACCAAGACTTCGGGGACGGTATCGAGGAGACGACCGCGGCGCTCGTGGAGTTCGTAGTCCTTCTCCTCTGAGCGCGGTCCGTTTCAAGCGACGGCCAGCTCCCGGAACTCCGCGGCAGACGTCCGGGTTCCCTTGGCGATGAGTACGTCGCCGGGCTGCAGTGTCAGGTCGATGTCGGAGACGAGCAACCATCCCTCGTCAGGCCGTCTGACAGCGATGACGTTCATCCCCAGCTCTGTCACCGGAACGCCGGCTTCGATGTCGGTTCCATCGAGGTCGCTTCCCTCCTCGACCGCAACGCGGACGAGCAGCTCGTCGGATTCTTGGACCGCCAACTCGACGACGGGATGGACCGTCAGTCCGCGCAGCACGCCCTCGGAGATATCGAGGGCCGCATCGCTGATTGTCTCCGTCGAGACGCCGAGGTAGATGAGGCCCCGCAGGGCGACAGGGTCGTCGGCATCGGCGGCCGCACCGAGCAGCCACGCCTCGAACCGCGACCGGAGGGCATCGACCTCGACTTCGAGGTTCCTGACCTCCGCTGCGAGTTCATCGCTGTCGAAGAGCACGCTCCCGTAGGCTAAATCTACCGCCAGCTCCGAGAGGTTCTTCATCAGGATGATAGAGTCGACGGCCCGTTCGAGGTCGTCGATATCGGGCTCCGGCGGCTCCGTCGACTCGTATTCCGTGCCGGTCAGCGTCATGTAGACTTCATCGAGGCGCTGTTCCGGCCCGCGGAGAAACACCGTATCCTCCGCTGCGAGCTTCGTCTCCGGTCCCGGGTTCAGTATCCATTCGTCGCCCCGCCGGATGCCGATGACACGGACCCCCGTCTCGGACTCGAGATTGATTCCTTCGAGTGTCCGCCCGGTGTAGCTCGATGCCGGCGCGACGGTGCCGCGGACAAGCGTCTCGACGGCTTCCGGTAGCGCCGCCCGCATCGACTCCGGGAGGCCGATGTCGTCGAGGACAATCTTCGCAATGTCCGCGGCAGCGTCGCTGACGTGGTCTGCACCGGCGACGATGCCCAACACAGGGGCGAGGGCTTCGGCCTCCTTCGGGTTCCGGACCGCCAACATTAGACTCATCCGGGCTCGCATCTGAAGGACATCCATCTTTTCTTCGAGCGCGAGCACCTCGCTGGCGAGTTCGTCGTTCTGGTGGAGCACCGCCGAGTACGCTAAATCGATGAGTAACTCGGAGGTGTCCTTCATCTCGACGAGGAGGTCCTTGACGCTTCTCGGCTCGTAATCGACAGTTCTCGGTTGCGCCCCCTCATCGAAGCCGGTCATGAGGCTACAATCCCTACGCGGTGGTAAAAAACCTTGCCACGGAACCGCCCGGCTGCGGGTCGTTCAATCCCGTTATTCGTCTTCGTCGTCTTCGTCGTCGACGTCCTCGAAGTCGGCGTCGACGAACTCCTCGCCGTCGCCTTGCTGGCCGGCACCGGCACCCGGACCGGCGCCGCCCATGCCACCGGGGCCAGCGCCACCCATACCGCCGGGACCGGCACCGCCCATGCCACCGGGGCCAGCGCCGCCCATACCGCCTGCGGCGCCTGCACCAGCGCCGGCTCCGCCTTCACCGGCCTGCTGTTGGTACATCTGCTTGCCGATTTCCTGGAGCGCTTCGGCGAGTGCCTCGGTCGCCTCGGTGAGTTCGTCGGTGTCGGCGTCCTCGTCTTCGACGACCTCGCGGAGGTCGTCCATCGACGCCTCGATGTCGGCACGGAGGTCGTCGTCGACCGCGTCTTCGTTTTCGTCGAGGAGCGTCTCGGCGCGCTGGAGCGTCGATTCGGCCTCGTTGCGGGCCTCGATGCGCTCGCGGCGCTTTTCGTCTTCCTCGGCGTGCTTTTCGGCTTCTTCCTGCATCTCCTCGATCTCCTCGTCGGAGAGGCCGACGCCGCCCTCGATGGTGATGTCTTCCTTGTTGCCGGAGCCTTGGTCTTCGGCCTCGACGTTGACGATGCCGTTTTCGTCGATGTTGAACGTCACCTCAATCTGCGGTGTTCCGGCGGGTGCCGGCGGGATGCCGGTTAGCTGGAATGCACCGAGTAGTTCGTTTTCCTCGGCGATTTCGCGCTCGCCTTGGAAGACGCGGATGTTGACCGAGGTCTGGTTGTCGGCGGCGGTCGTAAAGACCTTCGAGGCCTCGGTCGGGATGGTCGTGTTCTTGTCGATGAGACGCTCGAAGAGGCCGCCCTTGACCTCGATACCGAGCGACAGCGGCGTCACGTCCAGCAGGACGATGTCGTCGACATCGCCGGAGAGCACGCCGCCCTGAATGGCTGCCCCGAGACCGACCGCTTCGTCGGGGTTGACGTTCTTTTTTGGCTCTTGGCCCGTCAGTTCCTCGACTTTCTCTTGGACCATCGGCATCCGGGTCGACCCACCGACGAGGATGACTTCATCGATGTCGCCCTTCGAGTAGCCAGCATCGTCAAGCGCCTGTTCGGTCGGGCCGACAGTGCGCTCGACGAGGTCGCTCGTCAGCGACTCGAACTTCGCTCGCGAGATGCTCTCTTCGAGGTTGAGCGGCCCCTCGTCGGTCGCCGCGATGAACGGCAGGTTGATGTTCGTCTCCTTCCGCGAGGAGAGCTCGATTTTCGCCTCCTCGGCGGCCTCGTGAAGCCGCTGGAGCGCCTGTCGGTCCTCACGGAGGTCGATACCGTGTTCCTCTTCGAAGGAGTCGGCCAGATAGTCAATGATGGCTTCGTCCCAGTCGTCGCCGCCGAGGTCGTTGTCACCGTTCGTGGCGACGACCTCGTAGACGCCGCCGCCCAGATCGAGGATGGAGACGTCGAAGGTGCCGCCGCCGAGGTCGTAGACGAGCACCGTCTGGTCGGACTCGTCGTCGAGCCCGTAGGCCATCGCAGCCGCCGTCGGCTCGTTGACGATGCGTTCGACCTCGAAGCCGGCGATTTCGCCGGCGTCCTTGGTCGCCTGTCGCTGTCGGTCGTTGAAGTAGGCCGGCACCGTGATAACGGCCTTCTCGATGTCGTCGCCGAGGTACTCCTCGGCGTCGCGTTTGATCTTCTGGAGAATCATCGCCGAGATCTGCTCGGGTGTGTACTCGTCGTCGCCGACCTCGACGGTGTAGTCGTCTTCCCCCATGTGTCGCTTGATGGACTGAATCGTGTCCTCGGGGTTTTGGACCGCCTGGTTCTTGGCCGGCTTGCCGACAAGCCGTTCGCCGTCGTCGGTGAAGGCGACAACCGACGGCGTCGTCCGTTCGCCCTCGCTGTTGACGATTATCTCGGGGTCGCCACCCTCCATGACCGCAAACGCGGAGTTGGTGGTACCGAGGTCGATACCGAGAATCTTGTTGCTCGCCATCTTGTTCGGCTATACCGGATTAAGTCGGTTAAAAGTTGCTAGACGGGCCGAGAGTGGTTCGGATGCGTCACCGTCTCTTCTGGTGGTTTTGGTTCACCGGTGCTGCCCGGACCGAGGGATATAAACAGAAGCGCTATTCGTCCCCGTCTTCGCCGTCGGCGTCATCCTCGGCTTCACTGTCCCCGGATGGCCCTTCCGAGACTGTCACCTGCGCCGCACGGAGGACTTTGCCGGCCATCTCGTAGCCCGGGCGGTGGAGTTCCGCGACGGTACCTTCCGGCTCGTCGCTTTCGACCTGCAGGAGTACCTCGTGGCGCTTCGGGTCCGTCTCGGTTCCGGGGTCGGGTTCGATGGCCTCGACGCCCTCCCCGTCGAGGATGTCGTCGAGCTGCCGGAAGGTCGCCTCGACACCCTCGCGGATGTCGGCGTCCGCATCCTGTTCGAGTGCGCGGTTGAGGTTGTCCCGAACCTCTAGCAGCTTTTCGACGAGCGCTTCTGTCGCGCGGGCGCGTTCCTTCTCGCGCTGCTTTTCCTGTCGCTTCTTGTAGTTTTGGAACTCCGCCTGCTTCCGCTTGAGTCGGGATTCGAGGTCGTCCCGCTCGGTTTCCAACTCGGCGGCCTCCTCACGAAGAGCGACCAGTTCCGCCGCGACCGACGCAGGGTCGTTTTCGGCCCGCTCGGCCACGGCAGCCACCGGGTCGCGGTCGTCTCCTTCGTCGGGCGATGTCGACGCTTCTTCGTCAGCCTCCGATGACGCTTCGACGGCGTCTCCCTGGTCGTCGCTCATATACGACGGCAGCCGGTCGCCGCCAATAAGCGTTGAGAAACGCCCCCGGGCGGGTCAGTCGTCACCCCAAGGGGGCGAGTCGGTTTTCGAGAACTCAAAGAGGTCGTCGAATTCCGGCGGCAGCTGTTCTTCGACGTGCGCCAACTCACCGCCACGAACGAGGTCGCTGACCAGCGCAACGACCGCCTTCGTGCGGTAGACGGCCTCGCCTTGGTCGATGTTTGACGGCTGCCCGTGGCCGCTGTCGAGTTCGAGGTCGTCGTAGTTGAGCCGGTCTGTTACCCGTTGGATGAAGGTGTCGTAGTCGTAGACTTGCCCGTGGTCGGCCGCCAGCAGATACCGGTCGATTTCTTTCGGCAGCGGGCTGGCGATGTCGGTCGCACCACCCTCGCTGACCCGCTCGCCGAGCGTCGTCAGCACCGCCCGCGTCGTTCTGACGGCCTCGGCCTGTTCGCCAGCCTCGATTCGATGCTGTACCTCACCGACGAAATCCTTGAAACTCGTGCTCATACGACAGCTCACCACACGGGACATCTCCCAGCGACGTTACAAAACTTACGGCAATTCTGACCGAATCCCCGCAGCCGTCGCCGTTAAACGCCCCGGGTGCCGAACATCGGTGTGGTCACGCTCCGCTACGACGAGGGCACGGTTCGAATCGACGGCGACGGCACAGAGCGGCTCGCCAGCCTGTCGTTTGTCGAGGCCGACCCGCGTTCGGAGAGCCATCGCGCGCCGGCGTTCCGGTATCCGTTCCTGCGCCGGACCTGTCGGGACCGCGGACTCGCTGTCGAGGACCGTGTCCTCGATACGCCGGCTGTCGACGGGCTGTCGACGACATACGAACTCCGCGGCTACCAGCGGGAAGCCCTCGACGCGTGGCGGAGCCACGGCGACCGTGGCGTCGTCGTCCTCCCGACCGGCAGCGGCAAGACCGTACTGGCCGTCGGCGCGATTGCCGCCCTCGAAACACCGACGCTCGTTGTCGTCCCGACTGTCGACCTGCTCGACCAGTGGCACGAGGAGCTATCCGCCGAGTTCGGCGATGCGACGGCGGTTGGCCGGCTCGGCGGCGGCGTCCAGCGCATCGAGCCGCTGACGGTCGCGACCTACGATTCGGCGTATCTTCGGGCTGAGGACCTCGGGAACCGCTTCGGGCTGGTCGTTTTTGATGAGGTCCACCACCTCGGCGGCGAGGGCTACCGCGACGCCGCGCGGCTCTCGGCCGCGCCGGCTCGCCTCGGGCTGACTGCTACCTTCGAACGCCCCGACGGCGAACACGAGGTCATCGAGACGCTCGTCGGTCCGGTCGTCTACGAGCGCTCCGCCGAGGACCTCGCCGGGGACCACCTCGCCGACTACGACATCCGCCGGCTCGAAGTTCCGCTCACGCCCGAAGAGCGGGACATCTACGAGCGCCACCAACAGACGTTCACCGAGTATCTCGCGTCGTCGGACATCCAACTTCGGTCCGGCAGCGATTATCAGGAACTCGTCAAACGGTCGGGCTCGGACCCGAAGGCCCGCGAAGCACTGCTCGCCAAGCAACGAGCCAGAGAGGTGATGATGAACGCCGAGCGGAAACTGACCGTGCTGGCCGACATCCTCGACCGGCACGACGGCGACCGCGTCATTGTCTTTACCGCCTACACCGACCTCGTCTACGACATTGCCGAGCGATTCCTGATACCGCCGATAACCAGCGAGATGGGTACCGACGAGCGGCGCGAGATACTCGACCGGTTCCGTCGCGGCGACTACTCCCGCGTCGTCGCCGCAAACGTCCTTGATGAGGGCGTTGACGTTCCCGACGCCAACGTTGCGGTCGTTCTCTCCGGGTCGGGCAGCCAACGGGAGTTCACCCAGCGGCTCGGCCGCGTGCTGCGCCCCAGCGACGACGGCGGTCGGGCGCTGCTGTATGAAGTCGTTGCCGAGGAGACGGCAGAAGAGCGGGTCGCGAGGCGGCGGCGATAACTTACTTGAAGCGGAACGTTTCGAGGTTCTTCGGGGCGAACGTCCGCATGTTGAACTCGTGGTAGAGTGCCGACGACAGGTCCTGTACCGAGGACTCGTCGCCGTGGACACAGAGGACCTTCTCGGGACGCGGGTTCATGGTCCGGACGAAGTTCATCAGCCCCTGCCGGTCGGCGTGGCCGGAGAAGCCGTCGACCGTCTCGACGTTCATATTGAGCTTGAGCGTGCCACGGCCGTTGCCGCGGTCGTTCATCGGAATCTCGTCCCAGCCGCTCTGGATGCGGCTGCCGAGCGTCCCCTGTGCCTGGTAGCCGACGAAGGTCATCGTCGACTTTTCCTCGCTGCCGATGTGGTTGAGCCACGACATGATGGGGCCGCCCTCGACCATCCCGGATGTCGAGAGAACTATGCAGGGGCCGCCATCGGCGACCTCCTGTCGCTCCTCCTCGCCGCCGTCGATGTGGTTGAACTGGTCGGCGAGGAAGGGGTTCTCATCGTCGTGGAAAATGCGGTCCCGGAGGTCATCACGGAGGTACTCGGGGTAGGTGGTGTGGATGGCGGTCGCCTCCCAGATCATCCCGTCGAGGTGGACCGGGACGGTCGGAATCTCGCCTTCGCGCATCGCCTCTTCGAGGACGAGCATGATCTCTTGGGACCGACCGACAGCGAAGGCCGGAATGAGCACCTTGCCGCCCTCGGTCGTCGTCTCCCGGATAATCTCTTTGAGGGTCTCCTCGGAGTCCTCTTGGTCGGTCTGGTAATCGTTGCGGCCACCGTAGGTCGACTCCAACACGAGCGTCTCGACGCGGGGGAAGTCGTTGACAGCGCCGTTGAACAGCCGCGTGTCGTCGTAGTGGATGTCGCCGGAGAAGGCGACGTTGTAGAGACCGTCGCCGACGTGGAAGTGGGTGACCGCCGACCCCAGAATGTGCCCGGCGTTGTGGAACGTGAGCTTGAGGTCGGGCGCGATGTCGGTCACGTCGCCGTACTCCAGCGGGATGCAGTGTTTGATGGCCTCCCGAACCTGTGAGGAGTCGTACGGCGGGGTCCGGCCTTCCTTGCTGGCGACATCGAGGTAGTCGAGGGTGAGCAGTCCCATCAGGTCGCGGGTCGGCTCCGTACAGTAGATCGGCCCATCGTAGCCGTATTTGAACAGCAGCGGAATCAGCGCCGAGTGATCAAGGTGGGCGTGGGTGAGCACGACCGCATCGAGGTTCGACGCGCCAGCACCGAGGGCTTCGGGGACCTGGAGGTAGGGAACCTCGCCTTCCGCACCGGGCTTGTCACCGCAGTCGATGAGCACCCGCGTTTCCGGGGTGTTGAGGATGAAGGCGGCGCGGCCGACCTCACGGCAGCAGCCAAGCGTCGTGATGCGCACCCACTCGTCGTCGGACATCTCCTCGCGGTGAATCTGCCGGCCGATGCGTTCGAGGATGTCGCGGCGCTCCTCGCGTTCCTGTTTCAGGAAGTTCCGGACGTTCGACACCGTGGAGGACTCGATGGGCGGCGTCCGGACGACCTCGGGCGTCCAGCCGACTTCCTGTGTTATCTCTCGGAGCGTCGAGCCGTGGCGGCCGATGACCATGCCGGGCTTTTCGGCTTCGATGACGACCTCGCCCGTATCAGGGTGGAAATCGAGGTCGGTGACGCCGGCCTCCTCGGGGATGACCGACATAATCTGCTCGCGGGCGTCGCTCGGCCGCGAGAGCACCTCGGGGTCCGGGCGAACGGTAATCCGCTTTCGGAGTTTCGAGGCGAGCTGTCGGACGAGGTCGCCGTCGCTGGCGAACCGTTTTGGGTCCTTCGTGTAGACGACCAGTTCCGGCCCCTCGTATTTCACGTCCGACACCGAGATGTCGTTCGGAACTTCGCTAACTATCGTCGATTTGATATCGTCGAGTTTCCGCTCTACTGCACTCATGCGTTAGAAATCCTCTGTTTTGGGGCTCCCGGTGCCGCGACAGAACGCTACCGAAACAGTTGACAGGACGGCTGACTGTACACGTGTGAACCACATTGATATCGGTAGCTGTCGTCGGTGACGACCGCGGGACGCACCGGAAAACCCGCTCGTAGTCGTTCCTAATCAACTACTCATATAAAACCCTTCGCAAAAACGTCCGTATGGACGTGACACCGTCGTCCGTGTCGGCTGAACACGAACGGCTACGGGAAAACGAACGGGTTCCGGAACACATCAACGACGTGCGTGTACGGCTCGGGGACGCCTTCGGCGTTGAGGTTACGCCAGTCTCGCCGGCCCAGTACCGTCGGGAAGTCGACGCTGTCTTCGCCGACGGCGACCGTGCGGTCAACGTCGCGGCGCTGTGTGGCCTCCTACGGTCGCTCGATTGCCACGGCGACTACCCGGGGTTTGTCGTCGACGAGTTCCTCGGCCGAAAGCTGGCGGCGACAATTGCTGGCGGCGAGCCGTTCGCGTTGCTCGCCGAGGCGACCTTCCACGTCGCCGACATCCATACCCACGGCGGCGCTGACGAGGCTGCCGGCGCGGACGACCTCGAAGCCGCGCTCGCGGCCGGCTTCCAGACGCGGCTGCCCGGCTGGGAGTGGACCGAAGGCGAGAGCCCCTTCGGGGTGACGGGTAACGGTTAAACCCCACCATATTGTGGGCTGACTGGGAGATGGCTGCCGGCCTAATACACTCATATGGCGACCGTCGAATCGAATCTCCGTCGGCTCGGCACCAGCCGAAGCCGGCGGCTGCTGTCGGGGTCGCGTATCGCACTCGTTGTGCTCATCGGCTGGTTCCTGCTTGCCCGCTGGGCTGGCATCTCCCTGTCGATGCAGACACAGGCCGCGGTGTATCTGTTCGGGATGGTCGCGCTCAATCTCCCGTACGGCGGCTACGAGCACATGGTCAATCTCGACCCGCGGGAGCTCTCCTTCGGGCTCCGGTATATCGCTGCGTACCTCGCCCTCGTAGTCGGTTTTGTCGCGGTGTTCTTCGTCGCGCCCGTCGTCGGTCTCGCGCTCGCTATCGCCGTCGCGGTCGCGAAGGGCGGCCATGGCGGGCTCCGGGTGCTTGATGCGACGGTCGGGACGTCCCACCTCAAGACGACGGCCCAACGGGCGCTTGCGGCGTTTGTCCGCGGCGGCACGGTGATGATAGTGCCGCTCTTCTTTTGGCCCGGTGACTTCGCGGCATTCAGCACCTTCATGGTCGATATGTTCGAGATGGGCGCTTTCGCGAGCGTCGCGCCGCATTTCGACGCGCTCCGGTACGGGCTCGGTGCTGTCTTTGCGGTTGCGGCCGTCTCTCACGTCGCCGTCGGCTATCTCCGACACGAAACGCTTTCGACGTGGGCACTCGACGCCGGCGAGACGGCGCTGCTAATCGCGTACTTCGCGGTCGTTCCGGTCGTCGTCGCGGTGGGGCTTTACTTCCCGCTGTGGTACTCGGCTCGACAGAGCGCCCGCATCGCGGCCGTCGAATCCGACACCCTCGACTCGGGTCCCGACTCCAGCCGGACAGCGCCCGGGACGGCCGTTGCGGCCTTCGTCGGCGGCGCTATCGCGACGTTCGCGCTCGCGGGACTCCTCTTTGTGTTGCTCCCAAACCCGATGGCCGGCGGGACGCTGCTGATAAGCGGCGTCGCCTTCTTTACCGTCTTCATCAGCATCATCGCCCTGCCGCACGTCGTCGTCGGCAGTTGGTTCGACACCGACCGCGGCATCTGGTATGTCCCCTGAGATGCCCGCCACGGATACCACCCAACACGCTCGCTGTCCGCTCGATGGCCAGTCGGCGACCGTCGTCGGCGGCGGATTCGGCGGGCTTGCGGCGGCCTGCCATCTCGCGGCCGACGGCGCGGAGGTCCGGCTGCTCGAACAGCACGACCGACTGGGCGGCGTCGCCGGCCGCATCGAGACCGACGGGTTCCGCATCGATACGGGGCCGTCGTGGTATCTGATGCCCGGTGCCTTCGAGCGGTTCTTCGGCCACTTCGACCGCGAGCCGTCGGCGTTCTACGACCTCGAACGTCTCGACCCGCACTACCGGGTTTTCTGGAAGGACGGCGACCGCGTCGACGTGCCGGACGACCCCGAGGCGGTCGCCGAACTGTTCGAACGCTACGAGCCGGGCGCAGGCAACGCCTTCCGGGCGTATCTCGACAGCGCCGAACACGCCTACGAGGTCGGCGTCGACGAGTTCGTCTACGAGGACCGCTCACGCGTCCGGGACTGTCTGGACCCACGGCTCCTGCGGGCGGTGCGAGGGCTCACGCTCTTGTCCTCGATGGACGAGTACGTCGCCGACTACTTCGAGAACCCGAAGCTCAGACAGCTCGTCCAGTATACGCTGGTCTTCCTCGGCGGCGCGCCGCACAACACGCCGGCCATCTACACGCTGATGAGCCACGTCGATTTCAATCTCGGCGTCTACCACCCGACCGGCGGTATCGCTTCCGTCGTCGATGGCGTCGCCGAGTTGGCTCGGGACCTCGGCGTCGACATCGAGACCGGCACGCCCGTTTCGGGTCTCGACCCCGCAGACAACGCAATCACGGTCAGTACTGACGCCGGCACGCATCGTGCCGACACCGTCGTCGCCAACGCCGCTCCCGCACACGTCGACCGCGACCTGTTGCCGGACGGCGTCGCCGAATACGGCGACGACTACTGGTCGGACCGGACCTACGCGCCGTCGGCGTTCATGCTGTATCTGGGCGTCGAAGGCGACGTTGAGCCGCTGTACCACCACACGCTCGTGTTGCCGACCGACTGGGACGACCACTTCCGACAGATATTCGAGACGCCAGCCTGGCCGGATGACCCAGCCTACTACATTAACGTCCCGTCATCGACGGACCCGACGATGGCTCCCGACGGCCACGAGGCGGTCGTCGTGCTGGTGCCGATAGCGCCCGGTCTCGACGACGGCCCGGCGGTCCGCGAGACGTTCCGCGAGCAGGTCCTCAACGATATCGCTACCCACACCGGCGTCGACCTCCGGGACCGCATCGTTCTCGAACGGACGGCGTGTGTCTCGGAGTTCGGCCAACGGTTCGGCGCGCCACAGGGGACCGCCCTCGGCCTCGCACACACCCTTTCACAGACCGGCCCGCTTCGGCCGTCGATTCGGTCGTCGGTCTCCGATTCGCTGTTCTATGCTGGCTCCTACACGTCGCCGGGAATCGGCGTCCCGATGTGTCTAACGAGCGGCGAACACGCAGCAGCAGCCGTCCGTGCGGACGCTACCGGCGGACTGTTCAGCGGGCGTTAGCCGAGTTGGTCGGCGACAATCTCGTCGGCGTGGTCGACGAACTCGGCCTCATTTCCGGCCGGTATCGTCGCCCCGGCGGCAACGTCGTGGCCGCCGCCATCGCCGCCGACCGCCCGCGCAGCCTCGCCCATCACGACCGAGAGATCGAGCCCACGCCCCACGAGCGGCCCGGTGCCGCGGGCTGAGACCTTCGTTTCCTCGTCGCCCTTTTCGGCAAAGGCGATGATAGGTCGGTCGCGCGAGACGCCGTCGGCCCCCATCGACATCCCGGCGATGATGCCAACGATGGTCTCCCGTATCTCGTCGCCGGCGTTGAACCACTGTAGGTGGTCGGTCTTCGTGACGCCGTGTTCTTCGACCCATTCGATGCCCTCCGAGAGGTTCCGCCGGTGGTTCGAAAGCAACTCCCGTGCCCGGTCGAGGGCCTCTTTGCGGTCACCGAGACAGACTGCCAGCCCGACATCGGCGCGCTCGTAGCGTGCGGTCGCGTTCAGCAGCGTCGAGAACTCGCTGGCATCACGGAGCTCCGTCCCCGGTTCCTCTTCGTTGAGGACGTAGCTCGTCCCGACGAGCCGCTCGATTTTGTACGCCGGGACGCCGCGGTTGACGGCGTACTGTACCAGTCCGCTGGCGACCGTCTGTTTCTCGCTGTCGGTCAGGTCGACCCACCGCTTCCAGTCGCCGTCGGCGCGACAGTCAACGTCGAGGTCGTCGAGAAAGGAGATCGCGCCGCGTTCGTCGTTCGTGATGCCCGGCAGCCGCACGTCGGAGGCGTACTCGAGGAGCTTTGGCAGCGGTCGCGTCTGCTTCCCGTAGACGGCGAGGTCTTTCGTCTCGGTGAGAACGCCGGCGTCGACCCCCTCGGCGACGATATCCTCGTTGGCTCCCTGTAGCTGGCCCCCAGAGGCCTGCATGTCACCGACAGCGCCCACGACCGCGAGTGCGGCCAGGTCACGGTTGTCGAGCCGCTCGTCGGCGTTGGAGGCGCTCGCCAGCGCACGCGCCAGCAGGTACGCCGCGCCGGCTCCGGAGAGCTCCGACGCCCCATCGATGCCTTCCAGCAGTGGATTGAGATGGTAGTCGGTCGTCGCCTCGGCCGGCTGGTGGTGGTCGGCGATGACTGGGGTGAAATCGCCCGCCGCCTCGTGGTCGGCGATGATGTCGAGTTGGCCGCTGCCGAAGTCGGTAAACAGCACCGTCTCGTACTCGCGGCCGGCGAGAGCCGCGAGAGCGTCGGCGTCGAGCTGTTTCTCGAAGACGACCTCGAAGGGAAGGCCGGCCCGTTCGAGCGCGGTCGCGGCGACCGCGGCGCTTGTCAGCCCGTCGGCGTCGATGTGAGAGGCCAGTAACACGCTGTCGGCTTCGAGCAGCCGCTCGGCGCAGTCGGCGGCGCGGGCCTGTAGCTTCGGAACGGGGGCGTCGGCGACGGCCATCGTAGCGAGTATTGCTCGCTCTGTCAGTTAAACCTCGGCATCGACCGCTTCGGCAACCCGGCGATAGATGTCGACACAGCGCTCGACGGCTGCCGCCGAGACGCTTTCGGTGTCGGTGTGGGCCTCCCCGGGTTCGGCGGCCCCACAGACGACACACGCCGTCCCCGCGCGACTCGCAAGCCAGCCGGCGTCGGTTGCATGTGGCTTCGTCACGGCCTCGGCGTCGCCCTTCTGGGCGGCGTCAGCGGCCGCAAGCGCCGTCTCAGCGAACCCGTCGTCGCTGCAGGCCATCGGCGGGAGGTCTTGCTCGATGTCGAGGGTGACGCCGTCGACAGCCGCCGCTTCGAGCGCGGCCCGTTCGCCGGGCACCGTCCGCTCGTCGACGGTTACCGTACAGCGGTCGGGGACGACGTTCCACGCCTCGCCGCCGTCGATTTCGGTGACGGTGGCGCTACCGGCGAGCCGCTCGCCGAACACCCGTGTTTCGGGTGCATCGAGCTCTCGAACCACGGCCACGGCATCGGTAGCTCGATAGATGGCGTTTGTCGCTGCGTCGGCTTCGCTGGCGTGAGCGGCATCGCCGGTTGCGACGAGCGTCGCCCCGCGTCGGCCCTTGTGTGCAACTGCGACATCCGTCACCCCGGCCGCCGAGTAGCCGGTCGACCCCTCACCAACGACGGCGAACTCCGGGGCAAAGCCGTTCTCGATGGCGGCCCGACAGCCGACGCCACCGTCCTCCTCGCCGACGAACGAGGCGAGTTCGAGACTCTCCATGTCTGACCGATTCGCCCGGTGGCGTTTATATCACCGGCCGCCGACGGCGGCGCACCCACCACGGTATTTATCCCCCCTCGGACCCGACCCGCGAGTATGGATATTCTGCCGGACACGAGCGCGGTCATCGACGGCCGCGTGTCGGAACGCGTCGAGGAAGACGGCGTCGACGTCGTCTATATCCCGGAGGCGGTCGTCGGCGAGTTGGAGGCACAGGCCAACGATGGCCGCGACAGCGGCTGGGACGGCCTCGAAGAGCTCCAGCAGCTCGCGGCACTCGCTGATGCGGGTGACATCGACATCGAGTACGTCGGCCGCCGCCCTGACGCCATCGAGAAGCGCGATGCGGGCGAGGGCGAGATTGATGCGCTCATCCGCGACCTCGCGGCCGAACATGGTGCGACGTTGCTGACAAGCGATGTCGTCCAAAGCGAGGTCGCCGAGGCAAAGGGGCTTCCCGTCGAGTACGTCGAGCCACGGACCGAGGACGCCGGCGAACTGGCTGTCGAGGCCTACTTCGACGAGGAGACGATGTCGGTCCACCTCAAAACCGACGTTCCGCCCATGGCCAAGCGCGGCACCGTCGGCGAGATGCGCTACGAACACATCGCCGAGGAGCCGCTTTCGGAGTCCGAGATGCGGTCGTTCGCCAACGACGTTATCGACACCGCTCGAACGGTTTCCGACGGCTTTGTCGAGCTTTCGCAGCCGGGGATGACAATCGTCCAGATACGCGATATGCGGATTGCGGTCGCGGAGCCGCCGTTCGCGGACGGCATCGAAGTGACCGCCGTCCGCCCCATCGTCAAGACCGACCTCGACGACTACGAGAGCGCCGACGCCCTCCGGGACCGATTTACCGAACATCAACGCGGCGTCCTCATCTCCGGAGCCCCGGGTGCCGGGAAGTCGACGTTCGCCCAAGCTGTCGCGGAGTTCCTCGATGACTCCGGCTTCGCGGTCAAGACGATGGAAAAGCCCCGCGACCTGCAGGTCGGCCCCGAAATCACCCAGTACACCGAGCTCGGCGGGTCGATGGAAAACACCGCCGACTCGCTTTTGATGGTTCGGCCGGACTACACGATTTACGACGAGGTCCGGAAAACGTCCGACTTCGAGACGTTCGCCGACATGCGGATGGCCGGTGTCGGAATGATCGGCGTTGTACACGCCACCCGTGCTATCGACGCCCTCCAGCGGCTCGTCGGCCGCGTCGAGTTGGGGATGATTCCGCAGGTCGTCGACACCGTCGTCTACATCGAGGCCGGCGATGTCGACACCGTCTACGATGTCAAAACGGAGGTCAAGGTCCCCCACGGGCTCGTCGAGGAGGACCTCGCGCGGCCGGTTATCGTCATCGAGGACTTCGAGACCGGCGTCCCGGCCTACGAGATATACACCTTCAACCGGCAGGTCGTCACCGTGCCGCTGGAGGGGGCCGAAGACGAGTCGGGCGGCGAAACCGGCGTCGAACGGGTCGCAAAACAGGAGATAGAACGGGAAATCCGCTCTGTCTCCCACGGCCACGTCGATGTCGAAATCAAGGGCGGCAACACCGCGGTCGTCTGGGTCGAAGACGACGACATCTCACACGTCATCGGCAAGGGCGGCGGCCGAATCAGCCAGATAGAAGACCGTCTCGGCATCGACATCGACGTCCGTTCGTTCTCCGACCGCTCGGATGGCCGCAGCGGCTCGGGGTCGTCCGCGTCCGGTTCCGGTGTTGCCGGCGGCGAGACGGTCGTCCCCGAGGTGACGAGCCGCCACGTCGTCATTCCGCTCGATGACCACCACGGCGAGACCGTTGAGGTCCGGGCCGACGACGAGTACCTCTTTACTGCGACCGTCTCCCGCGGCGGCGAGATACAGGTTTCGCGGGGGTCGGCAATCGCTGAGGAACTGGAGCAGGCAATCGACCGCGGCCGACAAATCGCTGTCGTTCCGCAGTAGCTACAGGAACTCCCGCACTTCCGAATACCACATGTCGTGGTGGTCGACGGCGTCGATGCGGCGGGCGATTTTCGCCGCGATGACGTGCCAACACAGCGCCGTCGGGTCCTCCGGGTCGAGATTGTATCGACTGTCCTCGCAGCTACAGCCGTCGTCTTCGATGACGTACTCCTCCGAGTGGCCGACAACGACGGTGAAATCACGGTACTGTTTGACACGTTCTTCGCTGACTGCCTCGATGGCCCGCACGCCGCGGTCGTCGTGGGTGTCGATAATCTGTTCGACGGCGTCGCTTGTGAGTTCGCCGTCGGCCTCCAGCGTCCGCTCCCACGTTTCGACCGCGTTCACGGCTCCGTCTTCCGCGTCGGACGGCAAAACAGGTTCGGTCGCGGCGACGGCCGCCAAGCACATCGCTTTTCGCCCGGCGGCCCGGACAGGCCCACATGGAGGTCTCCGAAGGGTCGGTTACCGTCGAGGTGCCGGAGGAGCGACACGGCGCAAGCGAAGGCTCCGGCGAGGGCGTCTTCTACAACCCGGTACAGGAGCTGAACCGAGACATTACCGCCGCCGTGCTCCGGACTGTCTCCGACGACTGCGACGAGTATCTCGATGCGATGGCCGCCAGCGGCATCCGGTCGGTGCGAGCCGCGGCGGCAGGCTATGACGTGACTGCCTGTGACATCGACGACGACGCTGTCGCCCTGACGCGCCGTAACCTCGACCGAAACGGCGTCGATGGGACCGTCCACCACCGGAACGTCAACGCCCACATGCACGAGTCCGCCCACGATGTCGTCGACCTCGACCCGTTCGGCACGCCGATGGCGTTTGCGGATGCGGCCGTCCGTAGCGCCGGCGAGTATCTCTGTGTCACCGCGACCGACACCGCGCCGCTGTGTGGTGCCCACTTCGAGAGCGGTGTTCGGAGCTACGATGCCGTCCCGCGGAACACCGAGTTCCACGCCGAGATGGGGCTGCGAGTGCTCCTGTCGGCGCTTGTCCGTACTGCTGCCCGACACGATATCGCTGCCGAGCCGGTGTTGAGCCACGTCACGAGCCACTACGTCCGGACCTATCTCCGGGTCGACTCCGGTGCGCGCGCCGCCGACGCGCTGCTGGAGCATCTCGGCTACATCGACCACTGCCAGCGCTGTC
The DNA here is from genome assembly GCF_000026045.1 of Natronomonas pharaonis DSM 2160. Lineage (NCBI taxonomy): Archaea > Methanobacteriati > Methanobacteriota > Halobacteria > Halobacteriales > Natronomonadaceae > Natronomonas > Natronomonas pharaonis. The sequence goes on along the minus strand of NC_007426.1, from coordinate 96,660 downwards.
TCTGGCGCGACCACGAGCGAGGACGCGTTCCCGACCCCACGACAACCTGTCCGCACTGCGGGCAGTCGACGTGGACCGCCGGCCCGGTGTGGCTCGGCCCGGCCCACGACGCGGCGTTCGTCGACGATGTCGCCGGAGCCATCCCCGATTCCTTCGGCACCGCCGACAAGGCCCGCGACCTGCTGTCGACGGTCGCCACCGAACTCCACCAACCGACCCACTACGACCAGCACAAGCTCTACAAGCGGTGGAACGAGCCGAACATCGCGATGGACGATTTCCTTGCGGCGCTCCGTGCCGCCGGCCACGAGGCGTCCCGGACCCACTACGGCGGCACGACGTTCAAGACGGACGCCGACGTCGCCGACATTCGAAACGCGGTCGAGTAACCCTCCTTTCCCGCCCGTCCCGCCGATTATATGTAGTGGTCACGCATAGCCCGGACCGTGAAGCGGCACGTCGACCGGACGGTAGCGGTGACTCGCGGCGTCGTCGACGGCGCTCGGTCCGACCGCATCACGTTTCTCGCCGCCAGCCTCGCCTACTACGGGCTCGTCTCTCTGGTTCCGCTTCTCGTCTTGGCGCTGGTCGCGGCCTCCGTCGTCGGCGAGGGACAGCTCATCGAGGCGCTGGTGGTAGCCGTCGGCGACGCGCTCGGCGAGCAGGCCGGCGATGTCCTCGGCGATGCGCTGACCGGTGCCGCTGGTCGCGGCGGTGCGACACTGCTCGGCCTCGCCGTCTTCCTGTGGTCCGGGCTGAAGCTCTTTCGGGGGCTCGATATCGCCTTCTCGGAAGTCTACGGCACCGCCGGGCCGGAGTCGTTGCTCTCCGGCATCCGAAACGCCGTCGTCACGCTCGGGGCCGTCGGCCTCGGCGTCACCGCGACCGTCGCAGCCGGCGCTGCCATCGCCGTTCTCGGCGTTGATGCCGCCGTCGAGGGCGTTGCCCTCGTCGGTACGCTCGGTCTGTTCGTGGCGTTGACTGTCGCCTTCCTGCCGCTGTATTACTTCCTGCCGGGAACCGACGTTTCGCTCTCGGAGGCGGTCCCCGGTGCGGCCTTCGCGGCCATCGGCTGGACGGCGCTGCAGACCGGCTTTCGCATCTACGCCGGCGCGACAGACGCCTACGCCGCCTACGGGATACTCGGGGGCGTGCTCCTGCTTGTCACCTTCCTGTATCTCGGCGCGCTCGTGTTGCTGCTTGGAGCCGTTCTCAACGCCGTCCTCGCCGGCCGGTCGCCGCCGTCCGACCCCGATTCGATGACCGCGGCCGCCGGGGCTGCGGCTCCGGCTGCTGGACGCCCACCTGCACCGTCGGCCGACACGACCGTACCCGCGTCGGCCGTGACTGCGAGATCAGATACTATGACACGCGACCGACCTGACGACGACGCATCGAACGAGGAGCTTCGCGAGGAAATCGAGCGGCTCTACGACGAACTCGACCGCTTCGAGGAACGCATCGAGGACCGGACCGTCCACCGCGAAACGCTGGAGTCGGACCTCCGGCGATACGTCCGCCGACGCGTCAGGCGCGGCAAGGCCCGCGGCTGGGGGCCGTATCTCGTCTTACTGTACGGGACCGCGATGACGCTCGGAGCCTTCTACTGGCTCGCCGGCGGGTGGGCCGTCCTCGCGATGGTCGTCATCTGGCTGTCGACGCTCGGTCTCTATGCCCTGATGCTCATCGTCGGAACGACGCTGACCGCCGCCGGCCTCCCTGGCCGGCTTCTCGACCGCGTCCGTGACCGATGAGCCGGGCTATCGGCGAAACCGCAACGGTCGCTGGCCTCCCGGAATGGGTCGTCAGTGCCGCTGTTGTCGTCACGGCGCTTGGAGATGTGTGGTTCGTCTTCCTGTTTTTGGGCGTGCTCTACTGGTTCGGGTCGGCGCTTCCCGGCCCGGTGTCGCTGTCGCGGCCGCATTCGGCGTTCGCCGTTGCCTTGGCACTCGGCGGACTTGCGCTGACGACAGCGCTGAAAGAGTGGCTGCGACTGCCGCGCCCCGCTGGCGCGGCTGAACCGACAGCAGCGGGACTGCTCACGATGCTGCCGCCGTCGGCTCACGCTCAGGTCGCCGCCGCCGACGGCTTCGGCTTTCCGAGCGGCCATGCGGTCGCCGCCATCGTCGTCTACGGCGGTCTGGCGCTGCTTATTGATAGCCGGCGTGGCTACGCCGTTGCGGGACTGCTCTGTCTGCTGATTCCGCTGTCGCGGGTCGTCATCGGCGTCCACTACCTCGTTGACATTCTCGTCGGGCTGGCGCTCGGTGGCGGCTACCTCGCGGCCGTCTACCGGCTTTGCGGGCGCGGGGACGCGCCCGGGCGGGCGATGATGATAGCGCTTCTTGTCGCCGTCGTCGGCGCAGCAATCCACTACGGACAGGACACGATGTTGGCCCTCGGCGGCACACTCGGAGCGAGGATAGCGTGGGGAATCGTCGGCGGCGCGGTCGCCCACGAGGAGACGACACTGCTCGGCGGCGCGGTCTCGACTGCCGTCGGCCTCGCCTTTGCCAGCGGGTTTGCGGCCCTCTATTTCGTTGAGCCGGCCCCCTACGTCAGCTTCCTCGGAATGAGCGTCGTTGTCGCGGGTGTTCTCGTCGCGCCGCTCGTCGGCGAGGCTGTCACGCGCCGGCTGTGAACTCGGGGTTTCTCGCCGGAAGCCGGAGCGTGACGACGCTGCCGCGAGGGTCGTTTTCCGCGAAGCGAACCTCGCCACCGAAGGCGGCGACGACCCAGTAGACGAGCCACAGTCCCAGTCCGGTCGCATGCACCAGCGGCGTCTCCTTGCCGGATTCGATGGCCTCCCGCTCGTGTGTGGGGATACCGGGGCCATTGTCGGCAATATCGATTTCGACCCAGTCGCCGGCGGTGGTAGCTTCGTCCGCTGTGGCGCTGATACTGACGACGGCCGGTTCCCGGCTGTTGTGGACGATGGCGTTGTCGACGGCTTCCCGGAGTGCGACCTTTAGCCGGTCGTCTGCCCGGACGACGAGGTCGTCGGCTCCTCCAACGGAGATTTCTGCGTCGGGGTACTGCTCGTTGAACTCCCGTTTGAGGTCCGCAAAGAGCGTCGACACCGCACGAGTCGACTCCGGGTCGGTGTCGCTCTCGAAGAGCGCTCGCACGGTCGCCGCCTTCTCGCTCACGCGGAGCAGGTCGTCGGCCTTCGTCTCGATGTCGGCCGCGTACGACCGCAACCGTTCGTCGTCGAGATGTTCTTGGAGCAGCGAGGCGTTGCCCTTCGCGACTGTCATCCAGTTTCTGACGTTGTGGCGCAACACGCGGTTGAGCACGTCGAGCCGCTGTCGTCGCAGCCACTCGTCGGTGATTTCAGCCTCGATGCCAACGAACTGCGTAATTTCGCCGCTGCTGTCGGTGATTGGTGCGATTGTCTGTCGGACCCGGTAGAGTTCGCCCGAACGTTTCCGGTTGATAAGTTCGGCCTCCCAGAGTTCGCCGTCGAGTATCGTCTCCCACAACGCCGCGTAGAAGCTGTCGTCGTGTTTGCCGGATTTGAGTACCGACGGCGTGCGGCCGACTACCTCCTTTCGGCTGTAGCCTGTGTCCGCCTCGAAAGCGGGGTTGACATACTCGATGGTGCCGTCCGGGTCGGTGATGAGGACGGCGTGGCCGGCCTGCTCGACGGCCTCGCGAAACGTCCGGAGTGCCACCTCGCGCTCTTTTGAGGCAGAGATATCTCGGACAGAGCAGATGAGCCCGCCGGATGCCGTTCGCGAGAGGATGTGGTCTTCGGTAAACGTCGTCCCGTCCGCTCTGCGGCCGGTCGTTTCCCCTCGCCAGTCGTCGCCCGGTTCCAATGCCGGCAGCACCGTCTCTTTCATCCGCTCGATGTAGTTCTCGGGATGTAACAACTCCCAGTGCTCGCCCAGGAGCTCGTCGCGGCTGTATCCGTACAGTGAGGCGTATGCCTCGTTGACGTATACGAACCGGCCGTCGTCGTCGAGGATACTGATGCCTTCCTTTGTCGACTCGATGGCTTCCGAACAGCGCCGCTCCCGGCGGCGTTCTGCCGCTTTCTCGACGTGTGTTATGAGTCGCTCGGCAAGCGACTGTCCTTCGTCGACGCCCGCGCGGACGTAGTCTGTCACGCCGGCTGACACTGCCTCGCTGGCGACGGCTTCGCTTCCCGCGTCGGTGCGGAGCACGAACGGCAGGTCGGGATACCGTTCTCGAACGGCATGCAGCAGTGCGATTCCGTCGTCCCCGGGGAGGTCGTATGCCGAAACGACACAGTCGATACTGCCGTTGTCGTGGTCGTTGTCGAGCCGGTCCAGAGCCGCCGCGGCGGTATCGGCACACATGAGAGTGAATGACGCTGTATGCCGTGCTAGCTCGGCGTCGACCTGCTCCGTCGTGGTCCGGTCGCCGACGACCAGCGTGTTGACCGGGTCAGGGCGCTGTTCCACTACACCGTCTGTACGTTTTTCATAGTTTTATTTCTATAGGTCCCCGATTCCGCGGTACCCGTTCTCACACGTTTACGGTTAGGAAGATACTTCCCGCTTGCGGCACGTGTTCCACGCATGAGTGAGTTCACGGTTCGAGGCCGGTTCCCGGCCCGCTACGGCGAGCAGAACTTCGAGAAAAACGTCGAAGCCCCCAACGAGGACGTCGCCCAAGAGCGCGTCTACGCGAACTTCGGCTCCCAGCACGGGCTCAAGCGCACCCAGATAACCATCGACGAGGTGGACGCATGAGCCTCGGTGGTGGCGGCGGCGGCGGAGCGATGGAGCAGATTCAGCAACAGCTGCAGGCGCTCGAACAGGAAAAGCAGGCCATTCAGGCCGAAATCGAGAACGTCCGCGACGAGCAATCCGAGATCGACGAGGCCATCGAAGCCATCGAGACGCTCGAAACCGGCGCAACGGTGCAGGTGCCGCTCGGCGGCGACGCCTACGTCCGCGCGACGATCGAGGACATGGACGAAGTCGTCGTCACGCTCGGCGGCGGCTACGCTGCCGAACGCGACAGCGAGGGCGCTGTCGAATCTCTCGAACGGAAAAAGGAGACCCTCGACGACCGCATCGAGGAGCTCGAAGGCGAAATCGAGACCGTCGAAGAAGAGACCGCAAGCCTCGAAGAGAAGGCCCAGCAGGCCCAGCAGCAGCAGATGCAGCAGCTCCAGCAGATGCAGCAGGAAGACGAGTAAGGGATAGATGTTCGAGGGACTGAAAGACAAACTCAGCAGCTTCAAAGGCGACGTCGAAGAGCAGGCCGACGAGCCCGACAGCGAGGCGGACGCGGCCGAGCCCGAGACAGCCGACGCCGAAGCAGCCGCTGAACCCGAAGCGTCGTCGACGGACACGGACACAGGCGAGCCGGACTCCGTAACCGAGCCCGAGCCGGACTCGGACCCGGAGACCGATGCTGAAGACGACCCCGGGCTGGCAAAGAAGGCGGCGCTGGCAGCGACCGGCCGGACCATCATCACCGAAGAAGAGCTAGAGGAGCCGCTCGAACAGCTCGAACTCGAACTCCTGCAGGGCGATGTCGAGATGAGCGTCGCCCAAGAGATAACCGACCGTATCCGCGAGGAACTGGTCGGCGAGACCCGCAAACAGGTCGAATCCGGCGAGCAGGTCGTCGAGCGAGCTATCGCCGAGGCGCTCCGGGATGTCATAAGCGTCGGCCAGTTCGACTTCGAGTCCCGTATTGCCGACGCCGAGAAGCCGGTCACCATCGTCTTTACGGGTGTCAACGGTGTCGGCAAGACGACATCGATAGCCAAACTGGCCCGCTGGTTCGAAGAGCGCGGCCACTCGTCGGTGCTGGCCAACGGTGACACCTACCGCGCCGGAGCCAACGAGCAAATCGAAGAACACGCCGACGCCCTCGACAAGAAAATCATCACCCACGAACAGGGCGGCGACCCGGCGGCGGTCATCTACGATGCCGTCGAATACGCCGAAGCAAACGATGTCGATGTCGTCCTCGGCGATACGGCCGGCCGACTCCACACCGCCGACGACCTGATGGCGCAACTAGAGAAAATCGACCGTGTTGTCGACCCCGACCTGACTCTCTTCGTCGACGAGGCCGTTGCCGGCCAAGACGCGACGAACCGCGCCAAGGAGTTCAACGATGCCGCCGAAATCGATGGCGCAATCCTGACGAAGGCCGACGCCGACTCACAGGGCGGTGCGGCCATCTCCATTGCCCACGTCACCGGCAAGCCAATTTTGTTCCTCGGGACCGGGCAGGGCTACGACGACATCGAGCGGTTCGACCCCGACGAAATCGTCTCCCGCCTGCTCGAGGCGTGAGCCGATGCGCGACCGCGTCGCCGTCGCGGTCTTTTTGCTCGCGGTCGTCGCAGCCGCCGTCGGTGGCTCGCTTTTGACGACCGATGCGCCGCCGTCGGCGGCCCCGAACGCCGATTTTGCGGTCACCGGTGACCCGGCCGACACGGTCACCGTCGAACACGTCGGTGGTGACTCGCTGGATTCGGGGGCCGTCCGCGTGCTCGTCTACGAGGACCGACCGCTGATACCTGACCGGACGGTCCATGCGACGACGTGGGAGGAGCCGGGGCTGATACAGGAAACCGACCGGCTCGAAGTCGAGGACCCCCGTTTCGAGTCCGGACAGCGGCTCGTTGTCCGCTGGTTCGGCGACGAGGGGCCGGCGACGCTGTACGAGACACACCTGTAGCGCAGGTTTTTCTCGCTTCACTCGGGGTGAGACCGTCCCACATGGTTAACTGCGGAGCCGCTGTACCGGCCTGCCATGCCAGCCGAATCGTTCACGCTCGCGGCGGCACAGATCGAACCGGTCTATCACGACAAGGCGGCGACGCTCGACAAGACCTGTCGATATATCGAGCGCGCCGGCAATGCGGGTGCCGACCTCGTTGTCTTTCCCGAGACGTATTTTCCCGGCTATCCGTACTGGCGCGGCAGCGTCTCGATTCCACGGTGGACTGAACTTATGGTTGACCTACAGAAGAACAGCCTCCATGTCGACGACGAGGCAGTCGACGTGCTTGCGGAGGCGGCCGCCGACGCCAACGTCCACGTCGCGCTCGGCACCAACGAGCGCAGCGACCGCCCGGGCAGCGAGACGCTGTACAACTCAATATTCTACTTCAGCCGGGACGGCGACCTGCTTGGCCGCCACCGCAAACTGATGCCGACCCAGGAGGAACGCGCCATCTGGGGACGGGGTGACCCATCAAGTCTCGACACCTACGAGACGGATATCGGCACGCTCGGCGGGCTCGTTTGCTATGAAAACCACATGACGCTCTCGAAGGCGGCGCTGACCGCGATGGGTGAAGAGATCCACGCCGCCGTCTGGCCGGGCTTTTGGGAACAGCACGGCCACCCGGGCGACAAGAGCCGCGCCGAGAGCAGCGAGGCGGTCGATACCTGCGACATCTACCCGGCGATGCGAGAGTACGCCTTCGAGACGCAGTCTTTTGTCGCCGCCTGCTCGGCGTACATGGGAGAGGATATCCCCGATGGATTCTCCGAGTCGGAACTCGGGTTCAACGTCGCCGCCGGCGGGAGTATGCTCATCAACCCGGCCGGTATTGTCAAAGCCGGGCCGCTCGTCGGCGAGGAAGGGCTTTTGACTGCGGATTTTGAACGCGACGAGCGACGGGCGACGAAGGCGTATTTCGACGCGATGGGCCATTACACCCGCTGGGATGCCGTCTCGCTTTCCATAAGCGACGAGACGCTCTCGCCGACTGTAGAGACCGGTGATGTCATCCGAGACAACGGAACGCTTTCGGCCGCTGCCGCCGAGGCAATCGCCGACGACCACGACATCGACACCGAGGCTGTCGAGGCGGTCGCCGACGCCATCCTCGACCGCCACCAGCCGTAGCGTAGGATACTGTGGTATAAAGTACCGTGGTATACCTCGAAGAAAAGCGGTACGGACCACCGAGACCGACTCGACCTTTCCTTTCGGGGTCGTAGGCGTTTGTGATGCAGTTCGACGAGCTACTCCGCGCCCGACGGTCAGTCCACCAGTACAGCGACGAATCAATCGACGAGGCGACGCTTGAGACGATATTCGAGGCGGCGACGCTTGCGCCTTCGGGGTATAACCTCCAGCCGTGGGAGTTCCTCGCACTCCGCGACCCCGAACGGAAGCAGGCTCTTCGAGAAATCGCCTACGACCAAGAACACGTCACCGAGGCCGACACCGCCGTCGTCGTGCTCGGGCACACGGACCCGACTGAACACGCCGAGCCGGTCTTCGACGATTGGCTGGCGAAGGGCTACGTCCCGAACGAGGACGTACGGGACGCCCTCCTTGAGAACGTCGAGGGAATGGCCGAGATGCCGGAAGACGAACGGCGCATCTGGACGACACGGTCGACGGCGCTGGCTGCGATGACGTTGATGTACGCCGCGTGGGATGAAGGCGTTGCCAGTTGTCCGATGGAAGGCTTCGACGCCGAGGCGCTCGTCGAGGAGTTCGACATCCCTGATGCGTACGAGCCGGTGATGCTCATCACGCTCGGCTATCCGGCCGCGGACGCTGCCGATGTCGAAAACGAGCGGAAGGGTCGCCGGCCTGTCGATGACGTTGTTCATTACGACGAGTTCGAGCCGGCGGAGACGACGTCGCTTGCAGTGCCGAATAAAGACTAAGCCGCGGTCGGCTTCCGAGAGTATATAAGCAACCTACCGTTTTCGCCCGGTCTATTATTATCCGAGCCGGGTTGATATGTTCACGTCCGGTTATAATTGTCTTCCCCGCACACTCGTTAGTGACGGTCAACCATGACAGACAGTTTCAACCTCGACCGACGTAATGTACTCAAAGCCGCCGGGGGGACCGCAGTTGCCGCGGCGCTTGCGGGATGCTCAGTCTTGCTTGATGGAGAAGAGAACGGAAACGGTGGTGCAGCGCTCGAGGACGTTCCTGATGAGCCGATAGAGGCTGGCCTCCAGACGTTTAGAGAGGGGGCACCGTCGGTGCTCGGGCTTCAAGCCGAATACGGCGCTCAGACAGCCATTCGCCGCATCAACGATGCCGGCGGAATCGCCGGGCGACAGATGGAACTCGACGTTATCGAGGAGGAGGGGGCGACGATAGAGAACTATCGCCGCTTCGTCGATGAAGGAAAAGACGTTACGTTCGGTCCGATTTCCAGTGGCGGCCACGAAGAGCTCGTTCCAGTCGTCGAAGAGGAGGGTGTTGTCAACGTTGGCACCGACGGAACGGTCACGACGCTCTACGAGACCGAATACCCGGACGTTGAGTACTCCTTCCGGTTCCAGAACCACGACGTGATGGAGGCCCTATCAGCCGCTCGAACCGCAGTCGAGCAGCTTGGTGCGGAGAACATCGACACGTTCGCCAATATCAATCCCGACTACACGTTCGGCTACGACGAGCGTGAGGTGTTCAACGCCGGTATCGAGCAGCTCACGGGCGCTGAGGAAGTCTACGACGGCTATCCGGAGCTCGGTGCTGACGACATGTCGACACACGTGACCGCAGTTGCCGACGCGGAACCGGACGTCCTGTTTACGAGCTGTTGGGGCGGCGACGCGACACTGCTTTTGGACCAAGGGCAGGCTGGTGACCTCTTCGATGCCGTCGATATCACGGTCGGACCAGTCCTCTACAGCGCCGCGAACGACTTCTCTGAAGAGCTTGTCGAGGGGAATATCTGGTCCGGTTCGCGGAACTTCTACTGGGGCTCGCCACCGCAGAATCAGTGGGACCCCGGGGTGGAGCTATTCGAGGAGGCACAGGACGAGCACGATACGATTCCGACCGCTCACTTTATGAGCGGGTACGGTGCCGTCACCGCGTGGGCGACCGCCGTCGAAAAGGCCGTCGACATCGTCGGTGGCTGGCCCTCCCAAGACCAGATTGCAGCCACCCTCGAAAACCACGGCTTCTATACGCCCGCCGGCTACCACACCATCGGTCCGGACCATCAGGGATACTCCACCGCCCACTTCGGTGAGATGACGTGGGACGACGGTATGGACATGCCGGTGCTGGAGAACGTCACCACGATTCCGGCGAGCCACGTGTCGCCGCCGCAGGGTGAGATTTCCATCGACTGGATCGAGAGCTGGTAAGTCGGAGGCCATCTATGTTATTCGACGATACGCAACACGACGGCTGCTGGGAGCGTGGTCTCCGTGCTTGAAGCCGCGCTCTTTGTTTCCCCGGAGCTGTTCGTAGAGCAGACGCTCAACGGGCTCTTCTTCGGGTTCATCCTCTTTATGATAGCGACGGGGCTGACGATTATCTTCGGCGTGCTCGGTATCCTCAACCTCGCCCACGGTGAGTTCTACGCGCTCGGTGCGTTCCTCGTTTTCAGCATTGCCGGCTTCTTTGTTGGCTTCGTCGGCGACCCGACCGACCCCGTCTCCATCGCGCTTGTGGCTGTTCTCGCGCTCGTCGGGGTGTTCGTCGCCGCGGCCATCCTGCTGCCGATAAGCGCGTTCCTTGAAGCAGTGTTCGTTAGACCAATCTACGACCGTGATGAGGTCTACCAGCTGCTTTTGACCTACGCGCTGCTGTTGATGCTCGTTGACGTGCTGCTTTTGGTCTGGGGCGGTCAACCCCAGCGGCTCGAAGGCGTGTTCAACACAGTCAACCAGATTCCGACGACCGAACTCGTCGGGTTCAGCTATCCGAGTTACAACATCTTTGCCATCCTGCTCGGGCTCTGTGTGTTCGGGTTCCTCGTGTGGTTCTTCGAGCGGACGAAGACGGGCCGTATCGTTCGTGCCACAGCCATCAACCGCGAGGCGGCAACGGCGATGGGCGTCAGCACCGACCGTGTGTTTACCCTCGTGTTTGCGATGGGTGGTTTCTTCGCCGGCTTCGCCGGTGCTGTCCACGGTGCCGGCCCCATCTCCGCCGACGTGGGGATGGGTGTCAATCCGCTCGTGCTCTCGTTCGTTGTCATCGTCGTTGGTGGGCTCGGCTCCATCAAGGGAGCCTTCGTCGGCGCGCTGCTCATCGGCGTCGCCAGCCGCTGGGCGACGATGATATACCCGCCGGCTGAACTCGCCGCGCCGTTTGCGATCATGGTCGCCGTGTTGCTTCTCAGACCCGAGGGGCTCTACGGAACGTGGGGTGAGATCGAATGAGCAACGACGACAGCCGCCAGTTCCGGATTATGAAGGGGCTTGAGCTTTCGACCAGACAGCTCCTCTATATCGGCATCGCCGTTGCGGTGTTGCTTGCCGTCCCTGACATCGAGCAGTTCCACGCTGACCTCCGCATGCAGACGATATACCTCGGGCTCTGCTGGGGACTTGCAGCCCTTGGCGTGAACCTGCTCTTGCGACACACCGAGTTGGTTTCGTTCGGCCACGCCGCGTACTTCGGCGGCGGTGCCTACGGTGCCGCGCTCGTCGCCCAGTATGCCGGCATCGAGGAGGCCGTGTTGCTCGTCCTCGCTGGCGTTTTGGTCGCCATCTCGCTCGCTGTCGTCATTGGCTGGCTTGTCGCCGGATATCTCGACATCTACTTCGCCCTCTTGACGCTTGCGTTCAACCAGCTCCTGTTCGCCATCGTCATGGGGAGCCCTCGGCTACTGGGCTCTGATGATGGGCTTAGCGTCCGTCCGGCGAGTGAACTGACTCGGCCGACGCTTTTCGGCGTGGAGTTCACCGCCGCCCAGTACGAGGTGTTGATCTACTACGTCGCCATCGCGGTGCTTATCGTCATGCTGTTGGTGACGTGGCGGCTGATTAACTCCCCGTTCGGCCGTGCACTCGACGCTATCGGACAGGACCGAACCCGAGCCCGCTTTATCGGCATTCCCGTCAAGCGGTACGTCTGGGTGACGTTCGTTATCTCAGCCGTTTACGGGGGGCTCGCCGGCGGGCTCTACTCGCTCAGCATGCTCCACGTCAGGCCCGGCAACACGCTGTTCGTGCTCCGGTCCGGTGAGATACTGTTCATGGCGATTCTCGGCGGCTTCAAGACCCTCCTCGGTCCGATAGCCGGTGGTATCGTCCTGACGTACATGCTCACAGAGCTCCGGTTTGCGACGGAATACTGGGAGTTCGCGACCGGCTTCGTGTTGCTGCTCGTGGTGTTCTTGCTGCCGAGAGGCATCCTCGGCTCGTGGCCGACCATCGCGGCCGGCTTCAGCAAACGAGTCAGCAACCCGGGGCTGCTTTCGGATGATATCGGCGTGTTGGCCTCGATGATTGCCGCGAAGCTCCGCGACGCAGCCCACACGACGAAGATTATCCTATTTGGGGTGAAATGACATGCTCGAAGCACGCAATCTCGTAAAGGAGTTCGGAAAGCTCCGCGCGACAGACGACGTATCGCTGCAGTTCGGCACCGAATCCGGTGAAATGGTCTTCATCGTTGGACCGAACGGCGCCGGGAAGACGACCCTGATTAACCTCTTGACTGGACTGCTAGAGCCCGATGAAGGCTCGGTCGTCATGCACGAACAGACCGATGACGGAACTGTCGAGCGGGATATTACGGAAATGCGCCCGGACAGGCGCGTCAAAGAGGGCCTAGTCCGTAGCTTCCAGATCGTCCATCTCTTCGAGGAGATGACCGTTCGGGAAAACGTCCGAACCGCCGCGCTCTCGAACCACGACAAGTTCACGAAGGTCCGGAGCTTGGACGACGAACACGAGGCTGTCGAGGCAGATGTCGACGCCCTGCTCGAACAGTTCCGGCTCGAAGACGTCGCCGACGAGGTCGCCGAAACGCTCCCGCATGGCGACCGGAAGCTGCTCGATGTCGCGATTTCCTTCGCGCTGGACCCGAACTACCTGCTGCTCGATGAGCCGACATCCGGTGTCGGCGCCGAAGAAAAGGAGTACGTCATTGAGACAGTCGTCGAGGCGAGCAAAGAACAGAACGTCTCAACGGTCACCATCGAGCACGATATGGACATCGTCAGAACCTACGCCGACCGGATGGTTGCGCTCGTCGAGGGCGAGGTGTTCCGAGAGGGGCCGCCGACGCTGCTCGACACCGACGACGACCTGCGCCAAACGCTTCTGGGGGTGTCCGAGGATGAGTAACCCGCTTTTGGAGCTGACCGACAACCACGCGATGGTCGAGGGGTTCGAGGTCACACACGGTATCGACCTGACCGTCGAGGCTGGCGAGGCTGTCGCGCTCGTCGGCCGCAACGGGGCCGGCAAGACATCGACGTTCCGTGGCATCATGGGATTGACACCGCTTGATTCGGGGTCTGTCAGGTTCGACGGCGAGGAGCTCACCGACCTCCGGCCTGAGGTCATTCCGATGCGTGGCATCGGCTATCAGCCGGAAGGCCGCGACCTCTTTACCGGTATGACCGTCGAGGAGAACTTCCGGCTCCCCATCTGGACCTCCGGCGACGCCCGCGGCATCGACGACGAGGACGCGATGGTCGAGAGCATCTTCGACCTCTTTGAGGAGCTTGACGACCGGCGCGACGCTGAGGTGCAAAACTTGAGCGGCGGGCAGGGAAAGATGTGTGCCATCGGCCGCGCGATGGCGCTGGACCCGGACCTGCTGCTTCTCGACGAGCCGCTTGAGGGACTTGCCCCCATCGTCGTCGAGAACCTCAAGGAGTATCTCAGAGAGATTATTGACCGCGATATCTCCGTGCTCGTCGCCGAATCAAACGCGAGCCACGTCCCCGATATCGTCGACCGGATGTACGTCATCGAACGCGGCGAAATCGTCGATAGCGGTGACCCTGAGGCGCTGCTGGAAGACGAAGAGATACAGGAACTGATGCAGGGCGGAGGCGGCGGCTAGCGCCTCTGGCCGTGTCTACGGCTCTTTTCTGAGCTCGGTACGCCGTATCTTCCCGGTCGTCGTCGTCGGTAGCTCGTCGACGAACGTCAGCTCCCGGGGATACTCGTGTTTGGCGAGGTTTTCTTTGACGAGCGACTGCACTTCTGTCCGGAGGCCGTCGTCGCCCGCAACGCCTTCGACTGGCTGGCAGAACGCCTTGATAATCTCACCCCGGGTTTCATCCGGCACGCCGACGACGCCAGCCTGCTCAATGTCCGGATGTTCGAGAATGGCTTCCTCGACTTCGCCGGGACCGACCCGGTAGCCGCTCGTGATGATGATGTCATCGTCTCGGGATTTGAACCAGATGTATCCGTCCTCGTCTCGCTCTGCGAGGTCGCCGGTCAGGTGCCATCCGCCGACGGTAACCGACGCCGTCTTCTCCGGCTGGTTCCAGTACTCCTCGAAAACAACCGGGTCATCCGTCCGCTTGACTGCTATCTGTCCGACCTCGCCTGTCGCAACCGGTGTTCCATCGTCGGGGTCAACGACGGCGACTTCATGCCCTGGAACTGGCTTCCCCATGCTCCCGGCCTGTGCGGGGAACCACGACTGGCAGTTGCAGACCAACAGATTTGCCTCGGTCTGGCCGTACAGTTCGTTTACCGCGACACCGTCGAGTTCCGCTTCGGCCCACTCGAGAATCTCGGACGTAAGCGGCTCGCCTCCAGAACAGATGGCCTCCAGCGAGAGGTCGTAGCTGTCTGTTTCGATGCCCATCAGCATGCGGATAGCCGTCGGTGGAAGGAACGTCGATGTGACATCGAACTCGGCGGAGAGTTCGAAGGCCAACTCGGGGTCGAACTCCCCCATCGGATAGCCGACAACCGGTCGGCCGTAGTGCCACGCCGGAAACACGAGGTCGCCAAGTGCCCCTATCCAAGCCCAGTCGGCGGGTGTCCAGAACACCGCTTCGGACATGTCGAGTTCGAAATACATCTTGAAAGCCGGACAGTGGCCGACCCACACGGAGTGGGTGTGGAGTGCCCCTTTCGGTGGCCCCGTCGAGCCACTCGTATACATGATGATGGCGGGCGTTTCAGGGGAGGTATCGACCGGCTCGAAGCTGCTGTCGGCGGCTGCGACAAGCCCGCTGAACGTTGTCGACCCTTCGTGGTGTCCCGCGCCGGCCCAGTCGACCTCGACGACGTGTTCCAGTCCGGCACAGCGCTCACGGATGCCATCGACGGTTTCATAGCTATCTCTGTCAACGACGGCAACAGTCGCCTCACTGTCGTCAAGCCGGTACTGGAGGCCGTCTGGGCCGAACAGAACCGAAAGCGGCATCGAGACGGCCCCGAGCTTCCAACAGGCCAGATGTGTTATCGGATTCGCCGGCACCTGCGGCAACACGACGCCGACGCGGTCGCCCCTGCCGACGCCTAAGTCGGCGAGGGCGTTCGCGAGCCGGTCGGATTCGTCGTCAAGGTCGCCGAAACTGTACTCCTCCCGCCGGCCATCGGGGTAGGCCTGAAACAACGCTGGCCTGTCGGCGTGTTCGTGTTTCCCGACGAGGTCGTAGGCAGCGTTGTAGTCGTTCGGAATGTCCCACGTAAATTCGGCTGTCGCCTGCTCGTAGCTCTCTTCCGGGACTGTGACGTGCCATACCATACCTGGACAACGCCCGCAGCGAGAATAAAGCAGGACGTTAACATATCAGTCCGCTACTCGACACCACGGAGTGACGACATCGATTCGATGGTCGCCTCGACGAGTTTCCGCTCCGCTCGGCGGAGGTTCATCGAGGCGGCAGTTTTTGAAACATCGAACTCCTCGGCGAGGTCATCGAGTGACGCCCCCCGTGGTGTCTCGAAGTAGCCGGCTTCCGCGGCTGCCACGAGCGTCTCCCGCTCTGTGTCTGTCAACGCTCGGCAGCTGTCGAGGAAACTGTGTGCTGCATTGGCGTTCTCGATGACGTCGAAAAGCTCCGCCACAGTCAGCTCTGTGCGGCTCTCGACGGCGACATCGTTCTCGTCGTCGAGGTCCGAAAGCGCCCGGTCTGCCGTTGCCTCGTCGTCGAACCCGACGTGCCAGATCTCGGTCCCGTCCTCAATGTTGAACGGACCGGTGATGTAGCCGTCGTGGTTTTGGACAACAGACATCGCGTCGGTCTCTTCGATGACGGTCCGTATCGTCGCCGTGTCGCCTTTCTTTTTGAGGGAGACACAGCTAGTAATGTTTCCGTGGTCCCGAAGCGTCTGTAGCCCCCGTGTGAGCGTCTCGCGGGACTCGCCTTTCACTATCATCCGGGTTTCCAACTGTCCGTAACTGGTGTCGAGATGCCACTGCATCGCCGAGAAACTCACCGGCACCTCGTCGGTCGTATCGATAAACGGACAGTCGTACTGACGCATATCGATATCGAGGTCTATCATGATTCTATTAGGGGGATGGGGCGGACTGTCTTAATATTGGTGCATGAGTGCATATCTCATTCTGTTGCTGATGAACTGCTTTCGCACCCGCCGCAGTTCCCTAGTATTTATACCAAATACCGAGCACAGAACGACGCAAAATGTATTCTGACGCCCCTGTCGTCCCCGCCCCGGAGCCGCCGGACAGCCCAGCGGCGTGGTATGCACCTGATGTCCACGACCATTACGAGATCGCCCCCGGTGTTGTCGCGACGGTTCGTTCCGACGACGACGGCTTCGTCTACGAGGTCCGGGACCCGTCGCTTTCGACAGCAGCCGAAACGGACCTGCGGACCGTTCGCCGCCACTTCGAGGGGGCTGAACTAAGCCGTCCCCGGACCCGAGAGGGTGCCGCAGAGCGGTTCCGCGAGGGCTTCGACCGGAAGTACGACCGTGTCGTCGACCGACTCGTCGACTGTTCGCCGAGTGGTCGCCGGCGGCTAACGTATCATCTGCTGGCCGAGCTGAAGTGTCTCGGCGAGCTGACGCCCCATGCGCTCGACGACGAAATCGAGGTCGCAGACGTCGCGGGCGACGAACTACTCGTCCACCTCCGCGACTACGCGCCGGCCCGAACCGGCATCGACGACGCCGACTTCGTCGACCGGTTCAGCGCCGAACGGCTCGACCGCTACACCGTTTCGTTTGCCGGCTACGAGGTCCCGGTCGTCCGCTACCGCGACCGGATGCTCGGCGCGGACGCCTTCGAGCGGAAATACGCCGTTCTCGAACCCGACCGGCTGCCGGGCGACGACGAACTCATCGCCGAGTGCAAGACGCGCATTTGGGAGACGGGGGTTGACGGTGAGTCGTCGGTCGATGACCGCCGCTCCGTCGTCCGTGAGCGCGGCGAAGAGCTGCTTTCCCGTCGCCTGACCGCCCGGAACACCCGTGCGTGGCTCGATGCGGCCGAACACCGACTCCGGGCGGCGCTGGCGGAGTACGGACTGGCCGTCCCGCCGGTCGATGGTCGCTTCGCCGACGGCCGGCTGGATGCGCTCACGTACTACGTCCTCCGCGATTTGGTCGGCTACGGCCAGCTGACGATACCGATACGCGACCCGAACCTCGAAGATATCGAGGCCAACCGCGTCGGCGAGCGTATCAAGGTCGTCCCTCGCGGCGACGGCCGCGAACCGACGAACCTCCGGTTCGACTCCGAATCCGCCTTCGTCAACGTCGTTACGCAGCTTGCGGCCAACGACGGCGTCGAACTCTCCGCGAGCCGGCCGTCGGCGAAGGTCAACCTCGACCTCGACGGCGTCGACCAGACCATCCGCTGTGCGGTCGCGCTGCCGACAATCTCCGAGGACGGCCCCCATATTTCGATTCGAAAGCAGGCTCCGGACGTTCTCACCCCTGTCGACCTCGTCGAGAGCGGGTCGCTACCGACCGAGCTCGTGACGCTGCTGTGGCTGCTCTATGAACACCACGGCGTCGTGCTGTTCTCCGGGCCGACCGGGGCCGGGAAGACGACGCTGATGAACTCGCATATGCCTTTCGTGAGCTACGAGGACCGCCCCGTGAGCATCGACGAAGGCTCCCGAGAGGTGCTTTTGCCCCACGAGACGGGCGTCTCGCTGACCACGCGTGAACACCAAGAGGAGTTCAAGAACGTCTCGATGGCCGACCTGATGACCGAGACGAACTACCTCAACCCGGACGTGGAGGTCATCGCGGAGATAAACACGCCGGAGTCGTTCGAGACGTTCGGTGAGGTGCTTCAGACGGGCCACGGCGTTTTGGGAACGACCCACGCCGAGGACATCGAAAAGCTCGTCAACCGGGTCGTCGAGAAGGGCCTCCCGCCGTACCTGTTGCGGGAAATCGACCTTGTCGTCTTCCCAAAGCACGTCGATGGCGACCGCTTTGTCGGTTCCGTCGTTGAATTGCTCTCCGAGCAGGAAGCCGCCGCCCTCGATGCGCCGGTCGAGACAATCGAGAAAGACGGGTCGACGATACATTACAACCGCGTACTCGACCGGACGCCCGACGGCGGTTGGGAGTTCGCCTACGAGCACCCCGACCTCGGTGACCCGACAGCGCGGAACGGGATGTACGCACTTTCCCGGCTTGCACAGCGGTTGAACCGCCCGATTGCGGACGTACAGGACGAGTTCCACCGCAAACACGGCTACGTCGAATACCTCGTTCGCGAGGGCGTCTCCGACATCGACTCGCTGTTCGGATTCCTCGGCGACCTCCGGACTGACGAGGCAGCGACAGTCGAACGCATCCAGCGACAGGCGGCCGCCGATGACTGACCACACCTGCCAGCCGTCGGGTATTGCGCCGCATGCGACGCCCCAAACGAGCGTGGCTCCGCGGAGCCGGTGTCAACATCGCCGTTGTCGGAGGTGGGCAACGCGATGAGCGTCGCCTCTCGGCTCGACCGCGGGCTGCATGCGCTGTTTTCTCGCCACGCCGACAGCGCCCGCCACGACCGTGACCGCGACCGGTATCGCGGAGCGGGACTCACAGTTGGTTTCGATACGTACCTCGCCCGCATCTACGGCATCTCATGGCTCGTCGCGGCCGTTCTCGCGGCAGCCGTCGCCGCGATTTTGCTCGTTGCCCCTGTCGATGCCGCTACAACGGCTCTCGGTGCCGCCGCTCCGGGCGACGTTTCCCTGCCGTCGGTGCCCCGGCTTTACAGCGCTGTCGCGGCTGGGGTAGCCGTTGGCGCAATCGGAAAACGGGCGACAGTCGCCTCGGGCGGTGCGTACCTCCGCTGGCGGGTCGACGCCCGCCGGACAGCTATCGAACGGACGCTTCCGGGAGCGGTCCGATACCTGCGGGCGCTGGCCGACGGTAGCGAGGGTCGGCGCGAGATGCTTCGCCGGGTCGCCAAACAGGACGCCTACGGCGAGACGAGCGCCGAGCTTCGGCGAGTGCTCCGGAAGGCGGAACTCACCGGCAGTCTCGATTCGGGCCTCCGAAGCGTCGCCCGCGAGACACCCTCCCGGGAGCTTTTGTCGCCGTTTCTCCTGAAGTTCCGCGAGCACGCGAACCAGGGCTCGGACGCACTGCAGGGCTACCTGCGGATGGAATCACGGATGCTCTCCCATCAGCGCTCCCGCGAGCGACAGCGTGCCGGTGACTATCTGGAACTGCTTGCGGAGCTTTTCATCGTCCTGCTGGTGCTGCCGGCGCTTTTAGTTATCATCGTGACAGTGATGAGCGTCCTCGCGCCCGGCCTCTCTAGGCCCGTTCCGATACCCGGTGAGCCGACGATGCGCGCGCTGCTCGTCTACGGCAGCGCGGCGTTCGTTCTCGTCGTCGGGGGCTGTGCCGCGGCGCTTGTCGTCGAGCTCCGGCCGGCCAACCACGGCGTAAGCTACGACCGCCCCGGCGGGCTCGAAACGCTCGTGACGGCGACGACAAACCCCGCAAGCGCCGCCGTCGTCTTTCTGCCGCCGGCGTCTGCTCTCGGTGGGCTCCTCTGGTGGGTCGGTGAGCCGGCGGTCAACGTCGCTTTGCTCGGCTACGCTGCTTACGGCCTGCCGGTGGGTGCGATTTCGGTCCGGCGTGCCCGCCTCGATGACGCGAAGGACCGTGAAATCCGAGACTTCGTCCACGCCGTCGCCGGCCACGTTAGCCTCGGCAAGCCGTTCGACGAAGCCGTCCAGACAGTCGCCGAAGAAGTCGATTTCGGGCCGTTGCAGGCCGATGTCGATGACCTCGCGTTTCGGCTCGGCCTCACCACCGGCACCCGCGATGGCGGGACCCGCAGAGAGGCCCTCGACCGCTTCGTCGAGCGGGTCGGAACACCGCTTTCAGAGCAAACGGTCGGGCTCGTGACGGGAGCGCTGTCTGTCGGCAGCGACGCCGAGACGACCTTCGAGACGCTCCAGACCGAAATCGGCTCGCTGTACCACCAGCGGAAGAAACTCCGCTCGGCGATGGCCGTGTACGTGGCCGTCGGCTGGACGACAGCCCTGCTCGTCGTCGGCATCGTCGTCGCGGTCAACGCCTACGTCCTCGATGGGTTCGCACAGCTTTCCAGCGTCTCCGGTGCCTCCGGCGTCGCTATCGACCCCGAGGCGGTCGACATCGAACGGGACGCGTGGCGGTTTTACGTCGTCACGCAGGCGACAATGCTCGCCTGCGGGTGGTTCGCTGGCGTCGCCTCGCGGAGCCGTTATGAGGCGCTTTTGCACTCGTCGGCGCTGGTCGTCGTCTGCTATCTGGTCTTTGCGGGGGCGGGCATGATATGAGCCGACGCGCTCAGTCGAACGTCGTCGGCGTTGCGTTGCTGCTCGGCATCGCAGTCGTGTCGATGGGAGCGCTCACCGCGACTGTCGGTATGTTGGTCGACTCGAACGCCGCGGCCGCCGACGCCGAACGCGTCGCCGCCGACTTCGATGCGACGTTCGAGCCCGTCGCCGCGACCGGCCCGCAGCGCGGGACGGTGACGTTCGGCGAGGGGCGTCTTACGACTGTCGACCGCACCGTCGAAATCAGAGTCGACGGCGTCACTGTAGAGACGGTGCAGGCAGACGCGCTCGTTTACGAATCCGACGACCGCCGCGTCGCCTTCCACTCGGGTGCGGTCGTTCGGGGACAGGCCGGCGAGGCGTGGCTGGAGACGCCGCCGCCCATAACGGTCGATGATGACCTGATTATTGTCGGCGTCGCCCGTCTTGGCGACGACATTCGGACCGTCTCCGGCAGCGGCGGCGTCACGACGACCGTCCGGACGAACGTCAGCCACAGCCGGACCGACCTCGGGACGGCGACGGTCTCGGTCGCTGTCGAGACGGCTGCCCCCGGTGCGTGGGAACGATACTTCGAGCGACACGGCGCGAGCGTCGACCGACGCTCCGGCGACCCGCCGACCGTTGAGGCGACCTTCGACGGCGACCGAACCGGCTACCTCGTCGTTCACGACCTTGCCGCGGAGGTCGGTGGCCATGCGTGACCGCTGTGTGCCGCCCGCCGACCGGCGGGCGATGAGCCCCGTCGTCGGGAAGGCGATGGAGGCGACGCTCGTCGTCCTCTATCTCGGCATCGTTACCGCGGCGCTGTATGGCGGCGCAGTGCCGGAGTACCGGGCCGCAGCCGGAACGGAACTGGCCGAGCGAGCGGCTGCCGACGCGGCGACGGACATCGAACGGTCCATTCCGCCCGACGTGGCGGCCGCCGAGACCCGCACCGTTGTCGAACTGCCGCCGACAATCGCTGGCGAAGCCTACCGCGTCGAGGCCGATGGCGACCGACTCGCCGTTGACCACCCGAACCCGGGGATAGAAGCGTCAGTGCCGCTGTCGCTTCCGGACCGAGTCGTCGCCGTCGACGGAACATGGAACAGCGGCGACCGAACGGTCGCGGTCGTTACCACCACGGAAGACGGGCTGGAGGTGCAGCTGTCGTGAGCCGCGGTCAGGCCAACCTCCCGGCGCTGGCGATTGCGCTGTTGGTGCTCACCACTGTCGCCGTGCTCGCGGTGACGATTGCGGATGCGTCCGTACGCGGTGCCGAGCGGAACGCTGCTGACCGGGCGGTCGCGACCGCGACCGCTGACCGGCTCGTCGCCGCCGATAGCGCGGCGACGGTCCGCGGCAACGTACTGAACGGCAGCCTCGATGCCGACTCGGTTGCGGCTAGCCTTCCGCCAGATGTCGACGCCCGTGTCGCGCTTGACGGCGAGGCGGTTTACGAGCGTGGCGACCCAACTGGGGGTGAGACGGCCCGCCGGATTGTCCTCGTTGCGGACCAGCAGGCCGTCGAAGTCGAGCCACCCTTCGAGTTCCGGTCGGTAACGCTCCCACGGCGGAGCCCGCGGGCAACGCTCGATATCGAGCCGAGCGCCGACATTGAGACCGTTCGAGCCAACGACCGGGTCGTCCTCTACGAGCCGGGTGGCCTCGACGGCACCTATGAGGTCCCGCTGTCCCGATACGAGACGACCACGCTCCGCGTCGACGGGTTCCCGGACGACGGCGAGGTGACCGTCACCTACTATCCACGGCAAACACAGAAAGCGCTCTTGGAGGTGACGGTCAATGCCTGACCGCGGCCAGCTTTCGCTGTCGATTGTTGAGGCTGGCGTCGGTGTTGTCTTCGTCCTCGCGGTCGCGCTCGGTTTCGCGCTCGGGGTGCCAGCCCCAGATACCGAAACGCCGCAGCTAGACGCTTACGCCGACGACGTTGCAACGGTGCTCGCAAACGAGCCACCGCGGCACGGCGGCGAGACGCGGCTCGAAGAGGTCACACGGAGCCCGGCAGCCTTCGACCGCGAGCGCGACGCGCTAGAGAGCCGCGTCGACCGACTGTTGTCGGCCAACCTGATGTATCGGCTCGAAACGCCACACGGCGCTGTCGGCTACGAGCGGCCGGCCGGGTCGCCAGCCGGGCAAGCGACCGCGCCAACCGCCGGCGGGGAGGTGAGAGTATGGGTCTGGCACGTCTGAACCGCGGGCAACTCGTGTTGGTCGCGGCGGCCGTCATCGCCATCGGGCTGGTGCCGATACTGTTTGCCTATCTCCAGCTCGGCTTTCATCCGGATGTCGACCGAACGCCGGCGGTTGCCGGCGACGACGCCGTTGCCTATCTCGACCGGTCGGTTCACGACGCCGCTGCGGCGACGGCGGGCGACTACGCGGCACACGAATCCGACGACCTGGCCGACGCCGTTCGCGATTCGATTGATGACGACATCGAAGCGTTGGCCCGCTCGCGCCTCGAAGAGGGGGTCGGCTACGAGGTCACGTACAATGCGACCGCCGCGGCCGGCTGGGAGGGGGCCGCCTGCGAGACGGGTCCAGGTGCCCGGTTTGGGGATTGCGCCGCCGACGGCGGTGTCGTCGTGCAGCCGCGGGCGGGCGACGCGGTCCTCGTCGCCGTTGCGTTCGATGTCCGGGCTATCGGTCCCGAGTCGACGGCCGAACTGACCGTTGTCATCGATGTCGGTGGATGAGACTGTACGCCAGACGGTTTCCATTCCGCAGAGAACGAAACAGGGCCGCTCTCACGAGCCGCCATCCCAACCGGAGGCGGCAGACTAAAACCTCGTGGTGGTCTTGCACACGGTATGGCGACTGCGAGCGGTCTCCTCGGCTCCCTCTGTGAAGCACAGCGACAGGCGATAGCAACCGCGACGGATATCACCAACAGCGGCGTTGACGCCCAGCGACAGACCGCCGATGCCGTGGCTGCTACCGCTGACGCTGCGGCCGCTGTCGGCGCGGCCGGGGTGTCGACGACCCGCGCCGCTGCCGACGTGGCTACGGCGACGATGCCGCTCCTCGATGACTCTCTCGAACGCCTCGACCGCCGACTTGACGCCGCTGCGGCCGCCGAGATGGCGCTCTTCGAGGCGGGTGGGGTGTTGGCCGAGCGGAGCGCCGACACCGTAGACGCCCTCAACGAGAGCACGCGTGATACGGCCGAAACCTGCTCCGACGCTGCGCTTGCAACCCACGAAGCCGGCGAGACGACGGCGGGAGCCGTCACGGCTCGGCTCGGTGAGACCGCAGCCATCATGGCTATCGTCGCGGCCGTCGACGGAATCGACCTCATTGACCGCCCGGCCGAGCGGTTTGAGGACCTCGCCGTCGATGGCGTTCCCGACGCCTGATACCGACCGATGTGTAATTAAACCAGTAGCCGGTAGCCCGGCCAACGAATGGCGACCAGAGAGGGGATTCGGCTCGCGACGGTGGGAATAACGGTCCCACAGGAGACGCTGGAGGCGCTTTCCGCCCACGACATCGAGGTCAGTACCGATACGACAGCGGACGCCGCCTTCAGCACCGCTACCGCTGCAGACGAGATGGCAACCGATGACTTCGATTGTGCTATTGTCTCCGATTCGACCGTCAGGGAGTGGTCGACACGGGTGCCCTGCGCCGGTGTCGACGGTTGCCCGGTCGTCGTCGCCGTCGACGACGGCAACGAACGGCTTGCCCGCGACGCGCTTGATTCCTTTGCTGCCGAGTTCGTTCGTTCCGAAACAGTCCACGGCGACGGTGACCTCCTTGCCCACCGGGTCCGGACAGCTATCTCGGCGGCGACCGATGTCGACGCCGCCACACATCGCGACGTGGAGGCACGCCGCAAGCGACTCCGCGCGCTCTTTGATAAGGCTCCCGACGCTGTTGTGCTCCACGACGCTGACGGTGCCGTTCTCGACGTGAACGAGCGGCTCGTCGAGAACCTCGGCTACTCCCGGTCGGAACTGCAGTCGATGTCGGTTGCGGACTTCGAGGCCGGCCACGATATCGAGTCGCTCCGGGCGTTTTGGTCGGAACTGGACGTCGGAGAAACCGGGACACTCGAAGGCACCCATCGCCGCGCCGACGGGTCTACCTTTCCGGTCGAAATCTGGCTCAACAAGCTCGAAATCGACGGCGAGGTGCAGTTTCTCGCTTTCGCCCGGGACATCACAGAGCGGAAGGAACACGAAAGCGCCCTCCAGCGGGCCCGTGATGAGCTCCGGCAGATAATCGACCTCGTTCCCGACCTGCTGTTTGTCAAGGACGCCAACGGCGAATATCTGCTCGCAAACGAAACGACCGCCGACTACTACGGGCTTGCGCCTGACGAGGTCGTCGGCCGAACCGACGCCGAGGTGCTTCCGGACGAGACAGAGGCGGAAGCGTTCCGCGAACAGGACCGCCACGTCATCGACAGCGGCGAGCCCACACACGTCGACAGAGAGGAACTCACGACGGCCGATGGCGAAACACGGGTGCTGGAGACGACGAAAATACCGTTCGAGGTCGCCGGCACCGACGAGACGGCGGTGCTCGGCTACGCCCGCGACATTACGGAGCGAGACACCTACGAGCGCGAACTTGATGCCCGACGACGCGAACTCCGGGAGTCAAACGAACGGCTCCAGCAGTTCGCCTACGTCGTCTCCCATGACCTTCAGGAACCGTTGCGGATGGTTTCAAGTTACCTGGACCTGCTTGAATCCGAGTACAGCGACGACCTCGACGCCGAAGCACGGGAGTACATCGACTTCGCTGTCGATGGTGCCGAGCGGATGAGCCGGATGATAGACGCCCTGCTTTCGTATTCCCGTGTCGAGACACGCGGCGAGGAGCCGGCCCCCGTCGATGCCGCGGCGGTTTTCGAGGAGGCTCACAGAGACCTCAAGCAGCGCATCGAAGAGACCAACGCCAGAATCGAGGCCGACGACCTCCCGACGGTTCTTGCTGACCGGAGCCAGCTGGGCCAGCTGTTCCGGAACCTGCTTTCGAACGCAATCGAGTATGCGGGCGACGAGCCGCCAGTTGTCGATGTTGCGGTCGAACGGCAGAACGGCGAGTACGTTTTCGCTGTCGCTGACGAGGGGGTCGGCATTCACGAACGCGACCGCGAGGACATCTTTGAGGTCTTCCAGCGCGGGCGCAACGCCGACCGCGGTTCCGGAACCGGCATCGGGCTCGCTATCTGCCGTCGCATCGTCGACCGCCACGGCGGTGACATCTGGGTTGATTCGACGGTCGGCGACGGAACGACGTTCTACTTCACGCTGCCGGCACCAGAGGGTGACGCCGGATGAAGCTCCGCCGCGCCTTCGCCGTTGTTCTCGTTGTCGTTGCCGTTGTCCTCACTGTCGCCGTCGCCTCGGGGTTTCAGCTCTACGGCGACGCCTTAGAGCAAAGCGAGCGCGAGTCGCTCGGCGGAACCGCGGATGTGACAGCAGGCCAGCTTGAGGACCTATTGGCCGAGCGGTCACGCACGGTCGAGCTACACGCCGGCGACCCGGCGTTAACCAGCACTGACGAGGAGCGGCGTGCCTCGCTGGCCCGATTCGTCGAGCGAACGACCTTCCAGGGTGCATCCGTCGTCGACGCCGACGGCCGGATACTCGATATCGAGTCGGAGGGACTCTCGGCGGCCGAGCGCCAAGACCTGAGCGGAAGCGACCTCAGCGACCGGCTGTACGTCCAACGGGCACTGGATGGCGAAACACATGTCAGCGACCCCGTGGCGGCTGAAACCGGGAACTTCATCGTCACTATCAGCACCCCCATCGAGCGGGACGGCGAGATAGTCGGGGCGCTCAACGCCGCCTTGCATCTCGATGACGACGCGTTCTTTGCATCCGTCGCGCCGGACCCCAGCGCCGACACCGCCGTCCGAGTGACCACCGACGGGACGACGCTTTTCGAGACCGGCCCGTGGGACCGCGCCGACCTGCTGGCCGCGGGAAGCGACCTCGAAACGGCTGACTGGACGGTAACGGTCGCCCGCCCGGAGGCAGCCGTCGTCGGCGCGGCCCAGACTGCGACACTCCTGCAGCTTGGGTCAGTAGTCATCGTTCTCGTGACACTTGTCGGCTTTGCGGGCTGGTTCTACCGCCATAACCTCCGGCAAGTCGACGCGCTCCTGTCCGGGTTCGACCGGCTCGCCGACCGGGAGTACGGGACCCGCGTTGACCTCGGGGCGACCGACGAGTGGGCCGAAATCGGCCGTCGGTTCAACGCCGTCAGCCGCGAGCTTGCGGTTCGTGAACGGGAACTCGAGGCGACTGTCGACCGGCTCGAACAGTCCCGGGCCGAGCTGGCGCAGTTCACCCACGTCGCGTACCACGACCTTCAGGAGCCGTTGCGGATGGTGTCTGCACATCTGACGCTCTTGGAGTCCGAATACGGCGACGACCTCGATGCGGAGGCACAGGCGTCCATAGCACACGCGGTGACGGGCGCCGAGCGGATGCGGCAGCTCATCGACGACCTGCTGGCGTTTGCGCGGCTCGAAACCGACGCTGGCGAGAGTACGACGGTCGATACCGAACAGGTCCTCGAACGGGCCATCGACAACCTCGATGTGAGTGTCACGGCCGCCGACGCCGAAATCGAGTACGACGTGCTACCGGCCGTTGAGGGGACTGAACGACAGCTCGTCCAGCTGTTCCAGAACCTGCTTTCGAACGCAATCGAGTACAACGAGGCCGGGACGCCGCGTGTCACCATCTCCGCAAGCGAGTGTGACGGCCGCTACCGGTTCTCCGTGGCCGACGACGGCGTCGGCATCCCCGAACCCCAGCAGGACAAGCTCTTCGAGCTTTTCACTCGGGGCGACCGCGACGACGAATCGCGCACCGGCGTCGGTCTGGCGGTCTGTAAGCGCATCGTCGAAGCCCACGGTGGCGACATCTGGGTTGATTCGACGGTCGGCGACGGCTCGACGTTTTACTTTACGCTGCCGACCCCAGACGAACACGACAGCGAGCGACGCTGACAGAACATTCGTCGATGACACAAGACTTAATCGATACTACGAAAAAGTGCTCACAATGCCTGAACCGGCGGATGTCGGCGACGAATCGGCCCCTTCCGGCGGTGCCGAAGCGGCTGCGGTGGAACCCGCCTCCATCCTGCTCGTCGAGGACAACCCCGGCGACGTGAAACTGACAAAGAAGGCCTTCGAGAAGGCCGCGCTGGCAAACCACATCGATGTCGCCGCCGACGGCGTCGAGGCGATGACGTATCTCCGTGACGACGACCGCGACCGACCGGATATCGTCCTACTCGACCTCAAGCTCCCCCGAATGAGCGGCCACGAGGTCCTCGAAGAGATCAAGTCGGACCCGGACCTCCGCCGGATTCCGGTCGTCATCCTGACCAGCTCCGAATCCGAACGCGATATCGTCGACAGTTACGACGACCACGCCAACGCCTATCTGACAAAGCCAGTTACGTTCGACGGCTTCCGGGACGTCGTCAAGCGAATCGAAGGGTTCTGGTTCTGCGTGGCGACGCTGCCGCCGAGGTGACAGCTGATGGAACTACGCGCCGAACTCGATGTACTGCTGGTTGAAGACAACCCGGGCGATGCCCGCCTCATCGAAAAGCGGCTCGAACGGGCCGACGAGTCGCTTCTGGCTTCTGACCACACGCTCGCTCACGTTGACGACCTTGCGGGCTGTCTCGACGCGCTGGCGGAATCCGACTGGGATGTCGTGCTGCTGGACCTCGGGCTACCGGAGTCAAACGGTCTCGATACGCTCAGTGCTGTCACCGACGCAGCCGACAACATCCCTGTGGTCGTTCTGACGGGGCTTGATGACCAGCAACTTGCCCTCGAGGCTATCACTGAGGGCGCACAGGACTATCTCACCAAAGACGACCTCAACGGCAGCGAACTGTCGCGGTCGGTCCGGTATGCCGTCGAGCGAAAGAAGCACGAACAGAAGCTCAAAGCCGAACGTGATTTCCTTGATACCGTCATCGAGAGCCTGCCGTATCCCTTCTACGTCGTCGATGTCGACGACTACACCGTCACGCACGCGAACTCCCGGGCTCCGGTCGAGGAGGGCGACACCTGCCACGCCGCCACACACGGGCGAGACGTTCCCTGTGATGAGGCCGATGCTGATCTCGGCTGTCCGCTGCCGTCGGTCGTCGAGACGGGCGAGCCGCAGGAACTCGAACATATTCATCACACCGAAGACGGCGAAAAGCGGGTTTACAAGGTCCATGCCGCGCCTATCTTCGACGACGACGGCAACGTTGTCCAGATGGCCGAGAGCAACATCGACATCACCGACCGCGTCGCCTACGAGCGACGGCTCGAAGAACAGCGGGACAACCTCGAGATTCTCAACGAGGTCGTACGACACGACATCCGCAACGACCTCCAGCTTGTGACCGCCTACGCGGAGATGCTCGAAGCCCACGTCGATGACGACGGCACGCAGTATCTGCAGACAGTCAAAGAAAGCGCCGAGAACGCCGTCGACCTCACGACGACTGCCAGAGACCTCGCGGAGGTGATGCTCCAGCCCGATGTCGAGAACAGACAGGTCGCACTCGACCGGTCCCTCGAACGGCAGCTTGAGGAGATACGCTCGACACACTCGGATGCAGCCGTCACAGTCGACGGGTCGCTGCCGACGGTCGACGTCGTCGGCAACGATATGCTCGGAGCCGTCTTCCGGAACCTCCTGAAAAACGCCGTCCAGCACAACGACAAGCCGCTTCCCGAGGTGTCTGTTTCGGCTGTGGTCGACGGCGACATCGCCGAGATTCGGGTCGCAGACAACGGCCCGGGGGTCCCGGACGCCCAAAAAGAGGAAATATTCGGCAAGGGCGAGAAAGGCCTCGAAAGCGAAGGTACCGGCGTCGGGCTGTATCTCGTCCGAACGCTCGTCGAGAGCTACGGCGGCGAGGTGTGGGTCGAGGACAACGAGCCGGAGGGCAGCGTCTTCATCGTCGAGCTACCGGTCGCCGACTGATGCCGGCTGTGGTCCCGGCCAGCCGTTTTTCTCGGCTTGGACAAGCTCCTCGACGAGCTTCGTCTCGACGGCAGTAAGCCGCTGGGAGACTGCCGACCGAGAGACGCCGAGCTGGTCGGCCAACTCGCTGAGGTCCGCCTCCCGTGGCGTCTCGTAATAGCCGGCGTCGGCGGCGACCTGGACCGCCTCGCGTTGTTTTTCGGTTATGCCGTCGGCGTCGAGCCGGAGCACTCGTCTGTCGCTGCCAACCGCAGAGCTATCGATTCGGCGGAGCTTTACGGTTGCGCCACGCTCTCTGAGCTCGGCGACGACCGATGTCAGTTCCTCACGGTCTGGAACGGCCACTGAAACAATGAGCGTGCCGTCTTCGAAGCCGTCCAGCGAGGCGACACAGTCGTGTTCGCGGAACGCGGGACAGACACAGCCGTTCGTGACATCGCTTTCGACAAGCTGTGCCGGCCCGTCGTCGAGTGATGCCTCAGCTTTACAGGTACACTCGCCGCTGTCGTCGTCAGAACGGAGGTCACGCTTGGTCACGGTGCCGCGCTTTCCGGACCCAAGGATGTGACAGCTGGCGTCCGGCGAGGGCGTCACCGCGAGCACGACCCGGAGATGGCCGTCGGCGTTCGGTTTCGGGGAAGACATACGCTCTTCTACCCGATATACGGACCCGTATTGTAAATTCCTCCCCTGTGGGTCCCAGTTTGTGAGACATCTTTTAAGGCCTCTACCGCCGCACTTCGATGGTTTCCGCCTCGCCGACGATAATTTCCAGTGCGTCGACAGTCCGCTGGTAGGCCGTCGCTGTATTGGGGTCGTCATCGGCCGAGGCTGGTTCGAGTAGCCCGGCCGCGGTCAGCTTTCGTACCTTCCGGTAGGCCGTCGAACGGGCAACCCCGCAGTCAGCGGTCAGTTCCGGTATCGTCTTCGGCTTGCCGGTATGCCGAAACAGCGCTCTGGCTTCCTCGTCGGCCAGCAACGCCAGCGTCGCCCCGACATCGTCGTCGCCGACCACTGCCTCTCCGCTTTTGGCTGGCTCCGTTTCGTGTGCTACCGTGCCCCCGGTTTCGGTGCTCATACGTATACTGAGACGCTCTGTCCCGAAGACAGTCCCCCGGTAATATTCAGGGGTTTTCAGTGTTGGATGCTGTCGACCGATGCGTCATTTTGTGCGTCGACGACGGCGACACTGGCGAGGTTGACGATGTCTTTGACTTCGTCGCCGCGCTGGAGGACGTGGACGGGTTTGTCCATGCCGACGAGCATGGGGCCGATGGCCTCGGCACCGCCGAGTCGCTGGAGTAGCTTGTAGGCGATGTTGCCCGCCTCCAGGTTCGGGAACACGAGCACGTTCGCCGGCTCATCGAGGTCGGCAAACGAGTAGTCGCCGGTCAGCATCTCCTCGACGACGGCGGTGTCGGCCTGCATTTCGCCGTCGACGGGGAAATCGACGGCGTCGTCGTCACGGAGCATTTCGGCCGCTTGGCGAGGCTTTCGGGTCCCCTCGTTGTCGACGGTGCCGAAGTCGGAGTACGAGAGCAACGCCACACGGGGGTCGACGTTGAACTGCCGGGCCAGTTCGGCGGTGTGCTGTGCCACTTCGGCGAGGACCTCTTCGTCCGGCGACTGATTGACGGTGGCGTCGGCGACGAACACGACTCGGTTTTTGAACGTGAGCATGTAGACGCCCGCCGCGTAGTCGGCGTCGTCGGCCGTCCCGACGACCTGCAGCGGCGGCCGCAGCGCCGTGGGGTAGTGGTTCGTTAGCCCCGTCAACATCGCGTCGGCGTCGCCCATCTCGACCATGACGCTTGCCAGATAGTTGCCGTCGCGTACCCGCCCGTCGGCCTCGCGGCGTGTGACCCCGTTCCGCTTGCGGAGTTCGTAGAGCCGCTCGGCGTAGGGGTCGAGTTCGTCGGTCGCCGGGTCGACGATTTCCGGGTCGAAATCCAGCCCGAGTTCGGCGGCCTGCTCCCAGATGGCCCGCTTGTCCCCGACGAGGATGGGATGGGCGATACCCTGCTCGACGAGCTGATACGCGGCACGAATCATTTTCGGGTCGTCGCCCTCGGCGAGGACGAGCCGCTTGGGCTCGCTTTTGGCCTTGTTGAGGACGACCCGCATCATCTCTCTGGACTTGCCCAGCCGTGCCTCCAGTTCTTCTCGGTAGGTGTCGAGGTCGAGGTCGTCCCGCGCGACGCCGCTTTCCATCGCCGCCTCCGCGACGGCTCCGGAAACCTCGAAGAGAACGCGTGGGTCAAGCGGCTTCGGGATGATGTACTCGGGGCCGAACTGCAGCGGCTGGTCGCCGTAGGCCTTGACGACGGCGTCGGGTACGTCCTGCTTTGCGAGATTCGCGAGCGCTTCGGCGGCCGCCACCTTCATCTCCTGGTTGATTTCGGTCGCTCTGACATCGAGCGCGCCGCGGAAGATGAACGGAAACCCGAGGACGTTGTTGACCTGATTGGGATAATCCGAGCGCCCTGTCGCCATGATGACCGTGTCGTCGCGGGCCTGCTTGGCCGCCTCGTAGCCGATTTCCGGCTCCGGATTGGCCATCGCGAAGATAATCGGGTCTTCAGCCATCGACTGGACCATCTCGGGCGAGACGATACCGCCGACAGAGAGGCCGACAAAGACATCGGCACCCGCTATCGCATCCGCGAGGTCGCCGCCGGCTGGCTCGGCGAACGGCTCGACGTAGCTGTGGGGGTCGTCGTTTGCGACCCGGTCTTCGGTGATGATGCCGTCGATATCGCACATCGTGATGTTTTCCGGGGCAACACCCAGCGAGACGTAAAACTCCGCCGTCGCGGTCGCGGCCGCTCCGGCCCCGGAAAACGTTATGTTGAGGTCCGATATCGACTTGTCGGCGATTTCGCAGGCGTTGAGCAGGGCGGCTCCGGAGATGATGGCGGTGCCGTGCTGGTCGTCGTGGAACACCGGGATGTCCATCTGCTCTCGGAGATAGGATTCGATTTCGAAACACTCCGGTCCCGAAATGTCTTCGAGATTGATACCGCCGAACGTCGGCTCCATCCGGGCAACCGACTCGGCGAAGGCCGCGGGGTCGTCCTCATCGAGTTCAATATCGAAGACGTCGATGTCGGCAAAGCGCTTGAAGAGGACGCCCTTGCCCTCCATGACCGGCTTCGAGGCCTGTGCGCCGATATCTCCCAGTCCGAGCACGGCCGTGCCGTTCGAGACGACCCCGACCATGTTCCCCTTGGTGGTGTATGTGTAGGCGGCCTCGGGGTCGTCGGCGATCTCCGAACAGGGGGCTGCCACTCCCGGTGAATACGCTAACGAGAGGTCTCGCTGGGTGTTTGTCGGCTTCGTCGTCGAAATCTCGAGCTTGCCCGGCGGGTCGGTACGATGATACTCAAGGGCGTCCTCCTCCAGTCCCATAGGTAAACTGGCGGCACGCAGGGTAATGAGTGGTGGTGACTAATCGTCGATGAAAGACCACGAAGAATACGGCGGCGTCCGGATACACACGGGAGAACCGGACGGCCGTCAGCGACCGACGGCCGCCGGAGCGTCTAGAAGTAGTCGATCTGCTCGGGCAGTTCGAGCTTCATGCCCTTCCGCTCGCGGATCTCATCGATAGTTTCCGGCTGGAGGTTATCAGCCATAACGCGGAAGCCGGCGTTTTCGGTGTTCCAGGACGCACGCCCCTCCGTGGCGCTTCGGATGTCGCTGGAGAAGCCGATCATCTCGTCGACGGGGGCGACGCCCTCGACGACCATCAGGTCGCCTTCTTGGTACATATCGTCGACGCGGCCACGTCGGCCCTGAATCTCGCCGGAGGCCGCACCCATGTGCTCGTTGGGCACGTCGATGCGGACTTCCTGAATTGGCTCCAGCAGCTTGATTTCGGCGTCGATGAGCGCGTTGTGAACCGCCTCGCGGACGGCGGGGATGACCTGTGCCGGACCGCGGTGGATAGCGTCCTCGTGGAGACGGGCGTCGTGCAGGCGGATGAGTGCGCCTTCGACGGGCTCGGCGGCCAGCGGGCCGTCGTTGAGAGCTTCTTCGAGCCCTTCGACGACCAGCTCCATCGTCTCGTTGAGGTGCTGGATACCCTTCGTGTCGTCGATGAAGACGTTGGTGTTGTGGATGGTCTCGACGTTCTGGGCCGTATCCTTGTCCATGCCCTGCTCCATCAGCTCTTCACGGCGTTCGAGCTCGGGCATGTCCATCGAGACATCGCCCATCTTGATGGTCTCGACGATATCGTCTTCAAGCGGCTCGACGGTGATGTAGAACCGGTTGTGGTTGTTCGGGGAGCGCCCTTCGACCTCGCGGGACTCCTGCTGGGGCGCCTCACGGAAGACGACGATGGGTTCGCCGGTGTTGACCGGGATTCCCTGGTTGCGCTCGATACGCTGGGTGATGACTTCGAGGTGAAGTTCGCCCTGTCCGGAGATGAGGTGCTCGCCGGTGTCTTCGTTAATTTCGATCTGAATCGTCGGGTCCTCTTTGGCGACCTGCTGGAGCGTCTCGATGAGCTTCGGCAGGTCGTCCATGTTCTTTGCCTCGACGGACTTCGTGATGACCGGCTCGGAGATGTGTTCGATGGACTCGAACGGCGTCATCTCGACGGACGAAACCGTCGAGCCGGCGATAGCGTCTTTGAGCCCCGTGACTGCGGCGATGTTACCTGCGGGGACGCGTTCGACCTCCTCGCGCTCGCCGCCCATGTAGATACCGACGCTCTGGACCCGGTTCGTCCCGGCGGTTCCGGAGACATAGAGGTCTTGGCCCTTCTCGATGGTGCCGGAGAAGACACGGCCTGCGGCGATTTCGCCGGCGTGGGGGTCGATACCGATGTCGGTGACCATCATGACGAGTTCGCCGTCCTCGTTGACAAGCTCCATCGCTTCGGCGACCTCGGAGTCCGCGTCGCCACGCCAGATACGCGGAATACGACGGGGCTGGGCGTCGACCGGGTTCGGGAAGTGCTCACAGACCATGTCGAGGACGACATCGGAAAGCGGCGTTCGCTCGTGGAGCTCCTGCCGCTTGTCGGCTCGTTCGAGCTCGATGATTTCGCCGAAGTCCATCCCCGTCCGCTGCATGGACGGCATCGAGACGCCCCACTTGTAGAGGGCGGACCCGAAGCCGACGGTCCCGTCCTCGACGGAAACCGTCCAGTCTTCGTTGATGTCGTCCATCTCCTCGGTCATCCCGCGGATGAGCTCGTTGACATCGCCGATGACGCCGGTCAGCCGCTGCTGCATCTCCTCGGGTCCTTCCTGTAGCTCGGAGATGAGGCGGTCGACCTTGTTGATAAACAGCGTCGGCTTGACGCCCTCACGGAGCGCCTGCCGGAGAACCGTCTCCGTCTGGGGCATTGCGCCCTCGACGGCGTCGACGACCACGAGCGCGCCGTCGACAGCACGCATCGCACGCGTCACGTCTCCGCCGAAGTCGACGTGGCCGGGGGTGTCGATGAGGTTGATGAGGTGGTTTTCGTCCTCGTACTCGTGGGTCATCGAAACGTTTGCGGCGTCGATGGTGATGCCGCGTTCCTGCTCGTCTTCTTCGGTGTCCATCGCGAGCTGCTCGCCGGCGGTCTCGTCGGAAATCATGCCGGCGCCGGCCAGCAGGTTGTCGGTAAGCGTCGTCTTGCCGTGGTCGACGTGAGCGGCGATGGCGATGTTCCGGATCTGCTCCGGCTCGTCCATAAGCCGTTCACACTCCTGTACAATTTTCTTGCGTCGGCCCATTATACAGTCACGTTCCGAAAGCAAGGTGAAAAGGATAGTGTTTTGCGATTTGGGTGGACAACGCGTACCGAGCGGGCCGAACTGTCCTCCGCTCGCGGGTCGCCGCCTGCGAAACAGTCAAACGTCCGCGGCGACTGGTAATAGTTGACATGGATATTCGAGTGCGGGGTGACGGACCGGCCGCACCGTTTCTCAGCGCCCGCGATATGCTCGACACCGAGTACGGCCTCGAACGGCCGGTCGTCGTCGACATCAGAGACGACCCTGACGAGCGAACGATGGTTGGCCATTACGACGACCGCCACGAACTCGTCGTCTCACGGCGCGCGGCGACCTCGGCGATGGCCAGAGAGTTGGCCCTCCATGAGTTCGCGCATATGGCTCGCTACGAACAGGCCCATCCTTCCCATCTCCAGTCGACCGAGGAGGCGCTGTTTCTCGCCTTGGCCGGCCGCAGCGTCGAACAGCGGAAGCTGAGTCACTGTTACCAGATAGCAAATCACATGAAAGATATCTACGCCGACGACATCACCCTCGATATTGGGCCGACCGACAAGCTGGTGTCGTTTCTTGAGTCGTCGTTGGCCCGAGCGTTGGCCGACTCGCCGCCATCACCGCCCGAGGATGGCCGGCGGCTCCGACCGGGTGCTGACCCGGAAATCACGGTCGTCAATGCCGCCTTCGCGCTGGCGCTTTTGGAGCGACACGATGCAATCGATGCCGACCACCGGCTCTACGACCTCGCGAGCGCTGCGGCGGCCGATGCGCCGTCGGTGTCGCTTTCGGCGTTCAAGCGGCGCTTTCGGTCGCTGGAAGACGACCCTGACGAGTCAGCCTACCGGAAAGCCCTCGTCGACGCTACCCGCGAATACGTTCTCTCCGATACCGGTCAGGCGGCCGACTAGGCGTCGACGATGCGGACCAGCCGGTCGTCGGATTCGGTCGGGAACGGGCCGTCGGCCCGACCATCGCGGTTCGATGTGACCGCGTACAGCTCCCCGTCCGGGCCCTGCTCGACGTGTCTGATGCGGCCGAGTTCGTCCTCGAACCGCTCGTGGACGACCGCCTCGTAGCTCGGGTGAAGCCACGGCGCGTCGTAGCGCTTCCCGCCGATGTCAGGGACCGATTCGCCGACTGTGACGACGTATAGCGTCTGCGAGCCGAGTCCGCCGACGAGAAACCGGTTCCGGAGCGACGGCACTTCGCTGCCGGTGTAGAAGACGGCTCCCGATGGGGCCCACGTCTCTTCCATGCCGGTGTTGACAAGCGGGCTCGTCACGCCGTCGGCCGCGTCGTAGCGCTCGTACTCGTCGTTGACACCGGGGCCGTTCCGGACGGCCGGCCAGCCGTGGTCTTCGCCGGGACCGATTATCTGCACCTCGTCGCGGGCCGCCGGGCCGTGCTCCGAGGCTATCGGCGTCCCGTCCGGCATGAACGAAAGCCCCTGCGCGTTCCGATGGCCGTAGCTGTAGACGCGTGGGTCGCCGACATCGGGGTTCGACGCTGGTGCGGTGCCGTCGGGGTTGAGCCGGAGTACCTTCCCCGCCAGCCGGTCCGGGTCGGCGCTCAACTGCTCGTCGCCGGCGTCGCCGGTCGTCACCCACAGGTAGTTCCGGGGGCCGAAGACGAGCCGCGACCCGTTGTGGAAGCTGTCGCCCGGGATGTCGTCGATGATGATTGTCTCCTCGGGCTCTTCGCCCGCCAGGTCGAAGTACACCAACCGGTTCCGGTAGTCGTCGCCGACCTCGTAGGTGTAGACCGCATAGAGAACGGGCACCTCGGGATAGTTCGGATGGAGAGCGTTTCCGAGCAGCCCCCCTTCCCCGCCGGTGGCCCACCAGCCGCCTTCGTCGCCGTGGTCGATAGCGGTCGCGTGGTCGATGACGTTGGCGGGCTCGGTTACGGCATCGAGGTCGCCGCCGTCGTACCGGCTGATGCGGCCGACCCGTTCGGTGAGGAAACACTCGCCGTCGCTGGCGAACGACAGGTCCCACGGGATTTCGAGGTTCTCGACGACTGTCTCAGCTTCGAGTGCTCCGGGCGACGCGTCCGGCACTGTCCAGTCCGGGTCGTACCGGTCCCATGACTCGATGTCGTGGTCGACACTCAGGTCGTGGTCGGCCTCGACCGGCTCCTCGCCGGTCGGCTCCGACGCTGAGTCGAAACACCCGGCTGCCGCGGCGGTCACCGTGAGGCCGGCGGCTACGAGAAACTGTCGGCGGGAGTGCGGGCGGCGCATGCGTGACACTAACTTACGGAAGCCGAAAGGAATCAGTTACGATGCGCCGCGAAAACGAAAGGGGCGAACGGGGTTAGCGTGCCGCCGCCGCGACGCGCTCTTGTTCTTCCTTCTGGCTGACCGGATAGGCCTGCAGGTCGTAGTTCGCTGCGCCGATAAGCTGGTGGGCCAGCGCTTCCTCGACGGGCGTCGTGGTCTTGAAGGAGTCGTTGTAGGTTCCCTCGGCGATGAATTTCAGCGCGAGGTCGACGCGCCGCTGGGGCGCGACGTCGACGGCCTTCGGTACGGAGATGCCACCGTACTTGAGGCGGACGGTCTCTTCTCGTGGACCGGCGTTTTCGACGGCCGTCACGAGCACCTGCACCGGGTTCTCGTCGGTGCGCTCGGCGACGATGTCGAACGCCTCACGGACGATTTTGGTCGCCTGCTGTTTTTTGCCCGTGTTCTCGTCGGTCTGCATCAGCCGGTTGATGAGTCGCTCGACGATGGATATCTCCGATTTCTTGAACTGCTTTTCGGAGTGACGGCCCATCGTGTGGGCTATCGGCGTGACGGTGATGTACCGTCGCGTCGAGGGGTCGTCGTATTCGATTTCGCCGATTTCCCACTCGCCGAACAGCTGTGCCGAGACGCGCTCGTCGTCGGTCGACGCGGGCGCGTCCGGCTCGGGGGCTTCCGAACTCATTATCGCACCGGCTTCTCCGCGTTCCCGCGGACGAGTTCGATGAGCGAGACGCCGTTCACCTTCTCGACTTTGTAGTTGACGCCCGAAAGGTCACCCATCGCACGGCCCTTTGCGCCACCGATGCCCGCGATGGTGACCTCGTCGTGTTCGTCGATAAAGGAGATGGCACCATCGCCGGGGCAGAAGGCGGTGACCTGCTTGCCGTTTTTGATGAGTTGTACCCGGACACACTTTCGGATGGCCGAGTTGGGCTGCTTTGCTTCAATACCGACCTTCTCGAGGACGATACCCCGGCCTTGCGGGGCCCCTTCGAGCGGGTCGGACTTCTTGCCGAGTCCGCGGGCACGTCGCGCGTAATCCGAGTCGGACCACCGATGCTTCTGGCGGTCCTGCTTCAGCTTGCGCGCGGCGTATTTGCCGTTCGCCATGGTACATCTTGCTTTCCTACGGAGCTACTTAAGCATCCCTTTTTGCCGTCACCCTGCGGTCGCCCCCCACGCCCTGTGACCAAACGATTACGGCCCGCCAAGGCGAACCAGCGGTAGATGGTTTCAACCCGCCTCGTGGTGGTGGTGTCGCTTGTCGCCAGCGCCGCCATTGCGGTCGCGAAGTTTATCGCGTGGCTCGCGACCGGCAACGCCAGCATGCTCAGCCAGGTGTACTACTCGCTGAGCGACGTCGGCAACCAGCTACTCTTTTTGCTCGGGTTCCGCCTCAGCGACGCCGGGGCCTCACGAAAACACCCCTTCGGCCGCGGCAAAGAGCAGTACGTCTTTGCGTTTGTTGTTACGATGCTGCTGTTCGGTGTCACCGGCTACGCCGCTGTCCGCGAAGGCTACGAGACCATCGGCACGCCCGCCCGCGATGTCGACGTGACCATCAACTACATCGTCCTCGGTGTCGCCCTCCTGTTTGAGTCTGCTGCCTTCTACAAATCCTACCAAGCGGTCCGTGAGGAGGCCGACACCGAGGGGTTCCGGTCGCTGTTCGATACGTTTCGTCGGAGCAAGGATGCGCCGCTTTTGACCGCTGCCACGGAGAACCTCGTCGCCGTCGTTGGCGTACTCGTCGCGCTTGCGGGGGTCTATCTCACCGACGTGACCGGCAATACGACCTACGACGCCATCGGTAGCGCCGTCATCGGGCTGTTGTTGATGAGCGTTGCCCTCGGGCTGGCATGGGAGAGCCGCGGCCTCCTCGTCGGCGAGGGTGTCACCCGCCGGGAGCGCCGACGGCTGCTCGATGCGATCGCTGCTGCCGATGGTGTCAACGCCGTCGTCGACCTCCGGACGATGCATCTCGGCCCGGAGTCGGTGCTTGTCGCCTGTGAAATCGACTTCGATAACGACCTCGATACCCGCGGTATCGAGGCCGCAATCGATGCGGTCGAAGTCGCTGTCAGAGATGTCGTTCCGGAAGCAAATCGTATCTACGTCGAAGCGGAGTCGCGGCCGGTGACCGCAGACCGGTAGCCGGTTTATGTCAACTCGACGTCGTCGATGTCGAAATGTCGGTCGGCAAGCCGGCGGGCGAGGTCGATGTTCCGCCCGTCGGCGCCGATGGCGACGCCGCGGTCGTTCTCGTCGACCTCGGCGTAGGCGACCGTGGTGTCGTTTTCGCTGATGGTGACGTTATAAACCGCCGCCGGCGCAAGCGCGTTGGCGACGAAATCCGCCGCCGTTTCGGCGCCTTCGATGACGGTCACGTCGCGGCCGACCTTCGATTCGACCGTTGCGACGTGGTCGCCGCCGGGGCCGATAGCCTGCCCCATCGTCCCCGGCGGGACGACGAAGGCGATGCGGTCGTACTCCTCGTCGACGACGCAGTCGGTGGCCGCCACGTCCGTCTCTTCGTCGAAGAGGGCGATATACCGCCGCGCTTCGTCGGTGAGTGTGACGGCCATAGCTGTTTAGTCGTCGGCCCTCGACCCGCTGTCTCGGGTCGCACCCATCCGCAGGTCGACGTCACCGGTGCCGAGCTTTATCGGCTTGCCGACGATGACGTTCTCGGTCACGCCGTCGAGGTCGTCGACCTCGCCGTGGATGGCCGCATCGAGGAGGTGGTTGACCGTCACTTCGAACGCCGCACGCGCAAGCACCGAATCCTTGTTACCGGAGATGCCGTGGCGGCCGATGGATTCGATTTCGCCGTTGTTGGTCATGATGTCGGCGACCAACATCAGGTGCCGGATGTTCACGTCGTCCAGCCCCTGCTCTTCGAGGGTGTTCATCGTCTCCTCGATGATGGCCTCGCGAGCGGCCTCGATGCCGAGGTTGTTGTGTATTTCGTGGATGTTGTTACACGTCGTCCGCGAGGCGTCGACGCCCTCGATGTCGAGGACCTCCTTCAGGTCCGACCCCTCGGTGTAGAGGACGAACTCCTCGCCCTGTTCGGTTTCTTCCTTCCGAATGACGACGCGGTTGATCTCCTCGATACCTTTAAAGACGATTTCCCGAAGCTCCTCGACGAGCTGGAGCAGCTGCCGGTAGGACGGCTCTTCGGGGCCGAACTCGATGACCGTCGGCTTGGGCCGGGCCGTATCGACGCCCAGTTCGCCCTCGATGGTGCCGGCGATGCGGCCGGCGATATCGTCGATACTCTCCATCGTCGGCCACCGCTCGGCCAGTGTTTCCTCGTTGAGGTCTATCTGGACGAGCATGTCGGCGACGTTCGTCGACACGTCACCGAGCGCGAGTATCTTCGTCGCCTCGATTTTCCAGACAACTTCGTGGGCCCGCTCGCGGTCGCGGGCGTATTCGCCCTCTAGATGCACCGTCATCATCGGCGTATCGGGCGTCTTGCGGGCGTCGACCAGCTCGATGAGCCGGGGAAGCCCCTGTGTGACGTCGATTTCGGCGACACCGGCGTAGTGGAACGTGTTCATCGTGTTGTGCGTCACGACCCCATCTGCCGTCGTGAACGTCTCGAGGCCCTCAACGGAGACGTCATAGACGTACTCGTGGTCACTTTCGACCGTCTCGATGGATTCGATTCGGTCCCAGACGACATCGCCCGTAACGGCCTGTCGGAGCGCATCGAGTTCGGACTGCTCCCCGTCGAGCTCTGCTTCCGCCGCTGCAACGAGGCGAGCCAGTCGACTCCGATCGATTCGCTGACGCTTCGTTGCGCTGTTGACCTGCCGCTGTGGGATGTCGGCAGCCTCGGCGACCGCTTCGAGGGCGTCTCCGAAGTTCGGAATCTGGTCGGTTGCATCAGGCCCGTCACTGTCGGCCGATTCAGCGAGCGCTTCGAGTTCTGCCCCGCGCTCGCCGACCATGCCGATACGATTGTCGAATCGTGAAACGTGCTTTTTCGGAACCCGGAGGGTTCTGGAGTCTTCCTGTTGGCCGAGCGTCGCATACACGTCGAAGCGAGCCAACAGCAGCCCAACGCCGGCGGTGAGCCTGTCGCTCGTCGAACTGGAGCGGATGGCGTTCGTTCCGACGTTTCCATCGCCGCTGAAGTAGCCCTGGAGCAGCCCCTTCAAGAACGCCTCGTTGGCACCGATGGCAAACCCTGGAATACTCTTTTCACCGTCGTCCGTACACGCAGCTCGGAGGAAATCCGAGAGAATCGTCCCGTTGAGGCGGATGTCGTATCCGGCTGCGAAGCCGCTATCGTTTTCGTACTCGTTGACGGTGAGGTCGAACCGCTCTGCAAACGACCGAATCCGGGACTGGAACGCCGCATCGACGTTCGAAATCGAGACGTAGTGGTCGGCCAGTGAGCCTTCGGCGAGCCACGCTCCGACGAAGAAGCCGGTTTCCTCGTCGAGCGGGAACTGCTCCGGCAGTCCGACAGTCCCTTGGACCGGATACGCCGTGTGCTCGGCAAGTTCGCCGGCTTCGAGCGCCGCGCGCTTGTTCCGAAGCTGGTCCGGTCCGCCGGGTACTGCCTCAGCGCCGCCGTCCGCGAGCACAGAGGTATACCAGTAGTCGCCTGCCGGTAGATACTTCCGGAGGTCTACTGTCTCTTGGGTATCGGTCGCATCGAGCGATGCGACGACTGGCAGCCAGTCACCGGCCTCGAGTTCCTCACCGGCGACGGGGACGACCTCGTTTTCCTGCCGCGTTACGAACGAGTGGGCCTTCGTCGCCCGGATCGAGCGTCCGGATTCCAGCTCAAATCGGAGCAGCTCGTCGGGCGTCTCGTGTCGGCTGACCTCCTCGATTGGCTTCCATTCGACGGTTTCCTCGCTGGAAAGGCTCGGCACCTCGATACCGTCGGGGGCCAGTGTGACCTCGTGGTCATCGAACGAACGCGTCTCGCGGCTATCCATGAGGCTATCGACAAGCGGACCGATCTCTGTCAGCTCGGTCTCGCCGTTCCTTCGAACGACGACCTGCTCGTCGGCCGGAATCGACATCTGCGTTCCGGGTTCGCCGATACTCTGTGCCGAGACGGTTCCGACGGGGTCGAGCGGGTCGACCCGCGTTTCGAGATACTGCGACTCGACGGCCTGTACGATGTCTTCGACATCCTCGGGCGCGACGCCGCTTCGCGATTCCAGCGTCTCGTAGACCTCGTCTTTCAGCCGCCGCGGCAGGTCGGTATCCTCGACGATGGCCTCGACGTCGTCGGTAATCTCAGTCATCGGATTCCACCTCCTGAACCGTATCAGCGCGCCACGATTCGCCGTGTTCGGAGAGGTTCGTCTTCGGTTCCTCGATGCCGAGGAACTCCTCGCGTTCGAGTTCGGATTCGAACTCCTCGTCGAGAATACGGTCGGTAATGGATTCGACATCGATGTCGAACTCCTCGCTGGAGGAGACCCGGACCGGCGAGGTGCCGTCCTCGCCGAACTCGAACTGCACGACGGTGTCCGAGGTGTCCCGGACCGTCCCGTCGTACTGGGCCTCAAGCTCGGAGAGCGCGTTGATGAGCCGTCGCTGGAGGTAGCCGGACTTGGAGGTCCGGACTGCCGTGTCGACAAGTCCCTCGCGGCCGCCCATCGCGTGGAAGAAGAACTCCTTGGGAGTCAGCCCGTTCCGATAGGAGTTTTCGACGAAGCCGTGGGCGTCCGCCGAGAGGTC
This sequence comes from Natronomonas pharaonis DSM 2160, assembly GCF_000026045.1. NCBI lineage: Archaea > Methanobacteriati > Methanobacteriota > Halobacteria > Halobacteriales > Natronomonadaceae > Natronomonas > Natronomonas pharaonis. Next base: position 53,580 of record NC_007426.1, on the reverse strand, counting down.
GTTCGGCTTGAAGTGGCTGAGCGTGCGGTCCTCGTACCCGCGGTTGATACGCTCGCCACGGACCGCCTGCTGGCCGACACAGCCGGCCATCTGGGTCAGGTTGAGCATCGACCCACGCGCGCCGGACTCGGCCATCACGACCGCCGGGTTGTCGTCATCGAAGTGGTCGTCGGCGATGTCTCCGGCGGAGTCCCGGGCCTTCCCGAGCGTCTGCATGATCTTCATTTCCAGCGTCTCGTCGACGGTCCGGCCGGGGAGCGACTCGAGCTCGCCGCGCCGGTACGTCTCGATGAGGGTTTCGACGCGCTCGTATGCGTTGTCGATGGCCTCCTGAATCTGCTCTTCGGCCTCCCGTTCGATCGACTCGTCGTCGATACCGATGGAGAACCCGAAGTGCATAATCGACCGCATTGCCAGCGTTGCGACCTCGTTGACGAACACGCGGGCGCGAGTGTTGTCGTAGACCTTGCAGATGGTGTCGACAATCTCGCCGCCGAAGGCACCGACAGCGTCCTCGTCGATGGTCCCGGAGATGAGCTGGCCGTCCTTGATTTCGACGGTGTCGCCCGCCGACGAGGTGAACTCGAGGCTGAGCCCGTCGGGCAGCAGCTCCGAGAAGATACTGCGACCGGTCCAGTAGTCGACGCCCTCCTCGTCTTGGCCGTCCGGGTCGGGGAGCTCGTCGATGCTCGTCGCCCGGAGCAGGTCAAGCGCCTGTGTCTCGTTGAATTTCGGGTTCTGGTTCGTCAGCAGGTAGAGCCCGGAGATGTGGTCCTGAATCGCGCCGATGATGTTCTCGCCGAACCGGGGGCTGAGAATCTGCTCCTGTACGCGCATCAGAACGCGGGCCTCAGCACGCGCCTCCTCGTTTTGAAGCGCGTGCATGTTCATCTCGTCGCCGTCGAAGTCAGCGTTGTACGGCGGACAGACCGTCGTGTTCAGCCGGAACGTCTTGTACGGCATCACGACGACCTCATGAGCCATAATTGACATCCGGTGCAGCGACGGCTGCCGGTTGAAGATGATGATGTCGCCGTCGATGAGGTGACGGGCGACCTCCCAGCCGGGGTTGACCTTCTCTGCGAGCTCCTCGCAGTTCTTTTCGGTCACCTTCAGCCGTCGTCCGTCGGGCCGTTTGACATAGTTCGCACCCGGGTGTGATTCGGGGCCGTTGGCGACGTATCGGCGGGCGTCATCGAGGTTCCGCTCGTTTACGATCATCGTCTGGGTCATCTCGCTTGCGACCCGGTCGGGAACGCCGACCTCGTTGAGGCTAAGCGTCGGGTCCGGTGAGATGACGGTTCGCGCCGAGAAGTTGACACGCTTTCCGGACAGCGAGCCACGGAAGCGGCCCTCCTTGCCCTTCAGGCGCTGAGAGAGGGTCTTCAGCGGCCGGCCGGAACGGTGTCGTGCCGGCGGCGTGCCCGAGATCTCGTTGTCCATGAAGGTGGTGACGTGGTACTGCAGCAGTTCCCAGAGGTCCTCGATGATAAGCTGCGGTGCGCCGGCCTCGCGGTTCTCCATGAACCGCTGGTTGATACGGATGATGTCGACGAGCTTGTGTGTGAGGTCGTCCTCGGAGCGTTGGCCGTTATCGAGCGTAATCGACGGCCGCGCCGTCACCGGCGGCACCGGCAGGACGGTCAGTATCATCCACTCCGGTCGGGAGCGCTCGGGGTCGATGCCGAGCGTCTCGATGTCCTCGTCGGGGATGTTCTCGAAGCGGTCCCGAACGTTGCTCGGCATCAGCTTGTCGCCGCTGTAGGAAAGCAGGAAGTCGGGCGCTGGTGCGTTCTCGAAGCGGCCACCGAAGGCTCCGCTGGAGGACATCACTTCGCCGATGATCTGCAACAGCGAGACGTGCTCGCGGCCGATGCGCTCGCTGTCGCCGGGGCCTTGGCCGCTCATCAGCCGGCTGATGTCGGAGACGGTCACCGAGGCGTCGCCGCCCCACCTCTTGATGACATCGTTGACTGTTTCGACGAGCTCGTTGAGTTCGATTTCGGTGCCGCCCTCGCCGCCTTCCAGCGCCTCCGCCAGCAGGTCGCGGACGTCGCCGTCCGGGACGGGACCCTGTTCGAGGTACGTCGAGGGTTTCTCGTGGCTGATGTCGTACTGGGCGGTCGGATAGCGCTCGCGGTAGTCGTCGCTTTCCGTACAATGCGGACAGTAGTCGGCGTCACGAGCCTGCCGGATGGCTGCCTTCAGGACGTTCGAGGGGTCCTCGCCGATTTCTCGGGTCCGTTCGAGCTCCTCGCGGAACTGGGCCATCTTCCGTTCGGCGGCCTGCTTGGCCTTTTCTTGTGCCTTCCGGGCGTCCTCCGGACTGACAAACCAGTTTCGTGGCGGGTTGTCGTCCCGTTCTTTGAAGTATTCGCGGCGGAACTCCCGGTCGGAGGGGTCCGTCAGCGTCAGTCGGCCGCATTTCCGGCAGGTCCCGCGGAGGAGCCGCCGGATGAGCTTGGCGTGGCCGACGTGGATGACCGGCGCGGCCAGCTCGATGTGGCCGAAGTGGCCGTTACACGACCCGGAGTGTTTGCCGCAGGTCTTACACTCCAGTCCGGGGTCGATGACACCCAGCCGCGGGTCCATCAGCCCCATGTCGATGGGGAAGCCGTCGTCGTCGTAGGTGTCGGCCGTGATAATCTTCGTGGCCGACATGTTCCGGTACTCCTCGGGGTCCATCAGCCCGAAGCTCAGCGAGCCGATCTTTTTGGGTGCTTGTCCTTGCATTATACTGCGTCCTCCAGTTCGATTCGGGGGGCGATACCGAGCGCTTTCATCTCATCGAGCAGGAGCTTGAACGCGTAGCTCATCTCGACTTCGTGGACATCGGTCTCCTCATCGCAGTTCGGACAGTAGACGCGGCGTTGCTCGACGTTTTCGACGGCCGACATACCACACTGTCCGCAGACGTAGATGTCCTCCCGGTCTGACTCATCAAGCAGCCGCTCTTTGAGCGTCATGGCCGCGCCGTGGCCGATGAAGACGTCCCGTTCCATCTCACCGATACGGAGCCCACCTTCGCGGGCTCGACCCTCGGTGGGCTGCCGAGTAAGCACCTGCACCGGCCCACGGGAGCGGGCGTGCAGCTTGTTGGAGACCATGTGGTAGAGCTTCTGATAGAAGATGACGCCGACGAAGATTTCCGCCTCGATTTTTTCGCCGGTGATACCGGAGTACATGACCTCCTTGCCGTTGGATTTGAAACCGCGGTCGATGAGCGACTCTCTGAGCTCGTCTTCGTCTTCCCCCTGGAACGGCGTGCCGTCGACACGCCGGCCCTCGAGCGAGCCGACCTTGCCGCCGAGCATCTCCAGAATGTGTCCGACCGTCATCCGGGACGGCAGCGCGTGCGGGTTCAGGATGAGGTCCGGCACGACGCCGTCCTGCGTGAACGGCATGTCCTCTTGGGGCGCAAGGTGGCCGACGACACCCTTCTGGCCGTGCCGCGATGCGAACTTGTCGCCGAGTTCGGGCACCCGCTCGTCGCGGACCTTGACCTTCGAGAGCTTCGAGCCGTCTTCGCCCTCCATCAGCGTGACGGTGTCAACGATACCGGACTCGCCGGACCGCATCGTCACGGACGTTTCGCGCCGTTTCTGGGGCGAAAGTCCGCCCATGTCGTCTGGCTCTTCGAGGAACCGCGGCGGCGATGTCTTGCCGAGCAGGACGTCGTTTTCGCCGACGTGCGTCTCGGGGTTGACCAGTCCGTCCTCGTCGAGGTGGCTGTAGGCTTCCTCACCGCGTGCGCCACGGACCTCGTCGTCCGGAATCTCAAAGTGGTCCTCTTGGCCGCCCGGATACCGTCGCTCCTCGCCTTCGTAGGTCCGGAAGAAGTGTGACCGAGCCAGCGCGCGTTCGATGCTGGCCTTGTTCATCACGAGGGCGTCCTCGATGTTGAAGCCCTCGTAGCTCATCACGGCGACGACGAAGTTCTGTGCCGCCGGCCGGTCGTCGTAGCCGATCTGTTCTGTCGTCTGCGTCTTGACAATCGACAGCTGCGGATAATGCAGCAGGTGCTGTCGGGTGTCGGGGCGAATCCGGTAGTTCGCGGAGGGGAGCCCCAGCGACTGCTTGATCATCCCCGACCCCATCGTAATCCGTGGCGAGGCGTTGTGCTCGGGGTACGGAATCATGCCCGCACCGATACCGAACATCAGCTGCGGGTCGACTTCGAGGTGGGTGTGGTCTTCGCTCAGGTCGTCTTCGTCGACGGCGACGTAGATATCCTCTTCCTCCTCGGCGTCGATGAACTCGACGTAGCCGCGGTCGACGAGGTCTTCGAATTCGAGCTCGCCGTCTTCGAGGGCTTCGATTTCAGCGTCACCGAGCAGCGGCTCGCCGTCTTCGACCACGATAAGCGGCCGCCGGGCGCGGCCGGCGTCGGCGTTGACGATGACCTCGTCGGTGCGGTCGCGCACCGAGACGTTGACCATCTCGTCGACCTCGCCGCGGCGGCGGGCCTCCCGAATGTCGTTTGCGAGTTTGTGCGGGTCCGGATGGGTGCCGATGAGGCTCCCGTTTACGTAGACTTTGGCGTCTCGTCCTTGTCCTTGGCTCATATTAGTCGTCTGCTGTGTGTGTTTCGACGGTCTCGATTCCCGGAATGCCCTCGACGCCCATCGAGGCGAGCTCCCGCTTCAGCCGGCGCTCGTCCTCGACGCTCTGGGACAGTTCCATCGCCTGTGCGAAGTTCTTGACTAGCCCACAGTTCGGCCCCTCGGGGGTCTCGGAGGGACAGATACGACCCCACTGAGTGGCGTGGAGGTCACGCGCCTCGAAGTGCGGCTGCGAACGGGACAGCGGCGAACGAAGCCGCCGAAGGTGGCTGAGAACACCCATGTAGTCGGTCCGGTCGACGAGCTGGCTGACGCCGGAGCGCCCGCCGACCCAGTTCCCGGTCGCGATGGGGTGTTCGAGCCGCTCTGTCAGCACGTCCGAACGAACAACGGTACTCACAGAGAGGTCGCGGTTCCGCATGTTGGCGCGTTCGAGCTGGTATTTGACGTCCCGGGAGAGCTTGTTCAGCGCCGTCCGGAACAGGTCCTTCATCAGGTCGCCGGAGACCTTCAGCCGCTTGTTGGCGTAGTGGTCCTTGTCGTCGGACTCGCGCCGACCGAGCGCGAGTTCGAAGCAGGCCTCGGCCATCCGGCAGAGGTAGACCGCCTTGTTCATGCGAACTTCCTCGTCTTCGACGCCTTCCTCGTGGAGATGCGGCAGAAGATAGCGGTCGATGACGTAGTTGGCCCGCTTGAGCTGGTAGTTTTTGCCCTGTCCGGCGGCGACCCGCTGGCCGAGCGTCTCGATGGCCTCGGAGGTCGTCTGGACCTCCGCGGCCTCGAGGTTCTCCAGCATGTATTTCACGATTTCGGGGTCGTCGCTCACGCGGTGGACGATTTCCTCGTCGGACTCCAGCCCCAGCGCCCGCACCAGCGTGACGAAGTTGATGCTGCCGGAGACGGAGGGGAACGACACCTCGAGGATACCGTTCCGGTTCCGCTCACACAGCACCAGCGCACGGTAGCCGCGGCGCTGGGAGAACGTCTTGGCGATCTGGATTTCGTCGCCGTATTTCGTGTCGTATTCGGCGAGAATCTTGTTCGGCGCGAGGTCTTCGCTCGTCATCAGGACGCGCTCGGAGCCGTTGACGATGAAGTAGCCGCCGGGGTCGGCGGGGTCTTCGCCGATTTCGATGAGCTCTTCGTCGTTGAAGTCGGCGATGTTACACTTGTTGGAGCCGACCATCACCGGCATTCGGCCGACCTTGGTTTCGGCTTGGTCGACAACCTGTTCTTCCTCCTCGTCGCCGCCGCGAACGATGCTCATCTCCATGAACACCGGCGCGGAGTAGGTGATATTCCGGAGGCGGGCTTCCTGCGGGTAGAGCAGCTCCTCGGAGCCGTCAGCCTCCCGGACCCGCGGTGTCACGATGCGGACGTTGCCGAGGTCGACCCGGACCGGCTCTTGACCCTCCTTGTCGCCGATATCCGTGTCGATGGACTCCTTTTCGTCGACGACGTCCTGCATGCCCCGGTCGAGGAAATTGTTGAACGACCGGAAGTGGTGTTCGGCGAGCCGCTCCCGTGAGAAGTATTCCCGAGAAACGGAGCGTCTGTCCTCCCGGTTCATTCTACCACCAGCCGGTAGACGACGGCTTCATCCGTCGTTCGGGAGTCGCGAACGATTTTGACCACGTTGCCCGGCTCGGCATCGTCGGGCAGTGCGGCGTCGCGACGCTGTATTTTTGGCAGGTCTGTGCGCTTGATGTCGTACTCCGCGAGCACGTCCTCTACTTCCTCCCTGTCGAGGACCGTGTGCTCCGGAACCATGTTGTGTTGGCTTACGTCTACCATGTGTTTGGCTGACCCGGTGAAGAAGCTGTCACGAGATACTACAGCGTGCTATAGCCGGCAGGGATTTAAGGGTTGCCAAATCTGACGGCCGCGGCTATCCGTGCCGCCTCTCGTGCGGCACGGGGCTGCTCGTTGGCTCTCTTTCGGCGTCGGCCTTCAAAAACCCTTGTGTCGCCTCCGGGGTCGACCCAACGACACGGCTTTGCTCGCCGCTCACACGACGTGTTCGGTGTCGTAGGAGCCGAGCACGCGGACCCAGCCCTCGCCGGCAATGTCGCGTACTGCTTCGAGTGCGTTCTGGGTCCGTTCCTCATAGAGTCCGGCCGCGAAATCAACGTGGAAGACGTAGTCGCCAAGCCGCTCGCCGCTCGGCCGCGACTCGACCCGCGAGAGGTTGATATCGCGCTCGGCGAACGGTTCGAGCAACTCCAAGAGAAGCCCGGGATGGTTCGTGTTCGGGTAGACGATGATAGTGCTTTTGCCGCCAGCCTCGGAGCGTTCCGTCTCCGGCGCGAGCACGACAAAGCGCGTGGCGTTGGAGGTGCTATCCTGAATGTCGCGGGCAAGGACTTGGAGGCCGTCGCCGGCAGTGTCGGGATGGCCGATGGCGGCGACGCTTGGGTCCTCGCGGGCGCGTTCGACGCCACGAGCCGTCGAGGCGACGGCTTCCGTCTGTGCGCTCGGATACTCCGCGCTGAGGAACTCTCGACACTGCGCCAGCGCCTGTGGGTGGCTGGCGACAATGTCGAACTCGCTGGCTTGGGCCAACAGTGCGTGTTGAATCGGCGTGACGATTTCACGGACGATGGCGACGTTGCGGTCCGCCAGCGCGTCGAGCGATTCGGTGACCGACCCTTCGATGCTGTTTTCTATCGGGACGACGCCGCGTTCGTACTCGCCGCCGGCGACGCCCTCGACGATACCGGTCACCGACTCGACGAACTCGATGTCGTCGGTGACCGCCTTCGCAGCACGATGTGAGTAGGTGCCTTCCGGACCGAGCGTAAGCGCCTTCATCGACCGCGGGTAGACGGCCGGCCGGCAAAAGCGATGGGGTCGCCGCGGTCTGTCCGTCGGGTTACCGGTTCAACGTGTGAATCGCGCTGTCGCGGGCGTTTGCGGCCGCCTCTGCGACAGCCTCCGACAGCGTCGGATGGGTGTGTACTGTCGCCGCGATGTCCTCGAGTCGCGCTCCGAGCTCGATGGCGAGGCCGACCTCGGCGACGAGTTCTGCGGCCTCCGGGCCGACAATCTGGCCGCCGAGCACGAACCCCGTCTCGGCGTCGGCGACGATGCGGACGAACCCTTCGTCGGCCCCAAGCGTCAGTGCTCGGCCGGAGGCCCGCAGCGGCATCTCGCCGACGACCGGGTCGAACCCTTCGGCCTCGGCTTCCGCCTCGGTGAGCCCGACAGTCCCGATTTCCGGGTCGGTGAAGACCGCCGACGGAATGGCCTGATAATCAAGTCGCGATGGCTCGCCGGCAACGACCTCGGCAGCGACGTGCCCCTCACGGTAGGCCTTGTGTGCAAGCATCGGCTCGCCGGCGACGTCGCCGACGGCGTAGATACCGTCGACACTCGTCTGGGTCGTTGCGTCCGTTTCGAGGGTCCCGTCGTTCCGTGGCTCCAGCCCGAGCGCCTCGACGTTACACGTGTCGGCAGCCCCTTCACGACCGACCGCGACGAGCACGTTCTCGGCGGTGTAGCTCGCCGTCTCGCCGTCTTCGGTTTCAGTATCGAGGCGGACGCCGTCGCCGGCCGGCTCCCAGCCGGTCGCCCGCTCGCCGAAGCTGAACGCCACGCCGAGCGATTCGGCGCGGTTCCGGACCAGCCGCGTGATATCCTCCGTATAGCCCGGGAGGATGTCGTCGAGCATCTCGACAATGGTCACGTCACAGCCCAGTTTCGCCAGCATCGTCGACAGTTCCATGCCGATGTAGCCACCGCCGACGACGGTCATCGACTCCGGCACCGACCGCAAATCGAGCACGTCGCTCGAATCCAGTATGTGCTCGCCGTCGAACTCGACGCCCGGCAGTTCGATTGGGCGGCTTCCGGTGGCGATGACGGCGCTGTCGAAGGTCACGGTCTCGCTTCCTTGCCCTTCGCCGCCATGAGCGATGCGGGCGGTTTCCCCGTCGACAAACTCGGCGCGGCCCTCGACCAGCGAGACGCCGTTGGCCTTACAGAGCTTCTCGACGCCGCTTGTCAGCTGGTCGACGACCCCGTCTTTCCAGTCGACAAGGCCCTGCATATCCACGTCCGCCCGGGCGTGCAATCCCATCGCCTCGGCCGATTCGACCTCGTCGGCCAGCGTTGCGACGTGAATGAGTGCCTTCGACGGAATACAGCCCTCGTTGAGGCAGGTTCCACCGTAGGCGTCGGCCTCGACGAGCGTCACGTCCACATCGAGCTGGCCGGCCCGAATCGCGGCCACGTAGCCGCCCGGGCCGCCGCCGACAACCAGCAGTTCCGTTCCGGTCGAGATATCTCCGACGACCATTGTCGATGCCACGCCCGCCGGGGTTAAAAACGGGTCGGCGGTGGTCGCGGCGCTCAGCTCCGGAGCGCTTCGACCGGCCGCTCGTTGGCGGCCTTCCATGCCGGGTACAGCCCGCTGACGACGCTTATGAGCACGCCGAAGGCGAACGCAGCCGCCAGATAGACGCCGTTCGTCGGGTCGAGGACGACCCACAGTTCGACCGGCGTCGCCAGATAGAGCCCAACGACGAGCAGCGCCGTGATGACGACGCCGCCGGCTGCTCCGACCAGCCCCAGAAGCGCCGCCTCGAAGAGCATCGTCCGGAGCACCGCCCGCCGCGGCACGCCGACCGCACGCATCACGCCGATTTCTTCCCGCCGCTCGACGGTGCTCATCAGCATTACATTGAGAATACTCACGCCGGCGACGAAAAGCGAGATGCCACCTAACCCGATGAGGAATACGGAAAGCAGCGAGAAGAACTCGTCTATCTCGTCGACGACGGAGGAAAGCTCGAACACATCGACCCGTTCGTCGCGGTCGTTGACCGTCAGTTCGACTGCGTCAGCAACGGCCGTCGCCGCCGCTCCTGTCTCCGTCTGGACGACCACTTGCTCGTAGCCGTCGCCATCACCGACAGCTGCTTCCGGCAGCATCACCGCGTCGTCCGGCGAGATTGGGGTGAACGATTCGACCGGTTCGAGCACCGCGATGACGCGGTGGCTATCGCCGGCGACATCGATGCTGTCGCCGACCCGGAGTTCAAGCGTCGACGCCAGGTCCGCGCCGACGACAGCCCCCTGTCTGTGCCGTTCCGGGAGCCGCCCCTCATCAGCGGTGTAGACCGCTGCGGGGTTCTCGATGCCGTATATCGTCCCGGCGGCGGTCGCGCTCCCTCGTTCGACCAGCCCGCCGTCGGTTCGTAACGGCACGACGGCGGCGTCCCCGGCGACCCGTTCGATTTCCGTTACCGTCCCGTCGTCGATGGAACTGATTCCGGCGTCGGCGTTCGGCGTGATGATGACCTGCGTGCCGATATCGCCGAGCGCGTCGTCGGCCCCGACGGCGAGTACGTTGCCGAAGATGCCGAGCGAGGCGATGGCGACAACACCGACAAGGATGCCGAGCGCTGCCAGCGCCGACCGAAGCCGGTTCCGCGAGAGGTTCCGCCGGGCGACAAAAAGCGACGGTATCCGCGTCACTGTATCACCCCATCGCGGAGTTCGATAGTCCGGTCGGCGTGGTCGGCGACCGCCGGGTCGTGGGTCACCGCGACGACACTAACGCCGCGGTCGGTCACGTCGGTTAGCGTCTCCAGTATCCGGGTGCCCGTCTCGCGGTCGAGGTTTCCGGTCGGTTCGTCGGCGAGGATAATGCCCGGTTCGTTGATGAGCGACCGCGCGATGGCGACGCGCTGTTTCTGGCCGCCGCTGAGTTCGTCCGGCGCGTGGTCGAGCCGGTCGCCAAGCCCGACCCGTTCCAGCAACGCCCGCGCCCGCTCTTGCCGCGGCTCCCGGTCGTATATCGTCGGCAATACCACGTTCTCTTGGGCCGACAGCGTCGGGATGAGATGGAAGTCCTGAAAGACGAATCCGACAGTTTCCTTGCGCATCTGTGTCCGCTCGGCGGTGTCGAGGTCAGTTACGTCGACAGCGTCAACGACGACGCTGCCAGCGTCCGGTGCATCGAGCAACCCGATGACGTTCAGCAGCGTGGATTTGCCGCTGCCGCTCGGCCCCATTATCGCGACGAACGCGCCGCGGTCGACCGAAAGCGACACCGAATCGAGCGCCACGACCGTTTCACCGCCCCCCTCGTAGCGTCGCGTAACGCCAGTCAGCTCAATCGCCGGCACGGCTTCTGCGCCTCCAGCCGACAGCGACCGACCCCGCAACGAGCGCCGACCCGGCGACCGCGGCGGCGACGGAAAGCGGGACACCGTCACCGCCGCCGCTGTCGCCTCTGTCGGCGGTACGCGGCTCGTAGGGGAGTTCGACGGTCCGCTCGTATGGCTCGCCGTCGGCGAGATATGTGACCGTGATGGGGACCGTAGTGGCGTTGTCGTGGTCCACATCGGCAGTCACGTCGAACCTGACGAACTCGCTTTCCGGAACCGTCCCCACGAAGTACTCCCGGGCGGGATAGGTCGGCGAGACTGTTTCCGTTTCCTCGACGGCGACGACAGCGCCGTTTATTTCGCCGAGGCCGGGATTGGCGGCATTGCCGGTGACGGTCACCGTGCCGTCTTCGCTGGTCATATCGACATCGGTGAGGATGACCTCGCCGCGGTTGGGCCGGTACTCGAAGGTCGTCTCGCTCGTTTCCCGCTCCGTGCCGAGTGTATAGCCGGCTTCGAACGACAGCGTCGTCGGTTCGTCGAAGGCTGCCGCATTGAAGAAGACGCTCTCGGCGTCGCCCGGCTGGACATCAGGGAGGGCGAGACGTGCCGGCGGCTCGGCCAGTTCGGGACCGTCCTCCACCGCCGGTGTGACGGCGACTTCGCGGGCGGTTGCGGTTCCGAAGTTCGTCACCTCGACGCGGATTAGTGACGTTCGGGACTCCTCGTCCTCGTCGTCGCCGTCGCCGAGGATACCGTCGGCACCGAGGTCGACATCGAGGTCGTCCTCCTCGTCGTCCAACTCTGCCGGGTCGACCTCCTGAACGTCGATTTGCACGTCGTCGGTGATGCCCGCGGCGTCGACGCCGCCGACGACGATGGTCACGGGCCGGGTGACGGTAACCTCGGCTCCGGCTTCGTCGACCGCCGTCACCGCGAGTTCGAGGTCGTGGACGCCCGCTTCCTCGAAGGCGGTCGACAACGAGAGCGTGACGTCGTCACCCGCCGAGAGCGACCCGACGTTGCCGGCCGCGGCGTGCGTCTCGCCGACACGTGCCCGTTCTCGAAGCTCGATGGCCTCGATGTCGACGCCGGTGGCGCTGCCGGCGGAGTTCTCGACGGTGAACTCGACGCTCGTCGTGTTCCCCGGCTCGGGAGCCTCCGGCGTTACCTCGACATCGGAGACGACGAGTCGCGCATCCGGCACGTCCGCAACGACCGGGACGGCTATCGCTCCGAGCGCAACGAGTACCACGGCGAAAAGAAGCGTCCGTCTGTGTGCCACTACCGAAAATAGGCACCAGAGCGTTGTTATGGGTGTCGCTCACCCGTATCGGTTACCGCGGCCAGCCAGGGGCGTTAGTCGCCGAACGGCCCCATGCCGCCGAGGCCGCCACCGCCACCGCCGCCTCCGCCGCCGCCCTGTTGCATCTGCTTCATCATCCGCTGCATATCGCCGTCGCCCATGCCCTGGAACTGCTTCATCATCCGACTCATCATCTTGTGCTGTTCGAGCAGTTCCCGGACGGTGTCTTCGTCCGTGCCGGAGCCGCGGGCGATGCGTTCAATCTGACTTTGGCCGATAGCGCGGGGGTTCTCCAGTTCGGCCTCGGACATCGAGTCCATGATGACCTCGAAATCCCGCAGCCGTTCTTGGGTCATGTCCATCGCGTCGTCCGGGAGCTGGTCTTTAATTCCTCCGCCGAGCCCCGGAATCATATCCATTACCTGGTCGAGCGGCCCCATCTTGTTCATCGCGTTCATCTGGTTCCGCATGTCCTTCAGGGTGAACTCCCCTTTCATCAGGTCCTCGGGGTCCCAGTCCTCCTCGGCTTGGGTTTCCTCCATTGCGCGTTCGACGCGCTCTGAGAGCTGTTTGAGGTCGCCCATCCCCAGCAGCCGCGAAATGAACCCGGAGGGTTCGAACCGCTCGATGTCTTTGACCTCCTCGCCGGTCCCGAGGAAGGCGATAGACGAGTCCGTCTGGTCGACAGCCGCTAGCGCGCCCCCACCTTTGGCGGTCCCGTCGAGCTTGGTGATGGCGACGCCGTCGATGCCGACCGCGTCGTGGAACCGCTCGGCTTGGTCCTTTGCGCCCTGCCCGATGGCGGCGTCCAGTACCAGCAGGTTCCGGTCGGGGTCGACGGCCGACTCGATGGCCTCGAGTTCGTCGATGAGCGCTTCTTCGAGGGCGTGCCGACCGGCCGTGTCGACGATGTGGACGTCGGCATCGGCGGTCTCTTCGAGTCCTCTCTCGGCGATTTCGACCGGGTCGTCGCTGTCGGGGTTGCCGTAGAAGTCGACCTCGGCCCGTTCGCACATCTCCTTGGCCTGGTCGTAGGCACCGGGCCGGAAGGTGTCGGTCTGGATGACTGCCGGGCGAAGCCCTTTCTTCGAGAACCACCACGCCATCTTGGCGGCGGTGGTCGTCTTCCCCGACCCCTGCAGTCCCGCAAGCACGATGGTCTGTTCCTCGAGCGGCAGCGCTGTCGACTCGCCGACCAGCTCGACCATCTCCTCGTAGACAATCTTGAGGACGTGGTCGCGAGCGGTCGTGCCCGCCGGTGGCTCCTCGTCGAGTGCGCGCTCCCGAATCGAGTCCGAGAGGTCCATCACGAGGTCGACGTCGACGTCCGCTGACAGCAGCGACCGCTGAATCTCCTTGACGATTTCCTCGACATCGTCCTCGCTGAGGGTCGTCTTCCCCTGTAGTTTGTCGAGCGTTCCCCGAAGGGAACTGCCCAGGTCGTCGAGTACCATTTGCCGTCCGTAGATGGTCCAGCCGGTAAAGCCTTTGTTCGTCGTGGCCGTCGCCCGCGCCGACCGAACACTCCGTGGAGCGGCCGCGAACGGTTAGGTTTATCCGCGCGGGCCGTCTCGGCTCGCGTATGGCTAGCTTCGAGGAGGCAGAAGAGCGCATTCTCGACAAGATGATTTGTATGCGCTGCAACGCCCGCAACCCGAAACGTGCCGACAGCTGCCGGAAGTGCGGATACAAGAAGCTTCGCCCCAAGGCGAAGGAACGCCGCGCGGCCTAATCCGGCTTCGGCTGCTGTTTTCCGTTGGCACGCTCTCCCGACAGCCCACGGCTCGGACCACCGGCGTTACTCTTCTGGATATTTTGGCTCCCGTTTCTCGGCCCGCTGTAGCGCCGTCTCGACGACATCCCGAACATCGCCGTGGAACGTGTCGCCGTGGCCGGCGTACATGTGTTCGACGTCCTCGCCCATCCGGTCTAGAAGTGTCTGGATGCTTTCGATGAGCCGCTCGCGCGACTGGCCGGGCATGTCGGTCCGACCGAAGCTTCCGTAATCGAAGGCCCCGTCGTCGTGGACGACCACGTCGCCGCTGAAAAGCGTCGTCTCCGAGACGAGGGCGACGTGGTCGTCGGCGTGGCCGGGGGTGTAGACGACGTCGAACGGCTCGTCGCCCATGAATATCTGGTCGCCGTCGTCGAGTTCGTTCGTCCGCTGTGGATGGTCGTCGTAGGCGTACAGCGGCGCATCGAAGGCATCGAGCACGGCATCGAGCTCGGCGATGTGGTCGCTGTGCTGGTGTGTTAGGACGACCGCATCGAGCATGTCGGTGTACTCGTCGACGACATCGACGACGCCGTCCATCGCGCCGGCGTCGACGAGCACTGTTCGGTCGCCATCGACGAGGTAGGCATTGCAGGTAAACGTCTCCGCGTTGGCTGTCACGTGGTATACGTCCATGCCGAGAGGGTCGTCGGCTGCCGTATTCAGGTTGGCGGCTCGTCGGCTGTCGGCTCGGCCCGCACGTCCGTCTCCACCGTCGCCTGCTGTAGCCGCAGCGTCACCTCCGTCCCGTCCTCGCAGTCACCGAAGACGAACTCGCCGCCGATGCCGTCGACAATCCAGCGGGCGACCCACAGCCCGAGCCCCATACTGTGGTCGAGCTGGGTAATCTCCCGTTCGCCGCTGATGACCGCCTGCTCGCGTTCGGGGATACCGGGGCCGTCGTCCCGGACGGTGATGTCGAACCACTCGTCGCCGACTGCCTCCAGCTCGACATCGACGGTCGGTTCGCCCGGATGATGCTCGACGGCGTTTTCGACGAGGTTGTCGACGGCCGTCTTCAGGAGTTCGTCGGCGACGACCGGCACCGTCGAGTCGGCAGCAACCGATATCGACGCTGTGGGATACTCGTCGCGGTACCACTCGGCGATGTCGTCGACGAGCCGTTCGGGGTCGACCGGTACCCGCCGCCGCTCGACATCCAGCGCCTGCTGGATGCGCTTTACCTGCTCGCCGAGCTTCGAAACCTCGTTGGCCTGCCGGTATATTTGCTCGGCGTAGCCGCGGTGTTCCACTCCGTCAAGTTCGTCCCGCAACATATCCGCATAGCCGACGATGGCGGTCATCTCGTTGCGGAGGTTGTGTCGCAGTACTCTGTGAAGAACACGGAGCCGGCGCTCCTGTTCGAGCCGTTCGGTGATGTCCGTGTAGATGCCGAACCCGCGGGTCGTCGACTCGACTTCGTAGGCCACGCCGCGGAAGAGGAACGTTCGCTGGCCGTCGGCCGTCTCCCGTCTGACCTCGGCGGTGTGGCGATCGACCGAAAGCGCGTCGTCGTTGAGCTGTTTGGTCCCTTCCTCATGACCCGGCGGAACGATGTGCTCATCGAGCGGGTCGCCGCGAAGCTGTTCGGCATCGACGCCGAACGTCTCCTCGAAAGCGGCGTTTGCGTCCCTGACGACCGGCTCTCCTTCGACGAACTCGGTGTCGACGACGGCATCGGGCAGTTGGTTGAACAGGTGCTGAAAGCGGTCGCGCTCGTCTTCGAGTTCGGCCCGTGTCTGGGCCAGCTCCGTCCGGTCACGGACCACGCCGACGAGCCCGTCGAACTCGCTGTTCGATGAGAGCAGCGAGTACTCTATCTCGACCGGAACGGTCTCGCCGTCGGCCGCCGGGAGCGTCGTTTCGATAACGACGGGTCCCTCCTCGCCGTTCCGGAGCCGTTCGTAGGCTTCGAAGCCGAGCTCGACCGTCTCGTCGTCAGCGAGCGCTGTCAGCTCAGACCCGACGAGTTCCTCGCGGTCGTAGCCGAATCGGTCGGCAAGCGGCTGGGTAACGAGGTCTATTTGTGTGCCCTCGCTGACGACAAACACCATCTGTTCGACGGTCTCGTGGATGGCCTTGTAGCGCCGGAGCTGCCGTTCGCGGTCGGTTCGCTCAAGCGCTGACTCGACGTTCGACGCCAGCAGCGACAGCAGCCGCCGGTCGGTCTCGCCGGTCGCCGACCCACAGCCGACGACGATGACGCCGTGTTTGCCAAGCGGGGCCGCCAACGACTCGTCGCCCGGAAGACACGAGCTGTCCCCGTCGACGAGCGCACCGCGCTCATAGGCCTGTCCCGCCACCCCCTCGCCGATAGCGACGGTCCCGCAATCAGGGTTGGAACAGCCTTCGGCAGCGTCGATAGCGAGGCCATCCCCATCCGGAACGCGGACGATACTTCGGTCGAAGCCCGGAATCTGCGTTGCAGCCTCGGCTGCGATATCGGTGATGCCGCCGGCTGATTCGGAGGCATGGAGCTTCTCGCCCGCGGATAGCAGCTCCCCGACCGACTGTTCGTACCGTTTTCGCCCGCTGATATCCTTGAAATACACCGTCAGCCCGTCGTCGTCCGGGTAGACGCTCATCTCCAGCCACAGCCCGAGCGATTCGGGACGGACTTCGAACGTGGTCGCTTCCCCTGTCGACAGCGCCCGCTCGTATTGTCCCCGAAGCTCTGTGACAAGCTCTTCCGGCAGTACTGACCACAGGGACTTACCGAGCCACTCGTCGGCGTCGCCGTCCAGCAGTGCCTCCGCTCGCGGGTTGATGTATGTCAGTTCCCAGTCGTCGTCGACGGCGAAGAATCCGTCACCAACCCGCTTGAGGACGTTCTCGGTTCGTTCTTGGGCTTGTTGGAGCTCTACTGTTCGATGGTCGCGTTCGACCTCGTGGCCGAGCCACTCCGCGAGGAGCCGCACGAACGTCCGCTCACTTTGTGTGAACGGCTCACGGGCCTCCGTGTCGGCGAACCACAGCGTCCCGTAGGAGCGGTCCCCGACGTGTACCTCGACGCCGATGTAGCAACCGAACGAGCGGTAGTTCGGTGCCATACCGTCCGTCCAGACATCGCTTTCAATGTCGCGGAGAGCGCGTACACCCCTTGTACGAACCGTCTGCCGGCAGAACGTCGACTCGAGCGGCGCTGATGTTCCTGGCGTAACGCCGTCCGGGTCGCCGTCGGCGGCGACGACGGTACATGTGCCGTCGTCGACTTCCGAGAGGAAGCCGAACGACACCCCGAGCCGTTCCCGACCGGCTTTCAGTATCCGTCGCACCTTTTCGGACGACGACAGCGTTGCATCGCCTGCGGCGGTCGTCAACTGCTGGAGCGCCCGCTCTTCGCGCTCGCCGTCGGCGTCGAGTGCGGTTATGCCCGCAGCGTCGGCGATGCGGTCGGCGAGCGTCTCCGCCCCGAGCGCCCGGTCTGTTACGTACTCCGTGACTCCGTATCGCGTCGCCTCGGCGGCGATTGTCGGGTCAGCGGTCCGGTCGTACAGCACTGTCGGCACGGACCGTTCCTGTAACCGGGCCAGCGCCTCGAGCCCGCCGCCCGGTTCTTCGAGGAGCACGCAGTCGGCGTAGGGGGCGTACTCGTCGACGGACCCACGGCCGACGCGCTCGATGCGGATTCCACCGCCGGATTCCATCGGCGGCTGGTGACCGACGTACGCGACGGTGGCCGTCGGCTCGCCCCCATCGCTCACGCCGTGACCACTCTGGCTGGCATTCTACAGGTTTTAGGACAACTCCCCACATAACACTACTGCCGGTTTCATTCGCTTGAGTCCGCAATACAACGGAAGAATAATTTCCCACGACGGCATCGGGATAGCCAACGATTCGGCATCTGTGCAGGCGGCGTATCATTTACACTGCTGGAGCGAATAGTCACAAACGACCATGGGGTTCGGAAGCTACGACGAATCCGAACAGGAAAACCAGCAACTCGATACTGACGACATCGAGGACGGCGGCCAGTCGACGCTGCCGACCCACGACGGCGAAGTCGAATTCGAGTACGACGACGCCTCGAGCGAAGACCTGTTGGAGACCTACGAGCGGCTGCAGGGCGAGTGAAGCCCGGCCGTCGGGCCGTCGGCATCGCAGAGTCGTTCCGCGGCACCGACGATGGAACCACAGAGAGTACGCTGGCCGGCGCTGTCGTCCGTGCCGACCGGACTGTAGACGACTTCGTTTTCGGGACCTGTACCGTCGGTGGGTCCGACGGGACCGGTGCCGTCGCTGACCTCTGGGAGCGGCTTGACCGCCCCGATGTCCAGTATGTTTTCCTCGCGGGCGTCGCGCTGGCGTGGTATAACGTCGTCGACCTCCAGGTACTTGCCGACCGTATCGACCGTCCGGTCGTCGCTGTCTCCTTCGAAGCAAGCGACGGGCTCGAATCGGCCATCGAGGACGCGTTCGACGGCGACGCCCGAGACGACCGATTGGCGACGTACCGGTCGCTGCCGCCGCGCCGGCGGCTTCAGGCCGACCCACCGCTTTTCGCCCGGAGTGTCGGCCTCGGTGCCGACGAAACCGACCGCGTGGTCGACGCCTACACACACGAGCGGCGGCCGGACCCGTTGCGGGTCGCAAAGCGACTGGCAGGACGCGCCGACGACGCCCGACGCGGCGGGCGACTGCCGGCCGAATCCGGCGGGGTTAACACCGATGGCGACGACCGTCGGGTATGACAGACGACGTCGACGTGACCGACTGTCGACGCTGCTCGGAGCTGTGTGCCTCCCGGAGCCGCATCGTCAACGGCGTCGGTCCGACCGATGCCGACCTACTGTTTGTCGGCGAAGCCCCCGGCGAGACGGAAGACGAGGTGGGCGAGCCGTTCGTCGGCCGCTCCGGGGACGTCCTTGACGAGGGGCTTCGGGACCGCGGCCTCTCGCGGCGGGATATCCGCATCACAAACTGTGTCCGCTGCCGGCCGCCGGACAACCGTGACCCGACCGCCGAGGAGCGGAGCAACTGCCGGCCGTACCTCGACGCCGAAATCGCGGCTGTCGACCCCGATGTCGTCGTCGCTCTCGGAAAAGTTCCCGCCGAGCATCTGCTGGACCGGTCTGTCGCCGTCACGGAGGCTGCGGGTGCTATCTATGACGCCCGCATTGACGGCACCGCCCGGCGCGTCCTCGTCTGTGTCCATCCAGCGGCGACGCTGTATGACCCAAGCCAGCGAGAGCAGTTCGACGCCGCGCTCGATGCGGCTGTCGGGTTTCTTGACGACAGCGCCGGCGGCCAGTCGCGACTCGGCGAGTTCTGACGGCACTGGCCGGTCCGTTCGGCATCGTAGCATACGTCGCCAACACCGCCGGGATGGAAACCCACTTTGCCCACGGCCTGTCAAGAAGGCGTATGGACACTACTGACCGGACTGCGGAGGTTGTTCTCGTCGACTACGGGCTCGGGAACCTCCGGAGTGTCACCCGCGGGCTCGAACGCGCGGGTGCCGAGGTGACGCTCTCGGCGGACCCCGACGACTTCTCGGCCGCCGACGGTATCGTGCTTCCGGGCGTCGGCGCGTTCAGCGAGGGGATGGAAAACGCCGGCCCGTTCCGGGAGGCGCTGGTTGCGGCCGCTGCTGACGGCCAGCCGCTCTTCGGCATCTGTCTCGGGATGCAGATGCTGCTTACCTCAAGCGAAGAAGCCGAGACCGTCGGACAGGGCGATGTTCGCGGACTCGACCTCGTCCCCGGGCGTAACGTCCGCTTCGACGAGGGACAGAAGGTCCCGCACATGGGTTGGAACGAACTCAACGTGGCCCGTGACCATCCGATTGTCGAGGGCATCGACGGCGAGTACGCCTACTTCGTCCACTCCTACTACGCTGCGCCGGATGACGACGCCGCTGTCGTCGCAACGACCGACTACAGCGTCGAGTTTCCCGCCATCGTCGCCAACGAGGCGGGTAACGTCTTCGGCACGCAGTTCCACCCCGAGAAGTCCGGCGAGACGGGGCTACAGATTCTCCAGAACTTCGTTGACTACTGCCTAGAGCGCTAACCGAGCGCAAGCGCGACGACGAACGCCGCCGCTGCGAGCAGGACGAGCCCACCCCCACCGCGTACGATTCGAATCCAGCGGTCGGGGACCTCCTCGTCGCCGTCCTCGAACGCGTCCGGGTTGCTTCTGATGTAGCTCGACAGGGAGACAAAGACGAATCCGAGCGCGCCGAACATAATCGCAAACGGCGTGCTCCCGGCGACGACGTTGCCGACAGCGACGACGAACAGGAAGAGGCCGAACATCGTCGAGACGGTCGCGTTGAACTCCACGCGGCTTGCCATACACCTCTCTTGGTCGCCGAGTGTCAAGAAACTGCCCGCCGCTCAGTAGTCGAGTTCGAACTGCTCGTTTTCTGCGACGGTGTTGAGGACGACGCTGGTGTTCGACTCCTTGATCTCCGGGTCAACGAGTAGTTCCTTGATCTGTTCGTTCATGTGGTCCGTATCGGTGAACTTCCCGACGGCGATGATGTCGTGGTCGCCGGTGACTTCGTAGACGGAGACCATATGCTTGTGCTCTCTGAGGTCGTCGGTGATGTCCGGTAGCGAACTTCCCTCGACTTTCATCTGGATGATGGCAGTCACGTCGTAACCGAGTTTGCCGTAGTTGACGACCGGAGTATACCCCTCGATGATGCCGTCGTCTTCGAGGTCCGAGATGTGGTTCGACACCGTCGTCACCGACACGTCGAGGTCCTCGCCGAGCGACCGCAGGGAGGCTCGACCGTCTTCCAGCAGCGCGTTCACCAACTTCTTGTCGAGATTTTCGTACGTCATTACACCCGCCTACTCACTGGGGGGATTAGAAGTTTACGAATATTCACTTCTCTATAGTAACGGGGGAGATTTGCGCAGAGCAGCAACGCTTTAATGAGGGGACGCATCGGAACAGACGACAAGAAAGATGACGAACGATAACGTCGCCGCAGACGGTGGGCTTACCAAAGAGGCACAGGCAGTCGTAGACGAAATCGAAGAAAAGAACGTCGACTTCCTTCGACTCCAATTTACCGACATCATCGGGACGGTCAAGAACGTCTCCGTTCCGGCCGACCAGGCGGAGAAGGCGTTCACCGAGGGCATCTACTTCGACGGGTCCTCTATCGAGGGCTTTGTCCGCATTCAGGAGTCCGACATGCGGCTCATCCCGGACCCGGAAACGTTCGCCATTCTCCCGTGGCGGAAACGCGAGGACGGCGCATCCGCCCGACTCATCTGTGATGTCTACAACACTTCGACCGGCGAGCCGTTCGAGGGTGACCCGCGGTACGTCCTCAAGCGCGCCATCGACCGCGCCGAGGAGATGGGCTACTCCATCAACTTCGCGCCCGAGCCGGAGTTCTTCCTCTTTGAGGAAGACGATGAGGGTCGCGCGACCACGGAAACCGCCGACCACGGCGGGTATTTCGACCTCGCGCCGAAGGACCTCGCGTCCGATGTCCGCCGCGACATCATCTACGGGCTCGAATCGATGGACTTCGAAATCGAAGCCTCTCACCACGAGGTCGCCCGCGGTCAGCACGAAATCAACTTCGAGTACGACGACGCGCTGACGACGGCCGACAACGTCGCTACCTTCCGTACTGTCGTCCGTGCCATCGCCGCTCAGCACGACCTGCATGCGACGTTCATGCCCAAGCCGATTCCGCGTATCAACGGGTCGGGCATGCACACGCACATGTCGCTGTTCGAGGACGGCGAAAACGCCTTCCACGACGAGGACGACGAGTTCAGCCTCTCGGGGACCGCGCGCTCGTACCTCGCCGGCATTCTCGAGCACGCGCCGGCGATTACGGCGGTTGCGAACCCGACGGTCAACAGCTACAAGCGGCTGGTGCCGGGCTATGAGGCCCCCGTCTACGTCGCGTGGTCGGACCGCAACCGCTCGGCGCTGGTTCGCAAGCCGGCCGCCCGGATTCCGGCGGCCTCGCGCATTGAACTGCGCTCGCCGGACCCGTCGTGTAACCCATACCTCGCCTTCGCGGCGATGATTCACGCCGGTCTCGACGGTATCGAAAACGACCTCGATTGCCCCGACCCGGTCCGGGACAACATCTACGAGTTCGACGAGGACACGCGCGACGAATACGGCATCGAGACGCTGCCGAGCAACCTCGGCGAGGCTGTCGATGCCCTCGAAGCCGACGAGGTCGTCCTCGATGCCCTCGGCGAGCACATCAGCGAGAAGTTCGTCGAAGCAAAGACACAGGAGTTCGAGGAGTACCTCGTCGACGTCTCCGAGTGGGAACTCGACCGCTACCTCGAAACCTTCTAAACCGAATAGAACTGCCTTTCAGACGCTCTTTTTTGGCTTACCCAAGCCGAGAGACGATGTCGCTGCCTTCGACGTAGGGGAAGCCGTTGCGGTCCGCGTAGGCTCTCGCGGCCGTTGGCGACAACGCCTCACCGGTTTCGTCGTCGAGCATTTCACAGACGACCACTGCCGGTGCGACGCCTGCCGCCTCCGCAAGCGCCAACCCGAGTTCGGTGTGGCCCTCCCGGTCGTCGAGCAGGTCCGGCGCGCCACGGAGGAGGTGGACGTGGCCGGGCGCGCGGAACCGCTCGGCGAACGCCTCTGCGTCGGGCGCGATGGCTCCGGTTGCGTCTTCCCCGGCGACGGTCCGTGCGCGCCGGATGTCGTCGGCCGCTGCGCCGAGTTCGGCGATGGTGAGCGCGCGGTCGCTGTCGGTGATGCCGGTGAAGGTGTCGCGGTGGTTGACTGTCAGCGAGAACGACGACCGCTCGTCGTAGTCGAGCTCGTGGGACGCACCGGCCGGGTGGTCGACAAGCGTTTGCCTGAACGGCAGTTCCCACGCCGTGCAGACGGCATCCGAGAGCGCGACACAGATGAGGCCGCCGGCGTCGTTGCGCATCCGGGCGACATCGGCCGGCGCAACCGCGCCCGCGGGGTAGACAAGGTCGACTTCGCCCTCGCGGTCGGCGGCGTCGTGTACCAGGACGGGCTGGCCGGCAGCGAACGCTGACACCGCCGCGTCGACGCCGCGGTCGGCCGTCGCGGTGTCGCTACTCCGAGACATGGATGCTAAGGGTGTCACCGTCGTCGAGCGAGAGCGTCTCACGGAGCTTTTCCGGGGCGATAATCTCCAGTTGGTCGTCGCCGTGGTGTGTCCGTTCCGGAGCGATGACGTGGGCGGTTCCGTAGCGGTCACCGTCGGCCGTCTCCAGCACGGCAGGCCAGCAGAACGCTGGTCCGTACGTGCGCTCGTCGTCCTCCCAGCCATCGATTTTGACGGGGTCGAGCGCGTCCATCCGCGCCCGCGTTCGGACGCTTCCGTCGTCGAGGTCGACGTTCAGCGTCCCCGGAAACGGCTCGTAGCCGAGCCGCTCGCGGAACTGCCGCATATAACCGGACAGGGAGATGTAGTGTCTCCCCTCGCCCATCCCGCTGGTGACGACGCCCGAAAGCGTCACGTCGGCGTCGCCTTCGAAGAGCCGGCGGTAGTCGGCGTACTCTCGCTGTAGCGCCCGCTCGCCCGCTTCGGTGACAGCGATACGCTGGCCCTCGCCGGTCATATCCCGTTCGACAAGCGCTGCGGCTTCCAGCCGCTGGAGCCTGCGGGAGGCGGTCTGGTTCGATGCGTCGAGCCGGTCGGCGAGGTCGGCACACGTGACTGTCACGCGGCCATCGAGAGCCCCGTCGAGTGCGACGAGCTTCAGCGTCGATAGCTCGTCGGCTCCGACCCGCTCGGTTGTCTGTGACATACCGTCGACTACGTGTCTCACTGTCTTAACCGTAACGAATGTGGTATGGATAACAGAAACGGAAAACGGGTTCCAGTGGAAACTGTACTTCGGATTTTGCCTCGGGAACGTAAAACGCTGTCGTCAACGGCTGTTTTCAGTCACTCTTTGCGTACGTCCCGTCGGTCCAGAACTCGGAGCCGCCCTTTAGTTCCGGCACCCACGTGTCTTCATCACGGGCCAACAGCGCAACGCGGGAGGCCTCGATATCCCGGAGAACGGGGAACTCCGACAGGAACGACTGTATCGACTCGGTGAACTCGACGACCGCCTCGTGGTCGGGCATCACTTCCCGGTCCAGCCGGTCTCGGGAGTTACCGACGTGCATGAACGCCTTTAGCTCGACGAAGTCGGCGTCGGCACGGTCGACCATCGCCGCATACCACGCCGGGTTGGTCATGTTGTAGCCGTTCAGCAGCGTCGTCCGCAAGACGGTGCGAGTCTCGTCTTTCGCCGCGAGGACATCGAGCGTCTCGATGAGGCGGTCCCACGCGTCGTCTTCGACGGCCTTGACGACCTCGCCGAACGTCTTGCGGTCGGGGGCGTCGACGCTGACATACAGCTGTGTCGGGTCACACTCGGCCAGCACTTCCGGCCGAGTACCGTTCGAGACGAGAAACGTCGTGATGTCCCGGTCGTGGAACGCTTCGATGAGTTCCGGCAGGTACGGGTACAGCGTCGGCTCGCCGTCAAGCGAGATAGCGACGTGTCTCGGCTCCATCGCCTCTTCGAAGACATCCCGTGGGACCTCGTCGTTGCCGCCAAAGCCCGAGAGCAGTTTCCGCTGGAGTTCGATGGACGCGTCGGCGACTGCCTCGGGGTCGTCCCACTCGACATCGCCGAGTTCGTAGGCGTGGCCGGCGTGGTCCCGCCAACAGAACACACACCGCTCGTTGCACTTGACGACCGGCGTCATCTGGATACAGCGATGCGATTGGATGCCGTAGAAGTGGTTCTTGTAACATCGCCCCTCGCCGCGCAGAGCGTTTGCCGTCCAGCCGCAGGTCTGGGCGGCGGTGTGGTTTTCGCTGTGGTAGTCCGGGTCCCCAACCTGCTTCGGCATACCCGGCATTTGCTGTCGCCCTCCCTAAAGGCCGCGGTTCGGCTGAATGGCTCCGCGAGTCCCCGAGTGTTCCGTTTGTCCATCTCGGCCGTCCTGTTTGTTCATGTTTTCAAATACTGGCCCCGCTCGAGCCCGGTTCTACCATGCAGTATATATCCGTTAATAGTGTTTCATTACCATATAGGTGGGTCGCAGAAAACCTTTTATTTGTCTACACGTCACGTTCGAGTATGCTTCGGGGGCTAGACTTCAGGGGAACTGGCGACAAAGCTGAACAGCTCATAATCAAGGTTGCGGACAGAGAGCCGGTCTCGGGCGAGATAACGCTCTACCTCGACGAAGCGGCCGACGGCGATGCCGAGCGCCGTCAGCAGCAGTTGCGTGACGGCTTCAGGCAGCTTCGTGCGGCGGGCGTGCTCGAAGACATCTCCGTTCGGACCTGGCAGGAGAGCGATGTCGCGTCCTGCTACGAGGAGTTCGTCGACGCGGTCGGTAAAGAGGAACTCACACCGCACTTCCGGTCGCTTGCGGGCGGTAACGCCATCGATGTCCCGTGTGCCGCCGTGGCCATCCGCCGAGACGGCGACCTCGCGGGACTGTACCCGCGTTCGGACGGCGACGACGAGCAAACGCCGGTCGACTGCCTGCAGGCGCTGTGTGCCGGCGATGCCGTCGACCCGCTCTGAGTCTGTCGCGTTTTTCTGCTGTCGTGCTCCGGTCGCTTCGGAAACCCCTTTAGTTGCCGCCCGAGAACGACGGGTATGTTCATCGAACTCCGCCGAGAGGTCGAGACGGCGCTCTCGGAGGCCCTCGACGCCTGCGGCTATCCGACCGACGACCTCGGTATCGAGGAACCGCCCGAGGATGTCGACGCCGTCTTTGCCTCCAGCGTCGCATTTCGGCTTGCGTCTGCGGCCGAGGCACCGCCGCCGGCTGTCGCGGGAGAACTCGCAGCCGAACTCGACGCCGCCGGCCGGGAATACGTCGGCCGTATCGAACAGCAGGGGCCGTATCTCAACTTCTTCCCGAGCGAGGCGTATTTCGAGGAAGCGCTCGAAGCTGGCCAAAGCGAGCGGTTCGGCGAACTCGACTCGAAAGACACCTCCGTTGTCGTCGAGCACACCTCGGCCAACCCGACGGGGCCGGTCCACGTCGGCCGTGCGCGGAACCCGATCATCGGCGATGCCGTTGCGAACCTGCTTTCGTATGCCGGCTATGATGTCGACCGCCACTACTACGTCAATGACGCCGGCCGGCAGATGGCCGTCTTCACGTGGGCTTACGAGACGTTCGACGAGTCCGACCTCCCGGAGCCGGCCCGCGACCGCGCCGAGTACCGCATGGTCCGGTACTATCGCAAGGGCAACGAATATCTAGAAAACGCCGACCCCGACGCCGTCGAGGCCGCCGAAGCGGAGATACAGGACATTCTGCAGGGGCTGGAAGACGGTGATGAAGCGACCTACGAGCGCGTCGGCGAGGTCGTCGACACCGTTCTCGACGGCATGAAGGCGTGTCTCGCGCGCCTGCCGGCGGAGTTCGACGAGTTTGTCAAGGAGACGCAGTTCATGCGCGATGGCTCGACCGACGATGTCGTCGACCGGCTGCAAGCCCTCGATGGCGCTGTCTACGAGGACGACGCCTGGCAACTGGCGTTTGCGGACATCGATAAGAACCTCGTGTTCTTGCGGGCTGACGGCACCTCCCTGTACACCACCCGCGACATCGCCCACCACGAATGGAAGTTCGACACCTACGACCGCGCGGTGACCGTCCTCGGTGAGGACCACAAACTGCAGGCCAGCCAACTCCGGGAGACGCTGTCGCTTCTCGGCAACGATGTCGACCAGCTCGACAACGTCATCTACTCGTATGTCAACCTTCCTGAGGGCAAGATGTCGACCCGCCGCGGGACAGGCGTTCAGCTCGATGACCTGCTCGATGAGGCCATCGACCGCGCCCGCGAGGAGGTCGAGACCCGCCTTGGTGACCGACTTCGCGATGACGACCTCGACGAAGCGGACGTCGAACGCATCGCCGAGCAGGTCGGTATCGGCGCGGTCCGCTACGACATCGTCGCCAAGCAGCCGAGCAAGGCGATTACCTTCGAGTGGGACCGGGCGCTTGACTTCGAAGCACAATCGGCACCGTACGTCCAGTACGTGCACGCGCGTTGCTGCGGTATCCTCGATGAAGCCGACGGGCTCGACCCCGAGGCCACTATCGCGCCGCTCGACACTGACGCCGAACGCGACCTGCTCCGGACGGTCGCCCGCCTTCCGGGTGTCATCGAGTCGGCGGCCGACGACCACCAACCGCACAAGATAGCCACGTACACCCGGCGGCTGGCCGACCGGTTCAACACGTTCTATCGGGAGTGTCCGGTCACGACCGCAGACGACGCCGAGGTCCGGCGTGCGCGGCTGGCGCTGGTTGCGGCGGCCCGCCATGCGATGGCTAACGCCCTTGATATCCTCGGCGTCGAGGCCCCCGAGTCGATGTAACCACCGTCGGCAGGTTGATACTGCCGCCGGCCCAACGTCCGCATAGACTGTGCCCCCCACCGTCGTCTCGCTTCTCCCGTCGGCGACCGAGATTGTCGCCGCCCTCGGCGTCGACCCCGCAGCCACTTCCCACGAGTGTGACTACCCGCCGTCGGTCGCCGATACCCCGACCGTCGTCGAATCCCGTATCGACGCCGACGCCGACAGCGAGACGATAGACGAACAGGTCCACGAAGCCGAAACCGACGGCGGCGTCTACGCCATCGACCGGGAGACGCTCGCGGCCGTCGACCCCGATATCGTCATCTCACAGGGTATCTGTGAGGTCTGTGCGGTCGATACCGTACAGGTCGAGGCCGCGATTGCGGACCTCGGACTCGACTGCCGGCTGGTGACGACCGACCCCCACAGTGTCGACGACATTCTGGGGGATATCGAACGCATCGGCGCGGCGCTCGGGAAGGACCGACGGGCAAACCGCCTTGCGGCGGCGCTCGAATCCCGGATGGACCGCGTCGCCGACCGCACGGCCGGTCGCTCACGCCGGCCGACCGTCGCCGTCCTCGATTGGCTCTCGCCGCCGATGGTCGCCGGCCACTGGGTTCCAGAACTCGTCGAACGGGCCGGCGGCGAGTACGGGCTTGCCGACCCCGGCGACGCCTCGATGCCCCGCGAGTGGGCGACGATACGCGAGTACGACCCGGACGTACTCGTCGCCGCCCCCTGTGGGTTCGACCTCGAACAGACCGCCGACAACCGGACAGACCTCACCGAACGCCCCGGCTGGAACGACCTCCGAGCGGTCCGCAACGGCCGTGTCTACGCGATGGACGGCCACCATCTAACAAACCGCCCTGGAATCCGCGTGTTGGAGACGCTGGAGACGCTTGCGGCGCTGTGTGCGCCGACAGAACGCGACAGCCCAGCCCCGTGGATGGCCCGTCCGTTGGCTGCCGACGGATGACGCTGCGACTACCCGCGGCGGTCCGGGACGCCATTGTCGCCCACGCCCGCGCTGGCACACCGGAGGAGGTCGTCGGCGCTCTTGCCGGCCACCACGGGGAAGATTGCTCGACTGTCGAACGAGCCTACCGCGCCCGCAACGCCGCCGAACGGCCGAGAACGCGCTACGAAATCGCGCCCACACAGGAGTTGTCGTTGCTCGACAGCATCGACACCGCCGGCCTCGATGTCGTCGGGTTCTATCACTCTCATCCGGACGGACCCGGCGAGCCAAGCCGGACGGACGCCGAACTCGCGGCGTGGCCGGGATACTCGTATCTCATCGTCTCTCTTGCCGGCGAAGAGCCAGTGGTCGGCTGCTGGCGGTGGACTGGGGAGACATTCCGCTCAGAGGATACACAAGTATTGTGAACACCACACACTCATGCGGTGATAGAGAACTACATATTAAATATATGCATTAGAGAGCTACTAATCAGCCAATGAGCCGCGGGATGTCAGCGAAAGTCACAGACGAAGCGAGGGGTGCACTCGATGGGAGTCAGCTTACCGACGACATCGGTATCGATGCCGACGAAATCGAGTGGCGCAAGGAGTTCACCCGGTTTGACGAAGACGACGCCGAGACGCTTGCCGAGCATGCCGGTACTTTCGAGCGAATCGCCGACGACCTCGTCGAAGATTTTTACGACCACCTGCAGTCCCATCCGGAGACGGTCGACGTCATCGATTCGTCGACGAAGTCCGTCGAAATGCTCAAAGAGACCCAGCGGGAGTATCTGCTGAACCTCGCCGACGGCGACTACGGCCAGTCGTATTTCGACCGGCGGGCGAGGGTGGGCAAGATTCACGACATGCTGGACCTGGGGCCGAAGGCGTATCTCGGCGCTTACACCATCTATTATGAAGGCATTGCCGATGCCATTGCTGACGATATCAAATCAGAATTCGATGGTGATGAGGCTGCGGCGGCCGTCGACGAGGCCTTCGACCGGATGTCGTCGGTGCTGAAGGCGATGAACCTCGACCAGCAGGTCGCGATGGACACCTACATTCACTCCTACAGCGAACGCCTCGAGGAGGAGGTCGAAAAATGCACGCAGCTCCAACAGGATGTCACCGAGGAGGTACAGGCACCCATCGAGGAGCTCAAGTCAGTGACAGACCGCATCGTCGACAGTAGCGACGAAATCGCGACGCTGGCCGACGACCAGGCCGAAAGCGCCCGCGAGGTCGCAAACGAAGTCGGCAGCCTCAGCGCGACGGTCGAAGAGGTCGCCTCGACGACCGACGACGTGGCGACCCAAAGCGCCGAAGCGGACGAACTGGCGACGGAAGGCCGGGCCTCCGCCGAGGAGGCCATCGAGACGATGGGGTCGGTCACCGATGCTGCCGAAAGCGTCACCGAGGATGTCGAGACACTGCACGACCGGGTTGGGCAGATAGACGAAATCGTCGATGTCATCGACGACATCGCCGACCAGACGAACATCCTTGCGTTGAACGCCTCTATCGAAGCCGCCCGCGCCGGCGAGGCCGGCGACGGCTTCGGTGTCGTCGCCGACGAGGTGAAATCGCTGGCGGAAAAATCACAGGAGCAAGCCAGCCGCATCGACGAGATGGTGAGCGAGATACAGGACGACGCTGCTGGAACCGTCGAGAATCTCGACGAGACCAACACCGCAATCGACGACTCGGTGACGGAGGTGCGCGACGTGCTGGCGGCGCTTGAGGACATCGAGATGGCTGTCGAGGGCGCAAGCGACGGCATCCACGAGGTTTCACGGGCGATGGACGAACAGGCTGCCAGTACCGAACAGATTGCCGGTGTGGTCGACGAACTCGCAGACCGCTCCGAGCGGCTCACCGACGAACTCGACGAGATTTCCGCCGCAAATCGCGACCAAAAACGGAGCGTCGACGATATCGTGGCTGCCGTCAAGCGGCTGACCGACGACTGAGCCGGTCTCACGGACTCGAACAGCGGTCGAGGGTTTTTGTTTGCTGCCCGGCAAGCGTCAAATACGATGGCGGGATACTACGAACAGCTCTTGGGCGCGATACTCGCCTCCCTCTTAATGGGGGCTCTCGCCAGCCTCCATGCCGCTGTCACGCTCCATGAAGGGCTTGTCGGTGGCAGCCTCGTTGCGACGCTCTTTCTCTACGAGGCGCTGTTCCGGAATCCCCCAGTTTCGCCGCGGAAGCCCGCGGTCGCGAGCGCTGCTTTCTTCTGGCATCTCGGGTTGTTGCTGTTGGTTTTTACTCTGTAGTGGCTGCTTTTGTCCTGGCTTCCGGGACCGAACGAACCGGTTTTGAGGCTCCGCGTGGAACCTCGTGTGAAGGCGATGTACGACGATATCCTCGTTCCGACCGACGGCGGCGAACAGATGGAGGAAGTCATCGACCAAGCGGTCGCTATCGCGGCCGACCGTGGGGCGACACTGCATGGCATCTCCGTCATCGACAAAGGCGTGTTTCTCACGCTCGATGAACACCTGAAAGACGCCGTCGAGGAAGAACTCACCACCGAGGCCCAGGAAGCCGTCGACGAACTGTCCGCGGCGGCAGACGACGCCGACCTCGAAAGCGAGGCCGTGGTCCGCCGCGGTCGACCGGGCGAAGAAATCCGAGCGTACGCCGACGAGGTCGGCGCCGATCTCATCGTTATGGGCACTCGCGGAGCCGACAGCCACGAACGCCGGATGCTTGGGAGCGTCTCGCAGGATGTCGTCACCGAATCAACCCTACCCGTGCTCGTGATTCCGCTCGAAGACGACTGACGACTGGCTTTTGCCATCTGTGCGGTTTTGTTGTGCTCCGGGTAGCGGTGCCCACACGCCGCCGACCCACTAGTACGCCTCCCAACAGTAAGAGGCATAATAATATCCCTATTGCCAAGACTTATCGGCAAGAGCGAAACGTTCGTACATATGAACTGTATTCGACGGAAGGTTCGTTCACTCAGCCTCCGGGACTGCCCATGACCGATGCTCTGCCGCCGGGCGTCTCGTTTCGCGCCGACACGGAGGCGATGGCTGCGGAGGCGGTCGACTGCATTGAGACGACCGTCGACGCGGCCGACGCCGACGGCGTCGTCGTCGGTCTGAGCGGCGGCCTCGACTCGACAACGACGGCGACGCTCGCTGTCGAAGCGCTCGGCTCCGAGCGGGTCTACGGTCTCGTGCTTCCGAGCAGCAAACTCGGCTCCAAGAGCGCACAGGATGCCGAAACCGTCGCCGACGTACTCGGCATCGACCACGAGACGATACACCTACAGCCGCTTTTGGCCTGTTTCGGTGATATGGTCCCCGGGCCGGTCGACCTCCACGGCGACCCCGTCGTGCGCGGAAACCTCGTTGCCCGGTTGCGGATGTCGATGCTGTATCTCACAGCCAACGCGATGGAGCGGCTCGTCGTCGGGACGACAAACCGCAGCGAACACCTACTGGGGTACTTTACGAAGCACGGCGACGGTGCCGCCGACGTGCTACCGCTTGCCCACCTCTATAAGACCGAGGTCGAACGGCTCGCCGACGCGCTTGAGGTGCCGCCGTTCATCGCTGAGAAACCACCGACGGCGGGCTTTTACCCCGGTCAGTCCGACCGTGCCGACTTCGGCGCGCCGTACACAACCGTCGATGCCGTTCTCAAGCGGCTCGTTGCGGACGACCGGACGACGGACGCGATATGCTCCGAACTCGGCGTCGACGCCGCTGTCGTCGACCGAGTCAAGCGCCACCACGAGCAGACCGCACACAAGCGGCGGCGGCCGCCATGTCCGTCCGTCAGATAGCGCAGGTCGACTCGTAGTCGACGTCGTGGACCGACTCGACGCCGCCGTCGCCGCAGACCGGACAGTCCGGCCGCTTTTCGACGGGGATCTCCTCGAAGCTCATGTCGGCGGCATCGTAGAAGAGCATCCGCCCATCGAGCGTTTCGCCGTGGCCCAATACGAGCTTGACCGCCTCGGTGGCCTGTATGCAGCCGACGGTCCCCGGAAGGACTCCGAGAACGCCGGCGGTCGCACAGTCCGGTACCGTCCCCGGTTCGGGCGCTTCCGGAAAGAGACACCGGTAGCAGGGGCCCTCGGGTGTCGCCTCGAAGGTCGTTATTTGTCCCTCGAAACGGAGAATTGCGCCGTGGGCAAAGGGGACGCCGGCGAGCGTGCAGGCGTCGTTGACCAGATATCGGGTCGCGAAGTTGTCGGAGCCGTCGACGACCACATCGTACTCCGCCAACAGCCCGTCGATGTTGTCGGCGGTCACGCGCGTTTCGTGCGGCTCGACGGTCACGTCCGGATTCAACGCCTCGACGAAGGCTGCTGCCGACTCGACTTTCGGCTGCCCGACATCGTCGTCACCGTGGATGACCTGCCGCTGGAGGTTCGACCGTTCGACGACATCGTCGTCGGCGATGCCGAGCGTGCCCACTCCGGCGGCGGCGAGATACTGGATGATGGGCGAGCCGAGGCCGCCGGCCCCGATACAGAGCACGTTCGCATCGAGCAGCCGCTTTTGTCCCTCCGGCCCGACATCGTCCATAATAATGTGCCGCGAGTAGCGGTCGAGCTGGTCGGCCGAAAGCGAAAGGTCGGTCATGACGTATACTTGCAGCCCCGTGTATAAATCCGCCGGGGGTCGCCCACCGGGTTCCGCCCTGCTACTCCGGCTCGCCGCCGTTCTGGCGACGCATCAGGTAGAGGACGCCGAGCGGCGACAGCAGCGCGAGCAGCCCGGCGACGCCGAACATGGCGAAGACTTCGCTGTCCATCTCGAACGCTGGCGGGAGGTCCTCCGGTTCGTCGTCGTCTTCCTCTTCGGGGCCGCCGATGAGTGTCTCGCCCTCGGTGATGTCCGGGACGCCCTCGCCGTCGCCGACGGCGACAGCGCCCTTCATGCCGTTGGCGATGTGTGGGACGCAGACGTATTTCGAGATGCCGTCGCTCTCGTAGGTGACCTCGTAGATAGTCCCCGCTTCGTCGGTTCGCTCGCTTTCGTATCGGTCGCCGGTTTCCTGTTCGACGACGTTGTGGCCGCCGCCCTCACCGGTCCACTCGTAGACGACGGTCGTTCCGGGGTCGACATGGATGGCAGCGGGCTCGAATGTCAGCCCGGCAGCCCCACCGCCGACGTCGACGACGACTTCGTCTTCGCCGGTCATGTCGACCGTGCCATCGTAGTTCGGCACGTCCTCGAACCAGCCGTCGTAGTCGAACGTTTCCTGTGCGTACGCCGTTGACGCGGTTCCGGTCGCGGCCGCGGCTGCCGCCGCCCCCGCGGTCGCACGGAACAGGTCACGGCGGCCGAGTCCGGTCCCATCGTTCGGAGCCATCGTTGTGAGGCCGTTGTCGACCACTATATTTGAGGATTGTTACTTTCCGTCGTCGAAATCGAGCGCGACGGAGTTCATACAGAAGCGCTTGCCGGTCGGCTCCGGGCCGTCGTCAAAGACGTGGCCGAGGTGGCCCTCACAACGGGCACAGACGACCTCGGTGCGGACCATCCCGTGGCTTCGGTCTTCCCGGAACTCGACAGCATCGTCTTCGGCCGC
Source organism: Natronomonas pharaonis DSM 2160 (assembly GCF_000026045.1). NCBI lineage: Archaea > Methanobacteriati > Methanobacteriota > Halobacteria > Halobacteriales > Natronomonadaceae > Natronomonas > Natronomonas pharaonis. Next base: position 19,966 of record NC_007426.1, on the reverse strand, counting down.
ATAAAACGACGGCCACCCCGAGTTCGAGTCGAATTTCGTCTCCGAGTCGAAAAGCGTCGCCCCACAGCCGGCACAGCGGTAGACGCCGTCGTCGCCCTTGTCGAGGTAGTCGCCCGAGAACTTCGGCTCAGTCCCGGCCTCCCGGAGAATTCGGTATTCTTCCTCCGAGAGCCGCTTGCGCCACTCGTCGTCGCTGTCGGGGATGTCGTTGCGCTCGCCGTCGGTATCGGACATACCGCAGGTATGGCTTCGATGCGGATGGCCGTTACGGCGGCGGCCGTCCTGCCAGTCGCGGTCCGTGCCGCAAGGTCAAAGAGGGTGCCGCGGCTCGGTTCGGACATGCGAACTGCATCGGAGATACAGGAGCGAATCGAGAAATTGGAGTCCGAATACGACGATTACGACCCGCCGTCCTCGGAGTATGAAGACACCGCCGAGGTCGCCGTCCTGCGCGCGATTGAGGAGCTCGAATGGGTTCTCGAAGAGTACGACGAGGACGCCGGCTTTACGACCTCGTGAGACTGGACCCCACCACGTACTTCCTAAACGCTTAACAGAGACGGCCCGCTATCGGGCGATAGACGTCCCAGGCCGGTGGCTGCGGGCGCTGCTGTCGCCGGTTCGGAACGCTGTACCTACTATGACACTACTACAACGCGTCCTGATGCCCGTCGCAACGGACGAGGATGCGGTCGAAACGTGTGCGGCGCTGCAACCCCACCTTGACGATGTTGACCGGGTTATCGCCGCTCACGCGATTGAAAAGGCCGGCGGCGGCATCGACAAGGCTCCGATGGGGAAACGGGAAGAAGATGCCCGGGAGATGCTCGATATCGTCGACGCCCGGCTCGGCGACGAGACCGATGTTCGGACCGAAATCGTCTACGGCACCGATATCGTCGACGCGCTCTTCGACCTCGCGGTTGAAACCGACTCGACGAGCGTCGTTTTTGTTGCCCGCAAAGGCGGACGCCTCGTTCGGTTCCTCTCAGGAGATACATCGATGCGACTCGTCACTGAGGCGGCAGTGCCGGTCGTTGCGCTTCCACGGGAGCAGTAACATGAGATTGCAACATGCGTTTTCGGGTGATGAGCCGGAGGTAACGACTGATGGCTGACGAAGAACTCGCCAAGGACCTCGGCCTTGTCTCGGCGATGACAATCGGTATCGGGACAATGATTGGTGCCGGTATCTTCGTGCTTCCCGGTGTTGCCGCACACGACGCCGGCCCGATCGTTGTCGTCTCGTTCATTTTCGGTGGATTCGTTGCGATGGTCAACGCGCTCTCTGTTTCGGAGCTCGGCACCGCCATGCCGAAAGCTGGCGGTGGCTACTACTACATTAACAAGTCGCTCGGGCCGATGTTCGGCTCTATCGCCGGGATGGGCGACTGGATGGGACTTGCATTCGCCTCCGCGTTTTATTGCATCGGCTTCGGTCAGTATCTCGTCACCTTCGTCGGGTTGCCGAGCCTGCTCATCCTGAGCGAGATTCAGGTCGGCGCGCTGATCGCCGGCGCGATATTTATCGTTATCAACTATATCGGCGCCAAGGAGACCGGCAATATCCAGACGGTTATCGTGACGATTCTGCTCGCTATCCTCACCGTGCTCACCATCGTCGGCTTCTTTTCGTTTGACTACGGCACGCTCGTCGGGGAGGGACTGCCCGCAGAGCAGGCCGGCTTCGCGCCCGTAGCGACCGGCGGCTACGGTGCTATCCTGCCAGCGACAGCGCTCGTCTTCGTCTCGTTCCTTGGGTATGCGAAAATAGCCACCGTCGCAGAAGAGTTGAAAAACCCCGGCCGTAATCTTCCGATCGCCATCATCGGTAGCGTCGCCATCGTTACTGTCATCTATGCGATTCTCGTGACGGTGATGCTCGGCGTCGTCTCGTGGCCGGAACTCAGCGATAGCGCACCGGTTGACCAAGTTGCCCGCGTCGCCTTCCCCGAGTCCATCGGCCCCATCGGTGGTGTCGCAACCGCCGCTGCTGCGGTGATGACAGTCGGCGCACTGCTGGCGACGGCGTCGTCGGCCAACGCTTCCATCCTCTCGTCGGCGCGTATCAACTTCGCGATGGGTCGGGACAAAATCGTTACCAACTGGCTCAACGAGATTCACCCGAACTACGCGACGCCGTACCGTTCGATTCTGCTGACCGGCGGAATGATACTTGTCTTCATCATCCTGCTTGGACAGTCTATCGAGATTCTCTCACAGGCTGCAAGCGTGCTCCATCTCATCGTCTACGCGCTGATGAACGCCGCTCTCATCGTCTTCCGGGAGGCGGACGTTCCCGAATACGACCCCGACTTCCGGGTTCCGCTGTACCCGATTACGCCGATTGCGGGTATCGTGCTCTCCTTGGGGCTCGTTCTCGTCGTTGGTGGTATCGAACTCGCCCTCTCGGCGCTGTTCGTTCTCGGAGCCATCGCGTGGTATTTCCTCTATGCCCGCCACCATACCGAGAAGCAGGGCGTGCTGGCAAAGCATATTCTAGAGCGCGGCGAGCGGATGCCGTCTCCGGTCGTTGACGCCGCCGAGGCCGTCGCGCCGAACGGAAGCGCCGAAGAGTCTCGGACCATCATGGTCGCACTCTCGAACCCGCGCACAGAGTCGGCGCTCGTGACGCTTGCCGGTGCGCTCGCAAAGCAACAGGATGCGGACGTGCTGGCGACCCATATCGTACAGGTTCCGGACCAGACTGCCTTGGAGGCCGCCGCCGACAGAGACGACATCGGAGCCGAGTCCGAGCGGCTGCTTGCCGACGCCAAAGCGGACGCCGAAGCGTTCGACGTAGACATTGAGACAAAGACCGTTCTCTCACACCGTGGTATTGAGGAGGTTTTCGATGCTGCCCGCAGCAGCGGCGCAGACACGGTCGTGATGGGATACGGCGGCACGAGACTCGCCGGGGGCCGTGTTGAGGGAGCGCTCGACGAACTCGCCTACGACCTGCCCTGTGATTTCCTCGTGCTGAACGAACGGGAGTTCGACCCCTCGAAGGTGCTGTTGCCGACCGCCGGCGGCTACTCGTCGACGCTGTCGGCCGATGTCGCCCGTGCGCTTCGGGATACGCTTGACGCCGATGTCTCGGTGCTTTATGTTGCCGACGACGGCGACACCGAGGCCGGCCGGGAGTTCATTACGGAGTGGGCAACCAACCAAGGCCTCGAAGACGCCGAGCTGCTTGTCGAGACCGGTGATGTCGAGTCGGCAATCGAACGAGCCGCAACGGACAGGACACTCGTCGTTGTCGGCGCGACCGGCCGCGGCCTGCTTGCCAGAATCGTCGGCGGCTCGCTGACCTTCTCCGTCCTGGAGGAGCTTGACACCTCGGTGCTCATGGCTGAACGCCCAGAAGACCGGTCGCTTCTGGAGCGGTTGTTCGGTCGTAACTGACTGGTCGTTCAAGCAGCCGCCTTTCGTCGCCGGGGGTTTTCTCCACCGGTTTTCTCCTTGAACGCCCCGTAAGTTCAAGGCCCTCGAATGAAACGGTGACTCATACCACACGATGTCGGCTGACGATTTCAAACTGATTAACGAACAGGTGGGACTGTGGGGAGCCGTCGCGCTACTTGTCGGGACGGCAGTCGGGATGAGTATCTTCATCGTCCCGACACAGATGGCGGCCGTTGCTGGCCCGAGCATCACGATGGCAATACTCGTTTCCATTCTCCCGATGATACTTGGGGTGTTGCTCCTGTTACAGCTCGGCGGTGCGATTCCGGTTGCCGGCGGTATCTACGTCTACGGCTCGCGGCTCGTGGGACCCTACTGGGGAATGATTGGGGTCGCGATTCCGGTACTCGCAGTGTGGTCGTACATCCTGTTTGCGGCGCTTGGGTTCGCACAGTACCTCGACGGGCTTGCCGCAACCGTCGCCGGTGTGTCGGTCTCGACGACGCTTACCGTCTGGGGTATCGTCGGGCTCTTTTTAGTGCTCAACTACGTCGGCCTGCGAATCGTCGCGGCGGTACAGATCGGAATGGTACTGTTCTTGCTCGCCGGACTCGTGACCTTTGTCGTCGGGATGGGGCCGGCCGTTGACACTGGAAACTACACCCCGATGTTCCCCGACGACCTGTTTGCCGGCGGGCTCGCGCCGTTCCTCTTTGCGGTCGTGCTGCTGTACATCCCGTTTCAGGGGTTCGGCATGATAATCGAAATCGGCGAGGAGCTCGAAAACCCCGTCAAAAACATCCCGCGAGTGCTCGCCATCGGCATGGGGCTTGTCGCCGTCGTCTCGATTGCCGTTATCTTCGTGCTCGTCGGGGCGGTCCCGTGGGAACAGACGATTGACCCGGAGACGGTCCCCGAAGGCGGCAGCGTCACTGAGGGTGAGCCTGTCGAGGGTGGCCTCGCGGCCGTCGCCGAGGGCACCATCCCGGCTGCCGGCATTCTGTTTATTTCCTTGGCGGCGCTTGTCGCCGGCGCGACGACGATTAACACGCTGTTTACTTCGTACTCCAGAACCGTCATGCGGGCCGCTCGCGATGAGGTCGTCCCGGGCGGGCTAGCGAAGGTCCACGGGCGGTTCGGCACTCCGAATCGCGCGGTCGTGTTGCTCGGCATCCCGCCGCTTGCGGCCGCTCCGTTCGCCGGCACGCTTGATGCAGTCGTCGGCCCCGACGTCCTTGATTGGCTCGTCGTCGTGGTTGTTACCGGCATCTTCGTCGCGTTCATGGTCGGCGGGGTCGCGCTGTGGAACCTGCCAAAGGTGTTCCCCCAGCGCTACGAGTACTCGATTTACAAGCTCCCGTTGCCGGTCCTGCGGGTCGTTGCCGTCGGCAACGTTGTCGTTTCGGTGGTGTTTACGGCGCTGGTCGCGACAACGGCCCCGACCGCCTTCGGGCTCGTTCTCGCGTGGCTCATCATCGTCTCTGCTGCCTACAAGTACCGGATTCGGGCCTACGAGCGGCGCGGTGAGGACCTGCGGTCCCGGATGGCGCTGCTCCACAAACACGAGCAGGTTGGCAACGACGACTGACCGGCGGCCGTCCGTGTTCTGCCCCGCTCGTCAGGTACATACCCGCTCCGACCGTACGCGGCGGTATGACTGCGACTGCGACACTCGGTGGCGGCTGTTTCTGGTGTGTCGAGGCGGCCTTCGAGGAACTCGACGGCGTCGAATCGGTCACCTCCGGGTACGCCGGCGGCCACACTGAGGACCCAACCTACCGGGAGGTATGCTCCGGCAACACCGGTCACGCGGAGGTCGTACAGGTCGCGTACGACTCCGACGTGCTCGCCTACGAAGACCTGCTGGAGGTGTTTTTCACCGTCCACGACCCGACGCAGTTGAACCGGCAGGGTCCTGATGTCGGCAGCCAGTACCGGTCTATCGTCCTCTACCATGACGACACACAGCGGGAACTGGCAGAAGCATACATCGAATCACTCGACGAGGCCGGCGAGTACGACGATGACATCGTGACTGAAATCGAGCGGCTCGAAACGTTCTATCGTGCCGAGGAGAACCACCAGAACTACTTCGAAAAGAACCCCCAAGACGCCTACTGTCGGATGCACGCCCAGCCAAAAATCGAGACGGTCCGGGAAGCGTTCGCCGAGAAGGTCGACTCACGCTGAACGCGGCCTTCCCTGACGCTCGGGACGACCCCATCATCTCTTTATACCGTCGCCGGAATGGTCAGGATATGTACGACCGCATCCTGCTGCCCACCGATGGAAGCGCCGGAACGAACCCCGCTGTCGACCAAGCGGTTTCGCTCGCCGAGGAGACGGGCGCGGAGCTACACGCCCTCTTTGTCGTCGAGGACATCCCGTACGCCCCCGAGATGATGGACGACCAAGTCGAGGCGACCCTTCGAACCATCGGCGAGGAGGCCATCGAGAACATTCGCTCCAGGGCCGCCGAAGCCGATGTCGAACTCGTGACCGAAATCCGGGACGGCACGCCGCACCGGTCGATTCTCGACTACGCCGACGACGCCGGCTGTGACCTCATCGTTATGGGCACCCACGGCCGGAGCGGTCTAGACCGATACCTGCTCGGCAGCGTCACCGAGCGCATCGTTCGTACCGCTGATGTCCCCGTTCTCACCGTGCGGAAAACGGACGACGAGTAGCTCACCCACTTTTAAACGTCCGTACCGTCCGACGGCCGGCCGTAACCGCAACACCGGCTGCTGCGACCGCCGCAACGAGATACCACCCCGACGACAGCACGCCGTAGACGCTCGATAGAAGCGTCACGGCGGCGGCAACGGCTGTCAGCCACAGGAACCCGAGTCCGACGAGTGCGGTCCTGATGGTGACGATGTCGTCGGGACGGCCTGTTTCGTCGGCCGGTTCCTCTGCTGCTTCGCTGTCCGTAGCTTCCGGCCGTTCTTCGGCGTCGCCGCCGGGTCGTGCTTCAGTATCGCCGTCGGGCCGTCGCTCGCCGGCGTCGCTCATATCTCATAGACGGTCACCCCCACCGATAAGCGCATCTATCGGTATCGAAGTGGATACAATCAAGTCGCTGGGAGGGCGGGATTGGCGTATGAGTGTCGAGCTGACGCGGGACGACGCCGTCGCGACTATCACCATCTCCAATCCCGACCGGAAAAACGCCATTGATGCCCCAACTGCCCGACAGATGGCCGACCACGTTGCCGACGTGGCGGCCGACGATTCGGTGCGGTGTGTCGTCGTTACTGGCGAGGGCGAGGCGTTCTGCTCCGGCCTCGATTTGGCCGGGGACATGGGTGGCGGGGATGTCGTCGCCGAACTCGATGCTGGACTCAACGCCATCGTCAGGCGGCTGATGCGGATGGAGAAACCGACTGTGGCGAAGGTTCCGGGGCCGGCTGTCGGCGCGGGCGCATCGATAGCCTCGGCCTGTGATTTCGTCTACCCCGTCGAAGGGACCTTCTTCGAGTGGGGCTTTACGAACATCGGCCTCGCGCCGGATACGGGCGCGACCTACGTGCTGCCGCGGCTGGTCGGCGTCCGGCAGGCGCTGGAGTTGCTCATCACCGGTCGGCGCGTTGCCGCCGACGAGGCGGTCAATCTCGGCATCGCCAACGAGACAGTTCCCGAGAGCGACTTCGAGTCGGTCGTCGCCGACCGCGCTGCGATGCTGGCAGAGCGGCCGACGCTGGCGGTCGGTGCGGCAAAGCGGCTTGTCTACCGTAGCCACCAGCGGTCGATGGAGGAGACGCTCCGCGAGGAGGCGCTCGCACAGTCGGCGCTGATGGAGAGCGACGACTTCATGGAGGGTGTCGCGGCGTTTCTGGCCGACCGAGAGCCGGAGTTCGAGGGCCGGTAGTCACCGCGGAGCCGCCTCTTCGCCGCGGCTGAGACGTTTTTCCTGTACGACGTTCATCGCCGTCACGAGGTCCGAACGCGTGAGCAGCCCCGCGAGATTGCCGAACTCATCGGTGACGACGAGCCGCCCGACGCTGTGCTGTGCGAGCTGCCGCATTGCGTCCATCGCCTCGGTATCCGGCGAAACGGCTTCGAGGTCCTCGCTCATCACGTCTGCTACCCGCGTTTCGCTTCGCTTTTCGGGATGGACGTTTCGGATATCGGCGAGTGTGACGATGCCGACGAGCTTGCCACCTTCGACGACCGGATAGCCGGTGTGTCGCTCTTCGAACATTCGGTCGAGAATTGCGTCCAGCGTCGCCGTCGTCTCAACGGTTCGGACCTCGTTTGCGGGCGTCATCACGTCGGCGACCCGGACGCCTCTGAACGCCGCTTCGAGCACGGTCTGGCGTCCTTCAGCGGCAGCGGCGATGTAGACAAAGAAGGCGATGGCGACGAGGAAGGGGTTGAACATCAGCAGTCCAAAGATGCCGAACAGGATGGCAAAGAACTTCCCCACCGCGACGGCGGTCTTTGTCGCCTCGGTGAACGGGCGAGTACGGCCTAGCAGGGCTCGCATGACGCGGCCGCCGTCGAGCGGGAACGCCGGGAGCATGTTGAACGCCGCGAGAACGATGTTCAGCAGGGCGAGATAGCCGAAGAGAAACCGAAGCGAATCGGCCGTCAGGACGCCCAGCACCGACTGGACCGGCTCGGCTCCCGCGAACCCATAGACGAGATAGCAGCCGATACCGAGCGCGACGCTGACAACCGGGCCGCCGATAGCAATCCAGAACTCGTGGTTCCACTGCTCGGGCTGCTTTTCCGGGCGGGCGACGCCGCCGAGCAGCCACAGCGTAATCGAAGCAATGCCGTAATCGTAGTGGCGGGCGACCGCAGCGTGGCCGAGTTCGTGGAGGAGCACACAGACGAACAGCCCGACTGCTGCCACGAAGCCGAGCAGCCACGGCGTCCAGCCAGCGACAAGCAGCTCGGGACTCTCGAAGGCGGCCCCGATTTGCTCGAACGCCTCGACGGCTTCACCCATCCCGCTCCCGATGAGAAACGCCAGCACGGGAAGTATCAACAGCAGCGTGATATCGAGCTTTATTGGGATGTCAGCGATGGAGCCGACTCGAAAGCTCTTGAACATATGGTAACTGTCGCCGAGCGCACCTATGAAGATTGTCCATCATCCGGACGGCAGCCGCTGTCCGTAGCCCGGTTTCGGCAGCGTAGAAGACCCCGAACGGCTATGTAGCGTCAGAGCGACGCTACAGGCATGGCGAGCCCATGACGGATGAGCAACCGACCGTGCTCGTCGTCGACGACGAGCCCGAACTAACTGACCTGTATGCGACATGGCTGGAGTCGGGCTACGATGTCCGGACAGCCTACGGCGGCCCCGAAGCCGTAGAGCGGCTCAACGAGGATATCGACGTCGCGCTCGTCGACCGGCTTATGCCGCAGACGTCCGGTGATGAGGTGCTCGACCACGTTCGAGCAGCCGACTATGATTGCCGGGTCGCGATGGTTACCTCCGTCGAGCCGGATTTCGACATCATCGACCTCAGCTTCGACGAGTACGCCGTCAAGCCGGTCCGAAAAGACGAACTCGAATCAGTTGTCGAGGCGCTTGTCGCCCGCTCGGAATACGACAGTCAGGTCCAGCGGCTCTTTGCCTTGGCCTCGAAGCGCGCGGCGCTCCGTGCTGAAAAAGCCGATGAAAAGCTCGAACAGAGCGACGCATACCAACAGCTCACTGCCGATATCGACCAACTCCAGTCGGAACTGGAGGCGACGCTTTCGCAGCTTGATGCCCGCGACCTCGAAGCCGAGATGCAGCGCCTCATCGCCTGACCGCACCAACCGTTCGCGACAGGCCGGCACGACGACCTACAGTGCCGCTCCGAGTGCTATCCCGAGAAACACAGCGAGCAGCGCCGCCGCAAGCGTGCCGACGGCGTTGCCCGCCGCCGCGAGCCGCTGTCCATCCTCTGCCAGCCGGACGGTCTCGACGGCAAACGACGAAAACGTCGTGAACGCTCCACAGAATCCGACCGTCACGGCGACCGCCGGAGCACCGCCGAAGTCAGCGCCGATGGCGACGCCGAACAGCAAGCTTCCGAAGACGTTGACGAGGCCGGTGTCGACAGCCCGACGGCCCACAGACAGACCGACGGCGTATCGTGCGACCGCTCCGGCTGCCCCGCCAGCGCCGACCGCCAGCGCAGTCAGGAGCGCCATCGAATCACCTCGCGGGCGACGAGCACGGCCACGAACCCGAGCGCGTAGTTGCCGACGACGTTCAGCGCCGCCAGCCGCGGCGCAAGCGCAATCGTCTCACCGGCGAAGGTGCTGTAGGTCGTAAACGACGACAGGAAGCCGGTTGCGACGACGAGTCGTGTCGACTCGGGAACTGACCGGAGCCGTTCGGTCCCGTAGACGATTGCGCCGAGCAGGAACGCGCCCGCGACGTTCACCACGAGCGTCCCCCACGGGAACGTGCCCGGGAGGACGACGGCAATCCCGTGCCGACAGAGCGCCCCGGCGAAGCCGCCACCGGCGACGAGCGCGACCGCGCGTGGTTTCATACCCGCCTTCCGACCGGCCGGTACAGGGAGCTTGCGGTTCCGGAACGAGCGTTTATATACGATACCGCAGCCAGACGTCCCATGCGACAGCTACGGCGGCTGTGGGCTGACAACAGGGGAATCGAAGGGCTGCCGGTCCGGCTCGTCATCGCGCTCGTGGTCGGGGTCGCCAGCCTCTCGGTGATGATGAACATGCTCTCGGGCATCTCCGGGCTCGCGGTCACGGAGCTTGACGTTCGGCCCGACCCGGAGGTCGTCACTCCCGGCGACCACACCGTCGACATCGAGGTTGTCGACCCCGACGGAAACAGCGTTGCGGACGCGACGGTCGTCGCCCGCGGCGGTTCGGCCCGACTCGACGGTGTCGAGACGGCGACGACCGACGCCGACGGCCACACACAGCTCGACCTCTCGCCGACGCTCCGCCCGAACCAGCGGGACGGGACTGTCGAATTCGACATCAAGCCGCCGGCTGGCAGCGAGTACGCCGACGAGCGGGAGAACACGGCGCTGCTCGTCGTCGACGAGTAGCTACCGGTGGCGGTCCCAGTCTATCCAGGACTGCTCCCAGCCCCGCCGGCGCTCGGCGGCTCGCTGGGCGTGCTCGCGGTCTTCGCGACGGGTCCGATTCCGCTCGACGGTGTCTGCCCGCTCGCCGTCGACGAGCAGCGGCCGGAACGCGACGGTCCCGTATTCGGCGACACGCTCGCCGCCCTCGATGGCGACGAGTTCCTGTGCCCCGTTGCCGAGCGGGGCGACCAGTCGCCCACCGTCGGCAAGCTGGCCAAGCAGCGCCCGCGGCGGCTCAACGACGGCCGCCTCGACGAGAATCCGGTCGTACGGAGCGTATTCGGGTAATCCGTCCGCCCCGTCTCGGCAGTCGACCAACACGCCGGGATAGCCCGCGGTAGCGAGGTTCGACCGCGCCGCAGCGACGAGCCGGCGGTCGATGTCGACGGCGTGGACTTCGGTTTCGTCGGTCAGCGCCGCCAACACCGCCGCTGTGTAGCCGACACCAGCCCCGACAACCAGCACCGAATCGTCCGGCTCGACGTCGAGCGCCTCGAGCAGCCGCCCGGCGGCGCTCGGCGAGAGTACCCGCGTCCCCAGTTGCTCGCCGGTCCGGTCGGCGTAGGCGAGCGATTCGTCTTCGACGAACGGCTCTCGGGGGACCGCCCGCATCGCGACGCTGACGCGCTCGGAGCGGACGACAGCCTTCGCCTCGTGTTCGAGGCTGTCGACCATGTCGTCTCTGAGTACCGCGGGGTCCATATCTCCGATTCAGTGCCGGACGGTCTTGAATCGCGCGCCCTAGTCGCCCTGCATCCGGACGAACCTGACAGCGCCGTGCTGTGTCCGTTCGAGCCCGTCGTCGGTCTTTGTGGCCTCAATGAGCCGTTGGGTCGTATCGCCGACGGGGGCGAGCAGCCGGCCGCCGACCCGGAGCTGTTCGACGAGCGGGTCCGGAATCGCCGGGGTCGCACAGGTCAGATACACCGCGTCGTAGGGCGCGTGTTCGGGCCAGCCCTCGTGGCCGTCGCCGACACGGACCGAAACGCCGCCGTAGCCGAGCGTGTCCAGCCGCTCGCGGGCCGCCTCGGCGAGCCGCTCGATGTACTCGACACTGTAGACGTTGTCGTCGCCGACGATTTCGGCTGTGACAGCCGCGTGGTAGCCACAGCCCGTCCCGATTTCGAGCACGTCGTCGCCGGCGGCCAGCCCGAGGCGGTCACACATGATGCCGACCATGTGTGGCGCGGAGACGGTTTGCCCGTCGCCGATGGGGAGTGGCCGGTCGGCGTAGGCTTCCTCACGCCTCGGCTCGGGAACGAACTCGTGTCGGGGGACCGCACGCAGCGCTTCGAGCGTCGCTTCGCGCTCGATGCGGCCGCTCTCGGCGAGGGCATCGACCATTCGGTCGCGCTGTGCCGCGAACGACTCCTCGCTCATCCGTCACCACCCCGACCACGCGCGGGTGCGGGCGTCCTCGTCGCGGGCGTAGACCCGCTTGACGTCTTTCGCCAGCACGGTGTCGCCCTGGAAATCGTAACCCTCGCGGTCGTAGTCGGTGGCGTCCTCTCGGACCATAATCCGCTCGACGGTGAACTCCTCGCCGCCGTACTCGTGAGTATCGCCGACGACGAACGCCTCGTCGCCCGGTACCTGAATCTTCACGCTCCGGCTTTCCTCCGGAACCCCCTCTTTCGGGTGCAGCGTCAGGTTCACCGCGACGTTACCGACGGCCCGTGTCCACAGCGTCCGGACGTCTTCGGCTGTCGCTTCCTCGACGCGGTCACCGCTCGTCAACTCCAGCGACGTGATTCGAGCGGTCAGGATGGCCTCGTCGGTCTCGACGAGGAACTCATCGCCCGTCTCCAGCGACTCGCCCGGCGGGATGTCGACTCTTGCTTCGGTCGATTCGTCGTCTTGGGAGACGACGACACGGCGGTCGACAGTCGATTCGGTTTCGATAGCCGTTTTGTGGACGTGGCCGCAGGCCCCACACCGGACAGTCGCCTGTCCGCCGTCGTTGAGAACTTCGTGGGCGGTCTCCTCCGCTGGCGAACAGGAGGGACAGCGGACCGCAACGCGTTGTTGACTCATTGTTCGTGGTTGACCGCCCGGACGTATAAGCGCGTGGCTACTCGGCGCTCGGCAGCGACAGCTCCTCGCCGTCGACAAGCACCGTTGGCTCTCGAAGAATGCCGTCCATGTGGATGGGTGCGTCCGTCTCCCCGCCGATGCCGGCGTCATCACCGACGGCGATGTGGACGGTCCCGGCGGCCTTCTCGTCTAAGAGTACGCTCCCGACGAGTGCTTCGACGCCGAGGTTCGTGCCGATGCCGAGTTCAGCGAGGTTGTATGCGTCCTCGCCGACCTCCGCGGCGGCCGTCTCCAGTTCGTCCCGAATTGCCGCGTCGTCGACATCGGTCACGAAGCCGTCTTCGACCTCGAAGGTGACCGTCTGGTCGGCATCGAGGCGACCGTGGGGTCGAATCGTCCCGTCGACAACGTAGGTGCCGTCCGCCGATGTCGGACTGACGAACGTTTCGCCGGCCGGTAGGTTCGAAAAGCTCCCCGGCTCGTGGACGATGCCGGTGTCTTCGAGCCATTCCCGGTCGCCGATTTCGAAGGTGATGTCGGTTCCCTGCGGCGAGGTGACCCGGACGCGCTCGGCGTCGGCGACAGCCGCATAGACCGTCGCGGTCGTCTCGGCGATGGCGTCGTAATCAGCATCTAGCCCGGTCGTGAACACCGACTCGGTGATGCCCGGAAGGGTCGCTCCGCGGACCCCCGCCTCGCTCGCCTCCGAGCGCGCGCGAGTGTGACTGAGGCTCTTGGTCGTCGGCGCGAGGAAAGCATCGGCGTCGGCCATCGCCGCAGCGACGGGGGCGGGCGGCTCCGCGCCGTGCTGTGGCCCCGGCGGATAGCGGACGATGGTCGCGTCGTCGGTCACCGCAAGCGCGGCCTCGTAGAGCGCCTCGCCGATTGGGGCACGCTTGTCGTCGGTGACGACGACACAGCGCTCTCCGGCCTCGATGGCGAGACACTGTTCGACTGCCGTCTCGGCGGCCGAAGCGACCGCCGACGGCGATTCGATTTCGAGTTCGTCGGCCATACCCGGCAGTTCGGGCGGCGGCCGCATAGACGTTGCCACCTGTCTCGTTGTGGTCGGGTCGTGACCGCACGGCACAGGCGCGACGAGACGGGAACGAAACGGCTATTCCGGTCCGGCGAGGAGCCACCGGCATGAGCATTCAGGTCGCGGTCAACGGTTACGGAACCATCGGCAAACGCGTCGCCGACGCCGTGACGCTCCAGCCGGACATGGAACTCGTTGGCGTCGCCAAGACGAGCCCGAACCACGAGGCGGAACTCGCCGTCGAGAACGACTACCCGCTGTATGCGGCCATCGAAGACCGGATTGACGACTTCGAGGCGGCCGGCATCGACCTCGCCGGGACCGTCGACGAACTTGTCGAGGCCGCCGACATCGTCGTCGACGCCTGCCCGTCCGGCATCGGCGCGGATAACAAATCGCTCTATGAGGCCCACGACACGCCGGCGCTGTATCAGGGCGGCGAGTCGGCCGACCTCGTCGACGTCTCGTTCAACGCCCGGAGCAACTTCGAGGCCGCCGCGGATGCCGACCACGTCCGCGTCGTCTCCTGTAACACGACCGGGCTCTCACGGCTGCTCGCGCCACTCCAAGAGGAGTACGGTGTCGAGAAGGCCCGCGTCACGCTGGTCCGGCGCGGCGGCGACCCCGGACAGACCGGCCGTGGCCCGATTAACGACATCCTTCCGAACCCGGTCAGCCTCCCGTCCCACCACGGCCCTGACGTCAACACTATCTTCCCCGACCTCGATATCGACACCCTCGGGTTGAAAGTGCCGGCGACGCTGATGCACACCCACTCGGTGAACGTGACGCTTGAGTCTACCCCTGATGCCGAGGCAGTTGCCGACCTTCTCGACGAGCAGGACCGGACCTTCCTCATCCCCGAAAGCTACGGCATCGACGGCGCGGGCAAGCTCAAGGAGTTCGCGATGGACCGCGGCCGCCCGCGCGCCGACATCTGGGAGAACTGCATCTGGGCGGAATCCGTTTCGATGGAGGGCTCGGACCTCTATCTCTTCCAGGCCATCCATCAGGAATCCGACGTTGTCCCCGAGAACATCGACGCCATTCGTGCGGTGCTCGGGACTGCCGACGCCGACGAGTCCCGCGAGACGACAAACGAGACGCTCGGCGTCGGGCTCTAACATCCGTAACTGACAGAAGGCTTTTGAGCGCATCTCCCGTATCGCCGCATATGCGCCGCGACGACCGCGATGACCCGTTCGATGACATCTTCGACGAGATAGAGCGAATGATGAACCAGATGACGGGCGGCATCGATGCCGGCGACGCCGGCTTTGGGGGCGATGCCCACGTCTCCGTCTACGAGGACGACGACGAAATCCGCGTCGTCGCGGACCTACCGGGCGTCGATAAGGACGACCTCACGATTCAGTGCGATGGCCGCCGCGTCACCATCGCGGCGACGACCGACCACAGCGATTACAAAGAGCGTATCGAGCTCCCGGCCCGCGTCGACGAGCATTCGGCGTCGGCGACGTTCAACAACGGCGTCCTCGAAGTCGAGTTCGAACGCACCGGTAGCTCTGCCGATATCGACCTTTCCTGACGTAGCCGGTTTTGCCAATCGCGGCTCTCCCGGCTATCCTTGTTCGGCTGTTCGCCTGATGAGCGCCGCCAACTGGTCGTAAAACCCCGGTTCGTATTTTGTCGCCGCATCAACGGTTGGTCGCGCGTTCGTCTCGTTGACGACGGCCCGGTCGCCGGATACGAGCAGGTCGACACCGAGCCAGTCGATGTCGAGGGCGTCGGCGGTCGCCACAGCGAGCCGCCGGTGTTCGGCCGGAAGCTCGACCCCCTCAGCGGTCGCGCCACGGTGGACGTTGTGCTTCCAGCGGCCGGCCCGTCGTTCCTCGTCCGGCAGCCGCCGCTCGACAGCGCCGACGCACTCGCCGTCGACGACCATCGCGCGGTAGTCGCGGGCGTCCGGGAGGTACTCTTGAACGAGAAACGAGCGGTCGTCGGCGGCACGGTAGTCGTGAACCAGCGAGAGATACTCACAGATGCCGAGAAAGGAATCGAGGTCGTGAGCTTTGGCGATGCCGACCCCGCGGGTCGTCGAATTGGGCTTGATGACGACCGGCGGGTCGAAGGCCTCGAAGGCTGCCCGGAGCGTCGCGTCGTCGACGGGATTCGAGAGGTAGACGCTTTCGGGCACCGGCACGTCCGCCCGCTGGAGCCGTGTCAGTGCCCCTGCCTTGTTCCGGCTTCTGAGTATCGCGTCCCGACCGTTGACCCACGGGATGTCGAGTGCGGCGTCGGCGACACCGCCTTCCATCAGCCGCGACGGGTAGACGAAGCCGACATCGAAGGCCGTCTCCGTGAACGGTTCCCCGAGCGGTTGGGCTCGCTCAGTCGTCGGAACGTGTTCGGCCTCGATGCCGTGGTCAGCGAGCGGGTCGCGGATGCGGTCAAGCGTCTCTGCGTCGGTTGCGACCGCGAGCCGGAGCATACCACACCGTCGGCCGACAGCGTCTTGAAAACGCCGGTCGCGGCGACCGATGCGGTCCGACGCTTCGGTCCGAGTCGGCGTCGGCGGCGTCCCACTGCGGACTCAGTCGTCGCCGTCGACATCGGCGCGAGCGCGCCGTTCGGCGGCTCGCTCGACGAACGCCTCCGGCAGCGAGTCGATTTCGCCGGCCTGTACGCCCCACAGATGCGCATACAGCCCATCGCGTTCGATGAGTTCGTCGTGGGTGCCGCGCTCGACGATTTCGCCGTCATCGAGGACCAGAATGGTGTCGGCGTCCCTGATAGTCGAGAGCCGGTGGGCAATGGCGAAGGTCGTCCGGTCGGCTGTCAACCGGTCGAGCGACCGCTGGATGAGCAGCTCGGTTTCAGTGTCGACATCGGACGTTGCCTCGTCCAAGACGAGCACCGCGGGGTCTTTCAGCACCGCACGGGCGATGGCGATGCGCTGCCGTTGGCCACCCGAGAGTTTCACGCCGCGTTCGCCGACCATCGTCTCGTAGCCCTCCGGAAGGTTGGTGATGAACTCGTGTGCTTCGGCGGCCTTCGCGGCTGCCTCGATATCCGACTCGTCGGCGTCGAACGTTCCGTAGGCGATGTTCTCCCGGACGGTTCCATAAAACAGGAACGTGTCTTGGCCGACGTAACCGATGTGCCGCCGTAGCGATGTCGGTGTTGCCGAGCGGATATCCTGTCCGTCGATGCGAATCGCTCCTTCATCGACATCGTAGAGCCGGAGCAGGAGCTTCAGCACGGTTGATTTCCCGGCCCCCGTCGGGCCGACGAGTGCGACCGTCTCACCGCCATCGGCTTCGAAGTCGATGTTCTCGACGACTGTCTCGCCGTCGTATCCAAACGTCACGCCGTCGTATTCGACGCTGCCGTCTGTCACCGCCAGTGGGTCTGCCTCCCCGGTCGCTTCGAGACCGTCCGACTCGTCGACGAGTCCGAAGACCCGCTCGGCGGAGGCGTGGGCGCGCTGGTACATGTTGATTATCTGCCCGAACTGCGCCAGCGGCCAGACGAACCGCTGTGTAAAGAGGATGAAGACGACGAACGTCCCGACGGTGAGGTCGCCGGTCAGCGGCCCCGGACCGCTGCCGGTTATGACCCACAACCCGCCGACGACGAAGGTGAGCACGAACCCGAGGCCGGCGAGCAGCCGAAGCGCCGGAAAGAATTTGATTCGTGTTCCGATGGCGTCCCAGTTCGCGTCGAGATACTCCGAAGAGACCGCATCGACGCGGTCGGACTCGTACTCCTCTGTCGTCGCGGTCTTGATGACCTGCATCCCGCCGAGGTTGTTCTCCAGCCGGGAGTTCACCGTCCCCACCGACGAACGAACACGGGCGTACTTCGGCTGGATAACCTTCACAAAGAGGTACGTAAAGCCCGCGATGAGCGGGACCGGCAACAGCGCGACAAGCGCCAGTTGCCAGTTGTAGTAGAGGAGCACGGCACCGATGCCGACGACCATCACGCCGAGCCGGAACATCGAGTTCAACCCCTCGTTGAGAAACGTCTCCAACTGGTTGACGTCGTTCGAGAGAATCGACATGAGTTCGCCGGTCTGCTTGTCGGCGAAAAAGCCCATTTCGAGCCGTTGCATCGCATCGTAGGTGTCGGTCCGGACGTCGTGTTGGATGCGCTGGGCGAAGGCGTTGAATCCCCAGTTGCGGACCCAGTGGAAGCCGGCGCTGAGTACGAACGCACCGCCGATGAGGCCGACGACAAACAGCAACTGTTCGCTTTCTTCGGCCGGCAGCCACGCATCAGGGATGAGCCACATCGCGAACGCGGCGTCGTCGTTGAAGACGGCGTCGATGGCCAGCCCCAGCAGCACCGGCGGCAGCAAATCGAGCAGTCGGGCGGCGATGCTGGCGATGACGCCGACTGTCGCCGGCAGTATGTGTGGCCGCCCGTACGCCGAAAAAAGTCGCCCCATCGGGTCATCCGTATTGGCCCGCTGTTCTTCGAAGGGGTCGTCGTCGTCCCAGGCGATATCCGCCATCGGTGTTTTTCGCCGCTGGTGGCGGATAATCCTTGGCCTCCCGGCGGTTCAGCGCCGGTTTTCGGCGACGACTACAGCTCGAATCGGAGTTTGTCACCGACGCCGGCTCCACGGTCGGCCATCCAGCCCTTGTTGACTTCGAGAACGTACTGGCCGTAGCCCGGGTACTCGTGGTCGTCGCCGTCCTCGTTCGGTCCGGGTGCGGGAGCCTCGTGGACCGCGGTAATCGTCCCGTCGGCGTCGGCGTAGACGATGTCGATGCCGAACGACATATCCCGCATCACGTAGGTGTAGTCGTCGGGGCTGTCGTGGACAAAGAACATCCCACGGTCTTCGGGAAGGCCGTCGGTCGCGCTCAGGCCGAGATACCGCTTGTTGAACGTGTCCGCGATGGCGGCATCGACAGCCCCGAGTTCTGCGCCGGTCTCGCCGTCAACGACGGTGACCGTCGTGTGCTCGTAGTCGGTGTCGCCGCCGTAGCTGTCGTCCGGGTCGTAGGCGTCCGGGTCGTAGCCGTCGCCGAGAAACGGCGCGATAAGGCCTGTCGAGAACGCGAGCAGCACGGCCGCAGCCGCGAGCGCAACGGCTGCGACGGCGTACCCGACGACGCGGCGGGTGTCCATCGACCGAATGCTGGTGGTGTGGGCCGGTAAGCGTTCCGGCACAGAAAGTAAGCGTTATCCCCAACGACCGACTTGGACGAACTGCGGGCGCGTGGTCTAGTGGCTATGACGTGGCCCTTACAAGGCCAAGAAGATGGTTCAATTCCATCCGCGCCCACTCTGTTCCGACACCTTCCTTTCGGTCCTCGTTGTATCCCCGGCCAATGACTGACCTCGATGCGCTGGCTATCGAGCCGCTCGCCGGGCCGCCCTCGGAGTGGTCCGAGACGGTTCGTTCGCTGTGTGTACACGTCAGCGACGACGCACCCTCGGCCTCGGCCGCCGCCTCGTGGCTGTGTGACCGCGGCGCTGCGAGCCGCGCCGCCGCCGAGCGACAACTCAGGTTTCTCGACGACCTTGGTCTCCTGTACGTCGACGAGGAGTGCCGGCTTGACGAGCGTGGCCGCCGGCTGCTTGATGCTGCCCCCGACACGGAGCCGGTGGTTCTCTACCGAGCACTGTCGTCGGTTCGCGGGTTCGACGCCGCCGTTGACGCGCTGGGGGTCCGTCCGCTGACGGATATCGAGATTCTCGATTTGCTCGGCACCGAACTCGATGCCGAGCTCGAAGACACCGATGCCGTCGAGCCGCTGCTGCAGTGGCTCGTCGCGCTCGGCTACCTCACTCGTGACGGCGGGCTCAACGAGCTTACGCGGGCCGGCAAGCGGCGCTCGGAGGGCATCGACGGCTTCCGGGAGCGCGCCGACACCGACGGCGAGGCGAACGGAACCGACACCACTTCGGCGGTCGAAGCGAGCGCGGACGATGGACTGACGACCGCCCCCGGCGGGGAGAGCCACCGCGCTACCGATACCGCTGTTGTTGCTGATGCCGATACTGCTGCTGATGCCGATACTGCTGCTGCTGACACCGACACCGACGCCGGCGCTGTTCCCGATGCCGGCACTGACTCCGCTTCGGAAACACCCCCTGAAACGTCGCTCCTCGACGCCTACGACTACCGGTGTATGGTCTGTGGCGACCGCCGCCGGCGCGCCTCTGACGAGGGATACGCCGAACTGCACCGGCCGATGCCGCCGGCGGAGGGTGGTCCGGAGACGGCGGCAAACGCGGTTGTGGTCTGCCCGAACCACCGAGCCGACCTCGAACACGGGCTCGTTCGCATCGACCCGCAGACGCTCGACATCCAGCATGCCTACGAAGACAGCGTCGACGGCCACCGGTTGACCGTCGCTGACGACCACGACCTTGGGGCGGCGTATCTGGCGTATCACAACGACGTGGTCGCCGATATTGACCGGTAAGCGGC